>CAMAWP010000108.1 GCA_945861765.1 Akkermansia muciniphila | reverse complement strand
TTGGACCCGCATCGGGACCATGAACCTGGGAGCGCCGGCGTCTCGCCGGCGAGTTGCTGTGGCGAAATTAGGAACACGCCGGCGAGACGCCAGCGCTCCCAGGTCAGGTTCATGGAGAGGGAGAATAGAATTCCGTCGTGGGAGAGGCGAGTGGTGCTGGACGATGAGCGGAGAGCGCGCCCGGTTCACTCTCCTCGGGGAGAGGGTTAGGGTGAGGGGAAAGGAGGCGGAGGAGAAGTCGAGCGTGTTGGGCGACTCTGAACCCACCCCTACCCCTCCCAGGAGGGGAGCTTTCTCCGGTCCTCTCCTGGGGGCGAGCTTTGTCCGGTCCCCTCCTGGGAGGGGTAGGGGTGGGTCGGTTCATGGAGAGAACTGGTGAGGACGGAGGCTCTTCAAACTCACCCGT
Organism: Akkermansia muciniphila; assembly: GCA_945861765.1. Lineage (GTDB taxonomy): Bacteria > Verrucomicrobiota > Verrucomicrobiia > Limisphaerales > SIBE01 > SIBE01. The sequence continues at coordinate 18,076 of CAMAWP010000108.1, read as the reverse complement.
TCGGTGAAAGAGACGACTCTTGGCCCAGATCAAGACGGTTCTGTTTGCAGGAAGCGAGCCTCACTTTCTGCATGCACACTGCATTGGCCCAGACACGCTGGGATTAAGCAAAACTGGCCCGGGTCTAATTTGGTCTGACCCTCGCCGTCCCGGACCGAGAGCTGACCAGATACGATGGCGAGGACGCTTGGTTTTCCGCAATCTACTCGAATGGCTGCACCCGATGCCAACTGATGTTCCTCCACGCTGAACGCTGCGTCGGCCACCAGGGTCCGGCGCTTGTGCTGCTGGCCTGAGAATGGAGTAGAAATCAAGGCAGGTTCAAAGTCGTTAAAGTCGATCGATTCGAGTGCTTCCGCAATGTGAAGCTGTCTTGATTTCCCTTCTGAATCCTTGCGGTTCCAATCAAAGACCCGGTACGTGGTGTCTGAGTTTTGCTGAATTTCGAAAATCACAATCCCCGCACCAATGGCATGAACCCGTCCGCTCGGCAGGAACATCACATCGCCAGCGTGGACTGGCACCCGATGAAAACACGCCGCGACACTCCCGTCTTTGACGCGGCTTTCAAATTCCGACCTCGTGACTCCGCGTCTCAATCCCACAAAAAGCTCAGCTCCCTGAGCGGCTTCGGCGATATACCACATCTCCGTCTTCGGCTCTCCTCCAAGCCTGGCGGCCATTTGGGCGGGAGGGTGTACTTGCAAGGAGAGCATCTCCTGAGCGTCGAGTATCTTAACCAATAGAGGAAACCTCCCATTCGGTGCCTTGGCTGCGCCGAGTAATTCGTCGGCGCGATTCTCCATCAACCAATGCAGATCCTTTCCAGCCAGTGCCCCATTGGCGATGACGCTCACGCCTTCCGGCCGATCCGTGATCTCCCATGACTCGCCGATGATCTGGCCGGGAGGAAGGGGTTTCTGATAGAGCCGTTCCAAATTGCGGCTGCCCCAAATACGTTCCTTCGAGATGGGCCGGAAGGTGAGCGGATAGAGCATTCGAGATTTGGAACGGGATAATGCGGACGGGCAGACTTAAGCGGGAGTCGGCTGCTTCTCGATGTACTGACCGTAAGCGCGGAATTTAGCGTAGCGCGACCGCAGCCGCTCGCTCGCGGTAAGTTTTTCCAATTGTTCGAGATGTTCAAGCAGTCTTTGTTTGAGCGTCTGGGCGGTGACAGCCAAATCATTGTGGGCACCTCCGAGCGGCTCTGGAACAATTTCATCCACAAGACCTAGTTCGAACAAATCCTTCGCGGTAATTTTCAACGCTTCAGCAGCCTTCGAGGCCGCGGTGCGATCTTTCCAGAGAATGGCCGCGCAACCTTCCGGGCTGATTACAGAGTAGTAGGCGTTTTCCAGAATCAGAACCCGATCTGCCACTCCCAATCCCAAGGCTCCTCCCGAACCGCCTTCACCGATCACCGCGGCGATGATGGGCACTTCGAATAACATCATCTCTCGCAGGTTAACAGCAATGGCTTCCGCGATATGACGTTCCTCAGCGCCAATGCCCGGATACGCTCCCGCTGTGTCAATCAAGGTGATGATGGGCAGACCAAATTTATTAGCCAATCGCATCAAACGAAGGGCCTTCCGATATCCCTCCGGGTGCGCGGAACCAAAGTTGCGCCGGATGTTTTCTTTTGTATCGCGCCCCTTTTGTGTTCCGATCACAATGACCTTGTGGTCTTCGAGTTGAGCAAATCCGCCCGTGATAGCCTGATCATCGCCGAAGAGACGGTCTCCATGAAGCTCGGAGTAATCTTGAAAGGCTGTTCGCACGTAATCCAGAGTGAATGGCCGTTTCGGATGCCGTGCGAGTTGGACCCGTTGCCAGGGAGTGAGATCAGAGAAAATACGCTTCCGCTCTTCTTCAATCTTTTTTTCGATCTGTTGGATCTCTTCCTCTAAACGGAACCCTAGAGAATGCGTCTCTGGGTGTCTCCTCAGATCTTCCAGCTTGCGCTGTAGTTCCGCGATTGGCTTTTCAAAATCGAGATGATGTTTCATTTCTGCTCAATAAAGCCGTTGTCTCAATGAACCTACTTTAGGTTTACGAACCAGGCCACGCAACGTCGAATTCTCCAACCGACCTTGGTGGTCTTCGGGATGCATTGGGGCAAAAGAGCTTTTGACACAAAGGGTCGAAGCTGCCACTGTCACGCCGTTGATGCAGGAGTCAGTCGATGTCATAGGACAGGCGGTTTTTATCCGCACCGATACTCCAGACTATGCGGAGGAGGCAATTCCATTCAAAACGCTCGACGAAATGGCGGCCATTTGCTCCCAGGCCCATCCCAATCTGACCTTGGAAAAGATCATTGTTTACAGCATGTCCGAGGGCATTTCGCATGCATTAACTCTCGGCTTTGTTTCTTCTGCCAGAGCTCCGCGACCGATCGACATCCACCTGATTGACCGATAAAAAGTGTCGAATTCCCCAGATTTCGGGCAACCCGAGGGATGACGCGTTCAGCCGCAAGCGACTCGCGAATATCGAAAAATCCATTCATTAGCCTTAGCCGAAATTTCGAGAATCGTTCAAACGCCCTCCATCCGGATGTCAGTGAAAACGGTCGTGCGTTGACGTTGGCTCAACACCTTGGCGAGTGGCGTCGTCCCGCCGTGGACGAGTGATTCCCGCAGGGCACGCTCTTTTCCGGCACCCGAAGCCAACACCCACACTTCGCGCGCGGCTCCGATCGTGAGGTAGCTCATCGTAATTCGGTTCGGTGGAGGCTTGCTGGCTCTAACGGGTCGATAAATGGTTTTGACAGTCTCTTCGAGTTCGTTCGGGAAGAGCGATGCCACGTGACCGTCTTCTCCCATCCCAAGCAAGACCAGATCAAAGACGGGCTGCTGGCGATCATCGACCGGGCAGAGCCGAGCAACCTCGGCTCCTGCGTCGGCGGCTGCGGCCACTGGCTCCAGTTCACCGCGGATGCGATGGATTTGCTGGGGCGCGACCGCTAATGGCAAAAACAAATGCTCCTCAGCAACAGCGAAATTACTATCCGGATCGGTCGGGGGAACGCACCGCTCATCCGACCAAAAGAAATGGACACGATCGAGCGTGACAGCGCGGCGCTGACATTCTCTGACAATGCTGGAAAAGAAATGCCCAGTAACCCGTCCTCCCGACAAGGCCACGCAATAAGCACCGGTGGAACTCACGCGAGCGATTTCACCCAACAACCGCTTCGCCGCCGCTTCTGCCAAAGCCGTCTCTCCGGCGAAAGTCAATAACTCGAATTTGTTCATTCTGCGAGGCCAACTGTCATCCTGCGTGGAGCACTATGGCTCGAACCAAAGCCGTTGAGTTCAGGATACCGGGTTGGGATCGCGCCAGACGTGAGAGGTCTGCGCCAGCAAGTCATCGGCGGCGACAGGTCCCCAAGTGCCTGCTGAATAAAACTCGCGGTTCGTCAGGGCTTTGCCCTCCCAACCTTTGCGAATGGAATCGACGATGCTCCACGCGGTCTCGACTTCGTCGCGGCGGATAAAAAGGGTGGCATCACCGGCCATCGCTTCGAGTAATAGGCGTTCGTAGGCTTCCGGGGTGTAAGCGCCGAATTCGGTGTTGTAGCTAAAATTCATGCGCACTGGCCGGACCTGGAGACTGGTGCCTGGCACTTTGCCATTAAACCGGAGCGATATGCCTTCGTTGGGTTGCAAGCGGAGTGTCAGGGCGTTCGCGTCCAATTTGGGACCGCATCGGGCGGCGAACAAAACGTTGGGAGTCCGTTTGAACTGAATGCGCACTTCACTGGCGCTGAGCGGCAGCGATTTTCCGGTGCGCAAGAAAAAAGGCACGCCGGACCAACGCCAATTATCGAGGAAGAGTTTCATCGCAACGTAGGTTTCCACATTGGAATCCGATTTCACCTTCGTCTCTTGGCGATATCCCGGCCGCAATTGGCTATCGATCATCCCGGCGAAATATTGGCCGCGCACGACTTGGTTCGCGACGTCGGCGACCGTCAACGCGCGAATCGACTTGAGAAGCTTCACCTTTTCATCGCGGATCGGTTCAGCATCCAAGGAAACGGGCGGCTCCATCGCGACCAGTGCCATGACCTGCAACAGATGGTTTTGGAACATATCGCGAATGGCGCCCGCTTCTTCGTAATAGCCTCCCCGCCCTCCAACGCCGAGCTTCTCGCTGACCGTGATCTGAACGTGATCGATCGCCTTGCGGTTCCAAAGCTCCTCGAAGATGGAGTTGGAAAACCGGAACATCAAAATATTTTGTACGGTCTCCTTGCCGAGATAATGGTCGATGCGGAAAACCTGTCTTTCATGGGCGTATCGGGTCAACTCGGAATTAAGCTGTCGAGCTGATTGCAAATCGTGACCGAACGGCTTTTCCACGACGAGCCGCTGCCAGGAAGCTGGTTTCTCCTCCAGGTGCAACAGGCCGGCCAGATGCAATTGTTCGACGACCTCGCCAAATTGGCTGGGAGAGGTGGCCAAGTAAAACAGGAGATTGTGGCGGAGCTGTTCATTGCCAAATGAAACTAGGAGCTGCTCCAGTTTCTTGTAAGCCGGGACTTCCGAAAAGTCGCCCTGGCAATAAAATAAGTTGGGAGCAAAAGCTTCCCAGACCGCTTCATCCACCGGCTTGGTGCGTGAAAACTGGTGAAGAGCTGCTTTGAGTTCCTCGCGCCATTGGCTGTCGTTCTTTTCACGGCGCGCAAAGCCAATAATGCGAAACAGCGGGGGCAACTGCTTCGCGGCAAACAAGTGATAAAGGGCCGGAATCAATTTTCGCGCGGTCAGATCGCCGCTGGCTCCAAAAATAACGATGGAACAAGGTTCCACGGTCTTGCGACCGTCATCAATGCGACAGGTCGTCATCTCATCCAACTGGTCGAGTTCATTCATTGCCCTGGAGAATGAACGAGTTCACGAATGATTTCAATCCTTCTTAAGTGGTCCTTTGAAGCGTCGAATTGGAGTCACTTTCTCCTGCGTCGTGGTGTGAGGTCCAGCAAACGCTGCCAATGCTCGCTCGCCAGGAGAGACCACTCCGGACTTCTCGCGCGCAGGGCGACTCTGAACCCACCCCTACCCCTCCCAGGAGGGGACAAGACAAAGCTCCCCTCCTGGGAGGGTAGGGGTGGGTCAGTTCATAGAGGGTGGTGATGGGAGTGTGATCAGTAAAACCCGAGCGGCTCGCTGCGAACATCAGCTCTCTTTGACGCTTGTCCACGCGAAGTTCAAAGTGTTCCAGGAGTTTTAAATGGTCCTTCCCGCAGAGCGACAGTAAGCTGCGAAGCGATGGCGAATGCGACAAGAATTTTCGAGGCGCTAGTGCAGCCAATCGGTCTGATTTGGTTGCTGAACTTGGTGGGTTGGATTTGGCTGGCATACCGGCGGAGATGGCGCGATGCGGCCTTTTGTGGCGCTGTAGCGGCTTTATTATTCATCGTTGGAAGCACCTCTGTTCCGGCTCGCTTGCTCGCTTCTCTCGAACGTCCGTACTCAGGCAAGCGGTTGGAAACCGTTCTTCCTTGCGATGCTGTCGTCCTCTTGGGTGGCACGTTGTCTGCCTCTCGCGACGGGGTTTTCCACTTCGACCTGAATGATGCCGCCGACCGAGCGGTCACGGCCGCAGAGTTAATTCGGCAAGGAAAAGCGCCGAACCTGGTGATCGGTGGCGGCGGTGACACAGAGAGTCCGGGTGAAAAAGGTGAATCACCCGAGGCGCGACGATTGGGAACCTGGTTTGAAACGTGGGGTCTGACGAATGCTCCAGTCACTTGTCTGAACGTCTCGGCCAATACTCATGAAGAGGCGGTGCAAGTGCTGGCGCTCGCTCAAAAAGCTAAATGGAAACGCGTCATTCTCGTGACATCGGGTTACCACATGAAGCGCGCGGAAGCTCTTTTTCAGCAACTGGGCATTCCGACGGAAACGTTCGCCTGTGATTTCATTGGACTGAGTTATCTCGAGAGGAAGAAAGCCTTCAATCCTGTCCCTGGGGAGGGCGGTTTTTGGCACCTTCATCTTTATCTGCATGAAAAGATCGGATGGTTCGTGTACCGTTGGCGGGGATGGATCGGGTAGAGCTATCACAACTGATTTTAATGGCCTTCCTGGCCGGAAATATTTATGGTCGGGCCGTACCGAAGCGAAATGCACGCAAACACACCATTCGTTTTTCTGACATCGCGACGGACTGTAATATTATGAAGTATTTGCTCTCCCTGGTTTTCGTTTTTACTACCACCTCTCTGTTTTTGGCCCGAGCTGAGACGGTCATCGAGGGCGTTTTCAACTTGCCTCCGGCCAAATCTGGCGCGGCCGCTTCATCTCGATATCAACAGAAGTCGGGCGCTGTGGCGGCTCCGGACGCGCCGTCAGCAGTGATCTATCTGGAGGGTTCATTTCAGCCGCCGATATCCGTCCAATCGGTGACCAACGAAGTAAGGCAGCAAGGCTTTCAATTTATGCCGTCGCTCCTGCCCATTCTGAAGGGGAGTTCGGTTAGGTTTCCGAATTCCGACGATGATTATCATCACGTCTTTTCGTATTCGAAGGTAAAGAAATTCGACCTGGGACGATATCGCAAAGATGAAAAGCCAGACCCCGTGATCGTCTTTGACACCGCTGGTGTTGTGAAGATTGGTTGTGAAATTCACGATCACATGCGAGCCGTTATCTTGGTCCTCGACACGCCTGTGTTCACCAAGACTGACCGTGAAGGAAAGTATCGGCTCGTGATCAACAATGTTCCCGACGGGCGTTACGTTCTGAAGGCATGGGCGGACGAGAAGAACATTCAGCAACAGGCGGTCGAGCTCAAGGAGGGAAGCAAATTGAAGGTGGACTTCTCCGGCAAATGATTCAAGCGCGCAACGATCTGCTCTCATGCCTGCCGTAAGCTTCCGAATCAAATTGTTGGTCGCGATGATGCTTGTGGTTGTAGGGGTGAGTGGCGCGACGCTTTACATTTCGCAGAAGATATTTCAGGAGAACTACCGGGACCTTTATGCAAAGTTGTTTCGGAATCAAATCAGTTCCTTTTCCAATAATCAGAAGACGCTGATCGAAAACATCAAGCAAACCTGCGCAGTCCTTGTGGGCTCTCCACGGTTACAGCTCGCCGTGCCTGAGGCCCTCGAAGGTGAAGCGGAGGGACTGTACAAAATCGCCAAAGGCGAATTGCAAACTCGAAAGCTGATCGAGTCGGATGGCGGCAACACCAACTCGTTACAGGCGACTTTCTATCTGTTCCTTGGCACCAACGGCCAGGTGATCCTGCCGCCGAGCTCGTTTGCAGAAGTCAAACAACTGACCAATCAGGAAGGTTTTAGAAAACAACTCGAACAGGTGGGGCAGGGAATTTCAACGATGGAAGGGCAAGTTGTGAGTTACATCACCCCTCAAACCAAAGAGGGTCAGATGGAACTGCAGCAGGCCGTTTTCACAAAGATCATCGATGCGCCCAGTGGTGACTTGTTGGGCACACTGGCCCTGGGATTTCCCATGCCCGACCTGGGTGACGGAAACTCGACGAACGATACGTTCAGAGCCGGGATATTATTTGAGGGTCTGATGTATTCGAAATCAATTTTGGGAACCAGACGCGAGCATCTTGCGCAACGAGTGACCGAACAGATCAAGCTGTCGGAACATCCACCAGAAGATTTCATTGAGATGATTGATGGCGATCCGAATCGCGTATTTTACCAAGCTCTCAATCCAGACCCACATCTGCCAAAGGCGTACTTGGTCGTGCTCATCTCCGTCAAAGAATCTCTCGAAAAGCAGCGCGATCTCCGCAGCAACATCTTTTTCTTCGGCGCGGTTGGCTTGCTCGGAGCGTTCGGGATGAGCTTGCTGCTGTCGCACGGGTTGTCCGTTCCTATCCGCGAGTTGGTCAGAGGCACCAACGAAATTCAACGCGGCAATCTTGCTGTCAAAGTGCCCGTGCGCTCTCGCGACGAAATCGGCCACTTAGCCGCGTCGTTCAATGAGATGGCGGAAGGGCTGGTCTTGAAGGAAAAATACCGCAGTGTCCTGGACAAGGTCTCCGACAAAGCCGTAGCCCACGAGCTGATGCAGGGTAATGTCGCGCTCGGCGGCGAAACACGGGAGATCAGCGTTTTATTTTGTGACATTCGCGGCTTCACCGCGTTGACCCAAGGGATGGACCCGGACGAGGTGATTCGAATGTTGAATGAACATTTCACTCCCTTAACCCGGGTGGTTAACGAGCACAACGGCGTGGTCGATAAATTTGTGGGCGATTTGATCATGGCAATTTTTGGCGCGCCGAAAAGCTACGGCAACGATGCATTCAACGCCGCCCGCTGCGCTCTCGACATGATGCACGAGCGGCAAAAATTGAACGATACCACCTCCTATAAAATTGAGATCGGAATCGGGGTCGCCTCCGGGCCAGCCGTGGCGGGCTGCATGGGGTCCGCCGATCGCCTCAATTACACGGTGCTGGGCGAGCGAGTGAACCTCGCCTCCCGTTTGTGCAGCAAAGCCGGACGCATGGACGTGGTCATCGACCAGACGACTCGGGAGCGGCTGGGTGATGCCGCTCGCGTGGAGAATTTGCCTGAATTGGAACTGAAAGGTTTTTCATCCAGAGTTCCGGCCTTCAAACTCTTAGAAATCCAAACTCTCCAAGAAGCTCTATGAAACAAAACGTTATTGTTCTCGCACTCATCACAGCGTCGCTCTTAGCGCGCCCTGCCCTGGCGCAAACCGAGTGGCTCGAAAAACTTGACGATTCACTGTTCCTCCAGTCGTCCAACGGCTGGTTCCGAGCCGATGTGAGCGGCTTGCTCGACCTCGAAGGGTATTACATCGATCAACATCCGCCCGGCTTGGTATTCAGCGAGGACGCTTTTTTCTTTAATCCGCGGCTCTCGCTTTTCTTGGACGCTCGGATTGGGCCGCATCTTTATGCCTTTGCGCAAGGCCGATATGATCGCGGGTTCGATCCCGGCGCCATGCCGAACGGCGATGCACGGGCGGATGAATACTTGTTGCGCTACATCCCGTTCGACGATGCTCGACTCAACCTGCAGATCGGGAAATTTGCCACTGTTGTAGGGAACTGGGTGCCACGCCATGACTCCTGGAAGAACCCGTTTATCAACGCCCCGTTGCCTTACGAAAACGTGGTGGGCATTACTGACCACGTCGTGCCGGCTAATCCCAAGGCGTTTCTGGCGCGACGCAACAAGCCGGATCAACCCGCGAATTGGGTGCCAGTCATTTGGGGTCCCTCGTATGCCAGCGGCGCGTCGGTGTTTGGGCTGGTCGAGAAATTTGAATATGGTTTTGAGATCAAAAATGTCGCCCTGTCATCACGCCCTTACGCTTGGGATGCCTGGACGCATGATTGGGACTACCCGGTTTTTAGCGGCCGAATGGGGTATCGCCCCAACGCTGCGTGGAATGTTGGGGCCTCCTTCAGCCACGGCGCTTACCTGTTGCCTCCGGAAGAGAGCATTCTTGCAGGCTCGTATAAGGGTGATTTCAAACAAAGCACGGTGGGGCAGGACATCAGCTACTCGCGGGGGCATTGGCAGATTTGGGCGGAAGGGTTTGTCTCCCGCTTCGAGGTTCCTAATGTTGGCAACGCGGATACGGTCACCTACTACCTCGAAACGAAATACGAGATCACGCCCCAGCTCTTCGGCGCTCTCCGATGGAACCAGCAATTCTTTGGCGACGTTCCGAATGGCGGAGGGGGGCATGAGCAGTGGGACCGAGATATGTGGCGCATAGAAACGGCCGTGGGCTATCGTTTCGACCGCCATGTTCAAGCCAAGCTCCAATACGGCTACAGCCATCAACAAGGCTTTCTTCAACAGGGAGAACAGCTCGTCGCAGCGCAACTCACCATTAAATTCTGAACCCCACCGCTTCGCCAAAACGTATGCCGTCGGCGCAGTGCGATTGGCTTGAATGATCGATCCCTCGCGCGCGATCGAAACGTCGGCTCCAATTCTCACCGGAGAAAAGGCGACTCGCTGTAACGCCTTGGGTCAGATAGACACGCTAATATAATGTGAATTTTTTATCGAACTGACGAGTCAGCCTTTTCGGAGTAGCCACTCGTACAAGGTCGTGGCGAAATTTACGTTCGTACTAGTGTGTCAGGGTTAGTTTCGGTTTACTCGCAGCTGCCCAAGTGGCACCGTGGTTAGAATTTATCATGAAAAAGTGGATCGTTGTTCTCGTTGTCATCTTGGCTGGTGGTTACTGGGCTTGGCAAAAGTCGTCGTCTCTGAAGCAGACAGCGCCTGCGTCAACCGGTTCGCCGGGGCGTCCGACAACGGCTGTCGTCGAAATGCGCAACATCAACTTCAAAGTCGCTGCCGCTGGTGATATTGGTCCGGCAGAACAAGTTTCGGTCAGGCCGGAGGTTAATGGCAAGATCGATTCTCTGCCTGTCGATATCGGTGACAAAGTCAAAAAAGGGGATGTTCTGTTTACCTTGGACGATACGGATTTGCAGAGTGAACGCTCCTCCAGGTTGACGGAAATCGAGGGAGCAAAACTGCAAGTGGCCAAAACCGAGCGGAACTTCAAGCGGAGCAAAGACCTGTTTGAAGAGAAGCTGATTTCACAGGAGCTCTACGAGGATACGAAAACCGAGTATGAGCTGGCAAAAAACGCTCTCGACCGATCTGAAAAGAATCTTCGGGTCGTGGACGATCGGCTGTCCAAAACCAAGATCATCGCTCCATTTGACTGCACTGTCTTGATTCGCCCCATCTCCATCGGCCAGGCGGTCTCCGGCTCAGGCGGCTTTAATAGCGGCACTGAAGTCCTCACCATTGCCGACCTGAACAAGATGATTATCAATGCCCATGTCAACCAGGCGGATGTGATACGGCTCTCGACCGGCCAGGAGGTCGATATTCAGGTCGAATCAGTTCTCGGTTTGACCATGAAAGGAATTGTCGAACGTGTTGCTCCGCAGTCCACGATCAAAAACAGTATCAAAGGTTATGCCGCCCGGATCTTGATCGAAAAGCAAGACCCGCGAGTTCGACCCGGCATGACTGCTAATTTATCCATCCCAGTGGTCTCGGCGGAAAACGCGGTCGCTGTCCCGCTCGCCGCCGTCTTCACCGAGCAAGGCGAGCGATTTGTTTACGTCAAAAAAGGAGAGACCTTCGAGAGACGTCAAATTCAGATCGGCATTGCCGACTATGATTTCGCCGAGGTCCAGAAAGGCCTTGCGGCCGGAGAGGTGGTATCTCTTGAAGACAAAGGAACGAAAACAGCGCAGACAGCAGGCGGACCAAAACCGATGGCGTTGGCCGGTGCTCGCGCTGGCGCGGGTGCCAGTCCTACCAACAGTGCAGCGATCTCAAAGCCGGGCGGCGGCGGCGATGGCCAACGATCCGGAAGCGGCAGCACGAGCCGACCCTCAGGCGGAGTAGGTACCGGACGCTAAAATCCCAACTGCTGTATGTCCTTAGTGGAACTCCGCAACGTTAGTAAGATTTATCATCTGGGTGGCGAAGAGATCCGCGCGTTGGATGATGTCTCGCTGGATATTGAAGGCGGCGAATTCATTTCCATCATCGGCCCGTCGGGCAGTGGCAAGTCCACTTTGATGCATATTTTGGGTTGTCTGGATTCTCCTACCCGGGGAACAATCCAGCTCGATGGGACGATGATCCATAATGCGTCCACAAAGGAGCTGGCTGGCATTCGCAATCGAAAAATCGGCTTCGTGTTCCAATTCTTTAATCTGCTTCCCAAACTCACGGTGCTACAGAATGTTGAATTGCCGATGGTTTATAGCGGCATCTCGGGCGGCGACCGAAAAACACGGGCCATGGAAGCTCTGAAAATGGTCGATCTCGAAAACCGAAGCAAACATCGCCCGATGCAACTCTCGGGAGGTCAACAACAGCGCGTGGCCATCGCCCGGGCTTTAGTCAATAGTCCGAAAATAGTCTTTGCCGATGAACCTACCGGCAATCTTGACTCGCATACTGGCGAAGCGATTCTGGAGCTCTTCCGCAGATTGAGCCAGGAGGGCCGCACCATCGCGTTAGTAACCCATGATCCAGAAATTGCCGCAGTCACTCCGCGGCGGATCGAGATTCGCGACGGGAAGATTGCCAAGCAGGTTGATGCCAAGCTGGCTGGCTTGGACCGAAAAATCCCCGAAACCGCGCCAGCCAATTAAAGACTAGAATTATGGACTTATGGAACGCCATCCTCATCGGGTTCAAAGAAATTTGGTCTCATAAATTCCGTTCTATCCTAACCATGTTAGGCATCATTCTGGGTGTTTCCAGTCTGGTTGCCATGTCGGCGCTGGTCAAAGGAATGGAGAACGGGATGAAAGAAGCGCTGATTGCCATCGGTGGGCTGGAGAAGGTGCGTGTCGAGCAGCAAGACATCCCGCTCTATCAGCGGCACTTGGAGGATCAAGCCGTCGGGAGCACCATTCACGATGTTTATGCGCTGCAACGGAGCGCTCCCTTGATCAAGCTCGTCACTCCGGAGATGAGAGTCATGCCAGGTGGCGGTTGGGGCGGCGGCGGCACTTTGATTACTCATGGCATGAAATCCGTCCGCGACCGCGTCCAATTGGTCGGTACATGGCCTAGCGCCATTGAAATGAACCAGCACGTCATCGAGCACGGACGAATGTTCAACGAAGTCGATGACGACAACGCCTGGAATGTTTGCGTCATTGGAACGGGCATTCGCGACCAACTCTTTGGTTCGCCCGAGGAAGTTGGCCACGAAATAATTCCGCTCGGAGAGTACATCAATGTTAACAATCAGCCGTTCCGGATCATCGGGATGTTCCAACGGTACGAAAGCGAGCAGGACCGCAAATTGCGCGAGCTCGAAAGGGATATGCCGAAGGTCACTCAGACAGGTCCAGAGCGGCGCCGTGGGTGGGGTGGAAGCGGGAGGGGCGGCCCCAATAGCTGGGTGTATAGTTGGAAGAACGCTACGATTTACATTCCGCTGAACACGATGTGGATCAAGTTCCGGTCCGGCGGCTATGGCTCAAACTCGATTCCTGACCCGAGGCTATCCAGTCTTTACGTGAAGGTCGCAGATATCGATTTACTCGAGCCAGCCTTGCAGCAGGCGAAGAACGTCATGATGCACACTCATAAAGGTATCGAAGATTTCGCCTTCCAAACCCAGGAGAATTGGTCCGAAAGCATCACCACTTCCATTCGCAACGCCCGGATGAGCGGCGGGTTTATTTCTGCGATCAGCCTGCTCGTCGGCGGCATCGGGATCATGAATATCATGCTGGCTAGCATCACCGAACGGATTCGTGAAATCGGTATTCGAAAGGCCATCGGCGCGACCTTTGCCGATGTGTTTGTCCAAATTCTCATCGAGAGCCTTGTGATCGCCGTCCTCGGCGGTTTCGCCGGAATAGCGGCGTCCTACGGGCTCGTTCACCTCCTCACGGTGATGTCTCCCACGGAAAATACCCCTGTCATCACTGTCGATTCCTTGGTCTTAGCTTTTATCTTCAGCGGCTTTGTCGGAATCCTGGCCGGTTTGTTCCCCGCGTTCAAAGCGGCCAGGCTCGATCCGATTCAAGCGCTGCGATACGAATAGAAGGCGGGACGGATTCGTAGTGGTGACAAATGAGTGACCTGAACAAGCTGACGAATTGGTTGCATCGCCAGAAGGATTCCTCGACTTCTTTTGTCCTGGAAGTAGCCCTTCAAAAAGTAATCGCACACTACGGTCGTATGTTGAATTTCTCTATCGATTCACACCGGAAAACTGCTCAAGTCGAAGTCCTGCTCAAGGGAGAAAAGGAGCCGATCACTGTGATCGTCCAGGAATACGAGCTGAGCACTGACAACTCTGGCACCTACCTCGTGATCAAGAAAGCCACCGCCTCCCGAGAATGGCTCAGTGTTTTGCTCGACGACTTCATCTGCGGGCGACGCTTTCCAGTCCCGGAGAAATATGCGGCCCTGACGAAGTTGGTGGTATGAAAGCGATCGGAGAGGATGAACACACGATTGAAAGGCGCGCCTCAGATTCGATGACGGGCGCATCTCCGAATGAGGATGGGCCAAAACTTCGTTCCTCGCAGGGAGAGACCACCCCCCGGACTTCGCGCGCGCAGGGCGACTCTGAACCCACCCCTACCCCTCCCAGGAGGGGAGCTTTGTCCGGTCCCCTCCTGGGAGGGGTAGGGGTGGGTCGGTTCATGGAGAGAGGGAGGAAGACTCCGCAGCGCGCCTGTCCTCATTCGGAGATCCGCCCTTCGATGACTCCAGGGCCGAATCCTTGTTGTTTTTTGTCGAGAACTCAGGTTACTTTTGCTCATCACATTTTTTCTGGCATGCCGAGGTTGATTACTTTGGATCGAGGCAGAGCTTGAGGAATTGCAAAACGGTTAGCATCGTAACACCCATATGACACGCCAACAGTTACTGGACCTCTATTTCATGGACGCCCGATCCAAGCTGATCGATCTGGCTGCTTTCATGGACCGTCTGGATCGAGGGGAAGGCGAGGCCGACTTTCGGCTGAAAGCATTTCGGCAAGCGCTCAAGGAATTAGACCGCAAGGAGCCGCAGAGAGCAAAGCGGGTTCTCCTCTCATTGAGCGATCACACCACCAAGCCGATCGCCAAAGCGACGACTAAGGCTGCTTCAGGAGCTTGTTCCAGACTTGAGTAAACGATGCCGCTCACAATCAACTTTATTGCGAGGCAGAAACGCAGAGCACTGTTAAGCGGACTAAGCTCAGCAATTCTCATTTTGGCCCAGGGCACTTTCCGTTCGCCGTATGTAGTCCCGGCTTTAGCCGGTTTTCACGGGGCGACCGGCTAAAGCCGGGACTACATACCTCCCAAACTGAGAATTGCTGGACTAAGCTGGTCATTAGTGGAAAGTCAGAACGCAACATGATACAAACGGCGAACTCTACCAAACACCAACTCTCAACAATCACCTGATAATGCGATACATTGAGCCTCACGGGCACATGGTCAGCCGCGTCACCGACGACTACGTTGATATGGCCACGGCTGGCTGCGAGGCCGTTTGCGAACCGGCGTTCTGGGCGGGCTTCGACCGAAGTTCAGTGCAAGGATTCTACGATTATTTCTGCCAGCTCACCGAACACGAACCGAAGCGCGCCGCAAAGTTCGGCTTGCGCCATTTTACCTGGCTTTGCATCAACCCCAAAGAATCCGAAGACATGAAGCTCGCCGACGAAGTGCTGGCGATCATTCCCAAGTTTCTCGATCGTCCCACCGTCCTGGGCATCGGCGAAATCGGCCTCAACAAAAACAGCAGGAACGAACTCAAAGTTCTGGAGCGACACATTGATCTGGCGGCCCGACATAACCAGCTTATCCTCGTTCACACTCCGCATCTGGAAGATAAACTCAAGGGGACGCGGCTCATTATCGATGCGCTCAAGAGTGACAAGCGGATTCAACGCGAGCGCGTCATTATCGATCACGTCGAGGAACACACTGTGAAGCTCGTCCTCGATGCTGGGTTTTGGGCCGGCATGACGCTTTACCCGGAATCGAAGTGCTCGCCGGCGCGGGCCATTGACATCGTGGAAGTTTACGGCGCTGAGCGCCTCTGGATGAACAGCGCCTGCGATTGGGGAGTGAGCGTGCCGCTGGCCGTTCCGAAGACAGCGCTGGAAATGCGCAAACGCGGCCACAGCGTGGAGGCAATCGACAAGCTGGTTTATCAAAACCCACTGAAGTTCATGCGACAATGCCCAAAGTTTGATCTGGTCTGATTGCCATCGCGTTCTGATGTTCCCTTCCAGCAACATCACCCTTTTCGAAGCGCCGCCATGGGGAGGGAACACCTCCAAAAACTGGATATGAATCGAGGCCATGAAACCCACCCCTTCACCCCTCCCAGGAGGGGAACCTGCAACCGGCGCGGACGACAAAGCTCCCCTCCTGGGAGGGGTAGGGGTGGGTCGGTTCATGGAAAGCGGTTATTAAGCGAGCCCTGAAGCATCGGGTCTAAAGCAATGAAACTGAATCACGGCCTCCACCTTGCCTATTCCACCAACATCCATCGCGGCGAAGATTGGCAGCAAACGTTTGATTCCTTAAATCAGCACACTCTGGCTGTGAGGGAACAGGTCTGTCCCAACGCGCCCTACGCAATCGGTTTGCGCTTGAGCGACGTGGCCTCGCGCGAGCTTTCCGAGCCTTCCAAATTGACTGCGTTTCAGCGCTGGCTTGACGAGCACCAATGCTACATTTTCACAATCAATGGTTTTCCCTTCGGCCGCTTTCATGGCAGCCGGGTCAAGGAGCAGGTTTATGTTCCCGATTGGACCACGCACGCGCGGCTCGAATACACCAATCGTCTCTTTGATCTCCTCGCCAAACTTGTTCCCGAGGGCGTGGATGGCAGCATCAGCACCGTCCCCTGTTCCTTCAAGGAATTCATCCACACCAAGGATCAGGTTCGAGCCATGCGCGCGAATCTTTGGAGCTGCGTGGATCATATCGCAAAGCTGAGCGAACAATCCGGAAAAAAGCTTCACCTAGGCCTCGAGCCAGAGCCTCTTTGCTACCTGGAAACCAGCGCCGAAACCGTCGGGTTTTTCGAAGCAATGCGCGCGGATCGCCCGCACGATGCGTCCCTCAATGAGCACCTCGGAGTCAATTATGACACCTGCCATTTGGCGGTCGAGTTCGAGGAACCGCGCGATGTCATCCAGAGCCTCCAACACCACGGTATTAAGATCAGCAAACTACACTTCAGCTCTGCTCTTAAAGTGCGGCCCACTCCTGAGGTCCGCCAAGCTTTGAATTCATTCGCCGATGATATCTATTTTCATCAAGTCATCGCTCGTCGCAGCGATGGGAGCATCACACGGCACAAAGACCTCGACGTAGCTCTTTCTCAGACCGCAGATCTCAGCTCACAACTCGCCGAAGAATGGCGAATTCATTTTCACATTCCGCTGCATAGTCAGCCCACTCCGCTCTTCGATAATACTTCCGATCATATCCTGGGCGTGATGGATCTCTTGAAGGAAAACCCTGACCTCTGCTCCCATCTGGAAATGGAAACATACACTTGGGAAGTCATGCCTTCCGAATTGAAGAACCGCAGTGTTGTCGATCAATTGGTGGGAGAGTACCACTGGTGCCTCGATCAATTGGGCAAGCGCGGATTCCACAGGCTCAGAACTCCCGAGGCCATGGAAACGAGATGATCCCGCCCTTCCTTCTGACACGGCTTTTCCCCTCAGTCCGGCAAAGAGGCAGCGTTGTCTTCTGCCCTGGGGGAATCGGTTTACCCTCTCCTCGGGCAGAGGGCAGGGTGAGGGGAAAGGAAGCGTTGGTAAACGCGTGGGCGTTGGGATGGGAGGGAGCACCGTTTCCCCTCACCCCGTCCCTCTCCCCAGCGGAGAGGGAGAATCGTTTTCCGCATCCGCGGAGCAGGCACGCGTCGAGGTTGCCCCAGGTGGCATGGGGTGATGCCCTCTCCTCGGGGAGAGGGCCAGAGTCCATTGCCATTGAGTTATGGATTTTGAGCGTGATTCCTACTCGTAATCCTACTCTTACTCTCCAAGAAACTCACACTGAGAAGATTACGATTAGGAGTAGGATTAAGAGTATGAAAAGGCCCTCCGAACTCTAGCCCCTGGGGCATTTCCGTGGCTCAACCAGCAAACTCACCAAAACCTTCGGTCGGAAAAAGAAAAGAGGCCGGACTTGCGTCCGGCCTCTATGAATTAACGGATCAGATTACAGCTTGAGCCGTCCGAACAATTGAGGTCCGGTCGGGCTGAACTTGTACGGGCTGGTCGCACCTGGCACTGCCTGCCAAGGCCCGGTTATGGATGCAGCGGCTTCCAGCGTGCCACCACCAGTCCATTCCAATGTGATGGAGCCATCGGCGTTCCTGGAGGACTTTGTGAACTTCGGACCTTCGGTCGGCTTCTTCGGAGCCGTTCCTACACGATAGGTTTTGAAGCCACCGTTGGCCGCGTCGTTGAGGAGGACTTTGCTCCCATCCGCTTTCACCGAGAAGATCTCGATGTTAGCGCCACCGCCACCTTCGTTCCAGATGGGGCGCAGC
>CAMAWP010000107.1 GCA_945861765.1 Akkermansia muciniphila | reverse complement strand
TTACTCCAACAGCCGCATTCAGCCGTCCCTCCGGGACTCGACGCTCCGACTGCACTAACCCAGCGTTGAAACGCTGGGCTAATTCTCACAAGTCCCTCCGGGACGAATTGGGGCCGAGGCAGCAGCATCTCTTGAATTGAGCAAGAAATTCGAGGCCTTATCTAAGCGCCATTCTTGACTGATCCCTTTATGACTGATCCCTTTATGGCCGAGAGAGAAGAAATTCTGAGGCAGCCGCCATTCACCCGGTAGGTGAGTGGCGGCCGCGTTTGCGTAAAGCCCTCGAAGTCTTTCGCTTTTTTCGCTTCTTTCGGCTGAACTGCTGTTTTTAGGATCAGAAATCTTCCTGCGGAGAGAAGCGAAAAGATGGAAGCTTGTCCGGACTTCGGCAGGCAAGACTCGGCACGCCGCAGATTTCAATCAGCCAAAAAATGGCATTACTTTACCAAAGGACGTGGAGCCACTAATGATCGTTTGGGAGAAAAGCGTGTTGAATATGAACAATACGCCAATGTTAGAGCAACAGAAAGGGCAGGCTATCGATGCAACGGGATTTAGCACGCTGAGCGAGCTGCCAGGTTACCTGCGAAAAACCCTTCCAGATCCGAAATTCATCACCGAAATCGAAGTTCGAGAGAACATCGGAGCGGTTATGTTTCGATGGCATGGCATCCACTTCCTCGTCGAGCGCTCGCTAAGAGTCTTGGAGTTGCGAGAACGCAAGCTTTACATCAGCAATCTATCCACCCTGCTGCAGGCAATTCTAGCGCGACGGATGACCAAGCAATTACTGCTCGCAGGCGCAATCGAAAGTCTTAACGAAGCGGAAAAGTGCATTACGATTGATAATCACCCACGCCAAGGAGTGGACTTGGTCGAGGCCGTCAAACGAGACCTAAAGAAGGCAATCGACTAAAGAGCGGCAATCCTTGAGCGAAAGGGCACTGCCATTGAATTAAGGATTTTGAGCGTGATTCCTAGGTTCCCCGCTGTTTTCAGTGGAACCATTTCCGTGTCCGAGCTGGAAGACCCACTCAGGAGGGGTGCTTGGAGTTTGGACATTTTCCGGCCGCGTGCTGTTGTCGCCGATGAGGTTTGCGTCTCACATCTCCCGGAGAGGAGATTCGAGAATAGCCCACCCTTTGAAGGGTGGGATGAGGTAGTCAATAGCCAAAGTCCCGAAGGGACGGTTGAACTATTCTCGGGCGATCCTTTGTCCCGAACAGACAGTAGGAGCTGACGTAGGGCATCGGGGGATTCGACCGTCCCTGCGCGACTTATGCGATCGCTAATTCGAACCCGGCAGTCAACTGCCGGGCTATTCTCGAATCTCCCTCCGGGAGACGAAGGCAGCCAATAGGTCCAAACTCCAGTCAGCCCGGCGAGATGGAAAAAAAGGTCTTCATCCGCTGTGGACCTATTCCATTGTAAACAGCGTGGAAGCTAGGATTAGGAGCAGGAATCACGCTCGTAGTCCCTAATTTAATGGCAGTAGAGCCCAGGTCTGGGCTCGATCACGCCCATCCGAATTCTTTGATGTCGAGGTGCCATTCGCTTCCGTCCGTGACCCGCAGATCGCGACCATTATTCTCGTAACGCATTTTCCCCAGATCCACCGTCGTCGGAAGAACGTTCACGAATATGTCGCCGGCATTCAGCGAGATGATACGCGTCCGCTGGCCCGCCTTTTTACGGAAGACATTCTCCTTTGGATCTTCGATCACAAAGATGTAACCGATCGCTCGCACGAGTCCATTCTCGCAGTCCTCGACCTCACCAATGAAATGTTTGCGGATGTCCCTTTCGAACAATCGTCGGTGTACCACGTGAATTTTTTCACCTTTCAGTAGAATCATAATTCCTTCGACTTGATTTTCACTTCCGGGTTTCGTCCGGCTCGTCCATTCTCGTCTTCAACCATCGAACACAACTTAGAAGATTCCGCGGCGTTGTTGCTTTACCAAAATTGGCAGATGATGGTCACCTTTTGAGCTGAGACATGCCTCACAAAAAATGGCAAGGACCGGACAAAAACCGTGTTGTGCGCACAGAAATTGGCGTCGAGACTTAGGATGTCTGAAGGTGCGCTCACTCCGACACAACACAGATTTATGAAACCTCTCGACAACTTATCCACTGATGAGTCTCTCAACCCGCAAGGAAAGCCTGTGGAACCGTGGGAGATCTCGTCGGCGGATTTCCCACATAATGGGACGACACAAGAGAAGTGGAGATTCCTGCTTGGCTACGCCCTGCTGGCGCCTTCGAACCACAATAGCCAGCCATGGCTGTTCCGCATCCGTGGCAACGAACTGGAACTTTACGCCGACCGCATGCGCGCCTGTCACGTTGTCGATCCAAGCGATCGCGAACTGATCCTTAGTTGCGGCTGTGCATTGCTTCATCTCCGGAGCGCGCTGGCGCACTTCGCGTATCTCGGCAGCGTCGAGCTGTTGCCAAACCCAGCCGATCCGGATTTATTGGCTCGGCTAAGCTTGGGCACTCAAGAGGAGACATCTCGCGATGAGAGTGTCCTGTTTTACGCAATCCCGAAACGCCGCACAAACCGTCAGCCATTCCGCGACGATCCTATTCCGTCCGCGTTGCTCAGCGCGTTGCAGAGCGCGACGCAGGATGAGTTCGCCTGGCTGCACGTTCTTAAGAGCGAGCAGGAGCGCCACGCACTGGCCGATCTGATCGCCGAGGGCGATCGTCGGCAATGGGCGGACAAGCGATTTCGACTTGAACTTGCTTCATGGGTGCATCCGAACCGGAGCAGCACCCGTGATGGGATCCCTGGGTATGCCCAAGGCGTGGATGATCTGATGTCTTACGCCGGCCCTCTCCTTGTGCGCACGTTTGACATGGGCGACGGACAGGCAGCCATGGATTACGAACTGGCAACAGGCTCGCCCGCACTGGTCATAGTTGGCACCGACGGCGACACACCACGCGACTGGCTTCATGCCGGTCAAGCTCTCGCACGCCTGCTGTTGCGGGCACGAGTGGATGACGTGTGGGCCTCATTTTTGAATCAAGCGATCGAGTTGCCAGATTTGCGGCAACGGCTCGGGGTGAGCATGGGTTTTACAGGATTCCCGCAATTCTGTCTGCGCCTCGGGTTTGGCGACGACATCAAACCGACGCCGAGACGGGACGTGGACGAGTTGCTCATCTGACTTGTTTCGCAACGTCCATGGATTCTCATGTGCAAAATAGGCTCATCATTTGACAACATGCGGCGAGACTCTTTGCCCCATGCGGATTAGATAGTTTGTAGAGGGAGTAAAACCATGAACGTTAAGGCACGATATGTTTAACAATGATCAAACTGATGTTCTCGTTGTAGGCGCCGGTCCGGTGGGAATGCTCACGGCCTTGCTGCTGGCCGAAAGTGGCGTTCGTGTGAAAATCATCGATCAAGGAGACCAGACGGTTGGCCACAGTTATGCGTGTGCGCTTCACCCGCGCACTCTCAAGCTCCTTGATGAGATCGGGCTTGCAAACGATGTCCTCAAGCTCAGCCGCTACCTCAGCACCGTTGCCTTCTACGAGGGCGCTGATCGGCGGGCTGAACTCAGGCTGTCAGGAATTGGCTTGGATTTTCCTTTTGTAGCGACGGTTCCTCAGAGTGCTCTGGAGGATTTCCTCGAACAGAAGCTGAAGCAAATGGACAATGTCACGATCCATTGGAACCATCGATTGTCAGCGCTGCGGCAAGAGCAAGATGCAGTCGTGGCCTCGATCGACAAACTCAGCAAAAGCGCCAAAGGATACGCGGTGCCAGACCTTGATACGGTCGTGCAGAAAACGATCCACACGCGAGCCGCTTTCGTCGTGGGTGCAGACGGGCAACAGTCTCTGGTTCGCCAGTGTCTAGGAATCGATTATGAGCGCGTGGCTCCACCCGAGAATTTCGCGACCTTTGAGTTTGAATGGCAAGGCAATGGGGAACACGAGGTTCGGATTGTCATGGACGAGAAGACAACCAACATTCTGTTGCCTCTCCCCGAGAACAGGTGTCGGTGGACATTCCAGCGCATAACAACTGACGAGCCCTCCGAATTTCCGTCGAAGGACCGAACACCATTTTATGTTGTGGAACCTACGAACGACGGCGACAGCCGGCATGAACTACTAAGCTTCATAAGGCAGAGAGCCCCTTGGTTTGACGACACGGTGGGAGAACTCGACTGGTCCGCGGACATCCGATTTGAGCGGCGACTTGCAAAGCGATTTGGTCATGGCCGCTGCTGGCTCGCCGGGGATGCCGCACATCAAACCAGTCCCATCGGCGTGCAGAGCATGAACGTCGGGATGCGCGAGGCCGAAGAGCTTTCTGAGAGCATTGTGGAAATTCTGAAAAAGGAGGCTCCTTTGGAACTATTGGAAGACTACAACCGTAGGCGGCGCGGAGAATGGGAGAAGCTGTTGAGCGTTGCGCCATCCCTTGGTAGCAGAGATGAAGCGTCATCATGGGTAAAGAAACACTCGGACCGGATCCTTCCATGCATCCCCGGATCGGGAGATGACCTAGCCCTGCTGGTCAACCGATTGGAGTCTAGCTGCGATGCCGATCAAGAGACACTCGTCGTGAGCTTCTCGTAAGCTGATGAATCGCGGCCTTCATTCGCTGCCTAGCTTCCCGAGAGGGTGCCTTGCGAACAGGCACTGGCACGACATGTTGAGGGTTGGCTCAACAAAGTGAAGTGGTTGCGCGACACTAAAAGGCGAAGTAAGCTAAAATAAATACTGCGACTACTATCACCCCAAACAAATTGAACGAAACCGATATGCCTCTCAACACCTTGATTGCCGAACATCACTTTTTTGCGGGAATGAGTTCGGAGCATCTGAAGATTCTGACCGATTGCGCCATGCTCTCGGAATTCAAAAAGGATCAGTTGATCTTTTCCGAAGGAGATCCTGCCAATCGCTTCTATCTCATTCTGGACGGCGAGATCGCGTTGGAATCGCATGTTCGAGACTCGGGAACAGTTCCGATCGAGACGATCAGATCGGGCGGTGTCCTCGGCTGGTCGTGGCTGTTTCCGTCGTATCTGTGGCATTTTGACGCGCGCGCGTTGAAAGACACAAAGGCAGTTTTCTTTTACGGAACGCGCTTGCGAGAAGAATGCGAGCAGGATCACAGCTTAGGCTATGAGCTAATGAAACGGACTGCCGAAGTGGTGATCCAACGACTCCAAGCAACGCGCCGACAACTATTGGATGCGGTTGGAATACTTCCGGGGGCGGGTGATTAAGTCCAATGGGCGTTTAAGGTCAGCCTAAGAGCCTGTTTTGAAACTCGTAGCAGCCGAGGTAACGAGGCTCTGATCTGCCGGAAAGGCGTGTCCGTTTTAAAGAAATTTGAGCCTCGCTACCTCGGCTGCTACGAAGAGTTGCATTTCCAGACAGGCTCTAAGGCGCGCAGGGGTTTTGGCCTCTGGCGAGGCGCAAAAGAGGCGCAGATCCGCAGCGATCTGTGTTGGCTTGGCAAAAAATGAGGCCGGACTTTCTTCCGGCCTCGCGCGTGAGTTCAAATCTAAAACCAGAATCAACTCTATTGGCTCCGTGAGCGGTAGAAGCGCATGGGTTGGTCCGTCTTGACTGAGAGCGGGCTTGCGGCGGCTTGGACGGCTGCCCAAGGCCCTTTCACATCGTTCGCTGATTCAAGCGCGCCGGTGAAAGTGATCACGATCCCGCTCGCAGTCTTGTTCGCGTTGATGGTGGGAGTTGTCGAACCGGAACCAAGAGGAGTGTTTGCTGGAACGAGCACGGCATTCTGGATCAGCTTGCCGTGGTTGGCATAGGTGGAGGCGTCCTTCACCACGCCACCAATGGCCTCATCAAAGTGGTAGAGGGCGACGGTATCCGCGTCGGGAGTGAACGCACTTTTGGGGAGAGGGAACCCGGCTTCCGTATAACGGATGACTTTTGAAATGCGAATCTCATCGATCAATCCCTTGTAGATGCTATGTGTATCTCCGCCGCGGACGCGGCGACCCGCTTTGAAACTGGCATCGGTATCTTTCACAACTCCCTTTTCACCATCGACTCCGGTTTTGTCGAACGACATGAGAAATTTTCCGTTGACAAAGGTGCGGATGACAAGGCCATCCCACGTCGCGGCGACATGCGTCCACTTGCTCATGGGAACGATTTCTCCGCTGTCCCACCACTCCCACGAGAGGCCTTCAGGTTGAACCGCGATCTGGAAAGAGCCCTCCGTTGCAAGATCATTGTTTCTCACGGAAATCTCATAGCTATCTTCCTTATTCAGAATCATGTATTCGTTCGGATGCGTATCGTCGCCGAGATTGGTCGCCGGGTTGACCCACGCCTCGACGGTAAAAGCCGACCCAAGGCCAGCATCCAAGCTACTATGATCGGGAGCCTCAAAGTAACTCTCTATATCCCCATCGAGTTTCAGTGCCATCTGAGCGGCATCACAGAGCTGGGTTAGAGCACAAACACTCACGAACAGAGCGAGAATTGTAATAGCGGCTTTTTTCATAATTGATCTCTTTGTATACTTGGTAGGTTGATTTCCAATGTCTAACGACTGATCGGAATTTGGTTTCCGAGGAGCAGGGGCAGAGTAGGCCAAAACATTTCCGTGAGTCAAGACAATGGTTCGGTTTGCAGTTCTCATTTTGCGGAGCGCGGCTGTCCGCAAAGCACCAGCCGCAGCGCGTGAATCAATAGAAAAGCTCTGTGTTGGCGGGCGCTCTGCGGCTGATCGAGACGACACAGTCGCGACCGTTGTCATCAGTCGCTGGGAAAACGAAGTGACAAAAGAAACCCTGAACGAAAACCTGCGCTATCCGATTCACTCGGGCCGCCTGATCTAAAACTAATGCTCTCGAACGAACCATTTGCAGACGGCTGTATTCACTGCGGATTCGCGGAAGTCATCGGTCGTCATGTCACATCTTTTTGATCGTCACCAGAAGATAGTAACTCATGAGGCCGATGATTATTATGGTGGCAACCCAGAGCAACACCGTAACCCAGGTCGAAGGCGCGATTTCATTTGGGAGACGGCGATGTCGCAGATAGAGAGTGCCTATGCCGATGACGGGAAGCATCATGGCTTGAGCGAGGCCTCCTGCCACGACCATCTTGACTGGGGATTCGAAGGATAAAAACATAATCACGGGAACGACCGTGAGAAACAGAATGAAGCCATTGCGGAAAGCGACCCGGCGCGCGTAATCGTCGGGTGCGAAAAGTCCCATTAACCGGCACAGATCGGCGTAAGCCCGGGAATTCGCCGCGGTGGAGGCGAAAATTGTTCCGTAAAGCGTGACGATCGCTCCAAAGTAAAACAGCCAAAGCGACCATGGGCCGAGCGTTTGCGTGTAGATGTTGGAGAGAACCGGGATCATATCCTTCGCGGCTGGCACCTTTCCCATCCCGTGGAGGATGCCGGCGCCAAGTAGGTAGAATGCGAGCGTGGCAACCGTGTAGATAATCATTGAGACAAAAATATCGACGTGCATCACGTGAATCCAGCCCGAGGCTCTCCGGTGCCAATCCGACGTCCCATCCCGTTTGCCGGTAAATCGAGCATAGCCCTTTTCCACGCACCAGTATGGATACATGAACAACTCGGAAGCCCCGACTCCGGTGATGCCGAAGACGGCCACCGCGGTGGACAGGCCTTCGCTCGGCAAATGGAACTGCAATCCCTCGATGACTTCCTTCCAGGAAAAATATTGCGGCGTGCGGATGAGCACGACGGCGGCAAGGAGCGTGAGCAACGTAAAGAGGCCCACTTTAACCATTGCGAGTTTTTCGATACGAGCGTAAGCGCCCCCGAGCAAAAGAGCCAGAGTGAGCGCCAAAAAAAACAGGACCCACACCGTCACAGGAACAGCCGGGATGAGCAAGTTCATGACTTGGGCAACCCCTCCGAACATCGCTCCGATTTGTAGCAACGTGAAAAGAACCATGATAGCCCACGCCCAAACGATCCAGTTTACTTTGAACCGCGGCCCTGGAACATGGTTCAAGCCTTCCAATCCGGTTTCGCCGCTCGCGATGGTATGACGACCCAGCTCTGCTTGGATCACGGGCTTGATCAAGCAACTGAGGATGATTATCCAAAGCGCGGTAAATCCTTCCTGAGCACCCAGAGTGGTGGTCGCGATCAGCTCGCCGGATCCAATAATGGAAGCGGCCAGTATGATGCCGGGTCCAATCCGGCGCAATATGCCGGGCAAAGTGCGTGGCGGCTCCACGATATCTCCGGGGCGGAATTGATACGGATCCTTCACTGCTGGCGCGACGGATGGATTGGCATCGGCATTTGTCGATGGTGCGTCGTTACTCATGTCTTGGGCACCTCTTTCCGCTTCAATAGCTCGTGCCCCTCAGATCGGGCCACATACGTTGCTGCCGTCAGATCGCCCGCCACATTTAGAGTAGTCCGGCACATGTCTAAGATACGATCCACGCCCAGAATGATGGCGATTAGAGCCGGGTTTACTTTGATGGTCACCAAGACGAGAAGGATAAACGGGATCGATCCCGATGGCACACCCGCCGTTCCGATGCTCCCCAAAATAGCCAGATACGCGACCAGCACCTGCTGTCCGATGGACAGATCCACACCGGCCAGTTGGGCGAGAAACAAAACGGTGACCCCCTCATAGAGAGCGGTTCCATTTTGATTAGCGGTCGCGCCCAACGTGAGAACAAAATTGCCAATGTCTCGAGGAACTCCAAGATTTTCTTCGGAAACACGCAGCGCGGTCGGCAACGTTGCACTCGACGAGGATGTCGAAAATGCCGTCAGCATCACGGTCTTGATTCGCCGAAAAAACTCCAGCGGCGAAATTCGGGACAAAAAATACACCGACAATGAATAGATTCCAAACATGTGCAGACAGAGACCGATCAGCACCGTGGCGATAAACCAGCCGAGCGCTTGCAGGAGATCGAGACCGAACCGCGCCATGTTGCTGAAGAGCAGGCAGGCGACGGCGAGCGGAGCGATCTGCATCACCAAATCGACGATCTTGATCGACACCGCGTAGAGCCCCTCGATCCCAAGCAGCAGACTCGCTGTCTTCTCGGGTGGAATCAGCGTGATTGCCACGCCCAGAAGGGTCGCAAAAAACATCAGGTGCAGCATGTTGGGATTTTCTGCCGAGATCGCGGCAAAAGGATTCGCCGGGACGATCGTTTTGACGACTTGCATGAAGGGCGAATCAGGAACGCGGGCCGTCGTGGCTTCTTCGACTTTTTTGGATGCATCGACGCCATAACGCTGCTGCAACTGCTGGGCAATCGCGGGATCGATTCGTTTGCCGGGCTGAATCGTGTTGGCGAGAGTGATTCCGATCAAAACCGAAATGGAGGAAATGACGAGGCAGTATCCAAAGGACTTCAAGCCGATCCGTCCTAATTTTCGTATGTCTCCAATCCCAGCGACACCCATGATCAACGAAGAAAAAACGAGCGGGACAACCGTCATCAGGAGCAGACGGAGAAAAATCTGGCCCACAGGATCGGTGACGTTGCGTGTGACCCAATCGATCGTTGAGTGTTGTCCCCCGAGCCAGCCGTTGACAGCGAGACCAGCCGTCAGACCGAACAGCAAGCCGATCATGATGCGCGAGTGAAGCGGCACGCGTCAGATGTGTGGGCTGGTTTGAACCTGGGGTCGAGAAGCGAAAGCTGTTTGAACGGTGGCAATCTCTTCAATGGCAATCATAGGGCTGCTTCCTTCTACCGTAGTTACCGTGGAGCGTCGAGTGTTTCCACCAGTTGATCGGAGCCTCGGCTTACGAAGAAGCTCACAGCAGTTTGAGCCGGACGCCCAGTTGTTTCGCTCGCCGCGCGAGAGCTTGGACCAAAGCCAGAGAAAGGTCCTGGTTTACGAGCACGAAAGTCTTTTCGTCTTCGAGGTAGATGTTTCCGCGGTGCTGCTCTTCGTGCGCCTGAAGGATGTCACCGAACAGAGATAAAAACTCTTCACGAGCTGCTGTAGAGGAGGTTTCAAGTTCCTTGGTAGCCGCAGCAGACGGAGATCCATTCACCGGTTGGTCGAAGCCCTGGCGTAGAAGTTGACGCAGCTCGGTTCTGAGAACCGCAACGTTTCCAGCATAAATAACCGTCGCGTGATCCCGGCGGTCGAACGGCAGATCTTCGCCTTGCTGGGCCAATAGAATGACGTTTTTGTTGAGCGCATGGGCGTACCCAATCAGGTAGAGAACGTTTGGGTTCTTGCCAGTGAGATCAGCCACGATCAGTCCAGCTTTGTTAAATTGAGACTGCGCGTGCGCTAAGGCGGGCTGCTTGGAAAATTCCGCCTCCACGCGCTGACATTCTGCTCTGCTTCCACGGCAACAGGCTGCTACCGCGAGATACACCTTATCGAACATCTTGCCCGAAGGGGTTAGGATCGCAACGAACGGATTTGAAACTCGTTCACCCATAATTCATCAAAACATTTTCAACCTAAGAAGTAGGGACCAATCTCACATTGCGTCGCCGCCCCGGTGAAGGCGTGGACTTGCTTGCAAGCCGACGGGAACCTGGCTGCGACGACCTCCCGTTACCACCAAGCGTTGGTCACGTTTGGTTTTGCGGACCAGAAGGGATCAGTGTCCTTGATCGTGGGGAATTTATAAGCCGCCGCATGACCGTCGCCGAATAGCATTATGACGAGGCTCTTTCCCTTGTAATTGTGCCAGATGCTTTTCTTGTCAGTCCACCCACGGTTGGGATGCCATATCCAGTCGCCTTGAATGATTTTTGTGGAAGGCCCCAGCGCTATCTCCGATGTCTTCATTGACTGACCGTCATCCGAGGTGCGAGACGCAGCGACATTACCGCAGACTCGCCTGGTCCGGGCAAAATCGGCAGCCCACTCCACAAGATAGCTGTTTCCATACTGATTGTAGCAATTCGTCGATCCAACAAACGGAGCGCCATCGCCTTTGTCGGATGGGCATCGAAAAATCTCTGGCGTGCCTTGGTAATTGTAAAGAGGCTTGTTCGTTTCGTTGACGACAAGATCGTATTTACCACTCTTGCCGCCGGTGGAAGCCCAATCCCGGCAGAGCGGCATCGTGTCAGCATTGTCGTCCGCGTACATGTGGAAGGCCAAGCCAACCTGTTTCTGGTTGCTGACGCATTTGATCTGTTGCGCCTTGGATTTTGAACGCGCCAGTGCGGGCAGAAGCATGCCGGCGAGGATCGCGATAATGGCGATGACGACAAGCAGTTCGATCAGCGTGAATGCTGCTTTGATCGTCCAGTTCGGTGATGCGGAAAGTCGGGATTGGGTTTCCATAAGGTTCCACACTTTAGATTCTCCACTCAATTTGGCGACAAGAATTGTTCATGCACCAAAGAACCACATCTCATCCATTCGAGGAGGATCAAGTCAACCTGTTGAAAGCCGTTGAGCCATCAGAGATAAGATTGCTCAACCGACGGGAGCAAAGTAAGTAAGCTGGGAATGATTGATTTTGCAGAAGCCCGGATTCATCTGAGGATGGTTGCCCTCGGTCTGCTTTTAGTAGTCGCAGCGGCCGCATTATCGGGCTGTCAGAGCATCGGCTACTATAACCAAGCCATCCAGGGCCAATATCGCATCCTCGCACGCCGCAGGCCGATCAACGAAGTGCTGGCCGACCCGCAGGCCTCTGCGGCGCTCAAAGAGAAGCTGCGGCTGGTTCTGCAGGTTCGTGCGTTTGCCGAGCAAGATCTAAAGCTTCCGGTCAACGCGCATTATCTGCGTTATGTGGACCTTCATCGACGCTTCGTGGTCTGGAATGTTCATGCCGCGCCAGAGCTTTCAATCAAGCCGAAGACCTGGTGGTATCCCGTGGTCGGCCGCCTTAAGTATCGAGGATATTTCTCGGAGCAGGAGGCCCGACGCTATGCAGCGAAATTGGATCGCAAAGGATTCGATGTTTACGTCGAAGGTGTCGAGGCCTACTCAACGCTCGGTTGGTTTGCAGACCCCGTCTTGAGCACGTTCATTCATCATGATGCATCAGAGCTGGCGGAAATCATTCTTCACGAGCTTGCGCACCAGCGGTTGTTTATCCCTGGCGATACAGATTTCAACGAAGCCTTCGCAACCGCCGTGGCGCAGGAAGGAGTGCGCCGATGGCTTCGACGATCTCCTGAACCTATGGCTGCTGAGAATTACCGCCGTTCTATCGAGCACAATGATCAATTTGTGGACCTGATTATGAAAGCACGCGCGCGGCTTGAATCACTCTACGGCGATCAGGATGATGCGCAACACGGGAAGGACAGCGCGACTCGTCCATCGACAATTCCGACAACCTGTAAAAGGCAAGGGAAACAAATTGTCATCGGCCAGTTGCGAGAAGAGTGGGCACAACTGAAAGCCGATTGGGGAGACCCCACCGGCTATGACAATTGGTTTGCTCGATCTCTCAACAACGCTCAACTCAACACCATCGCTACCTACTACCGTCTTGTTCCGGGCTTCGATCGTCTCGTGGTAGCGAACGGCGGGGATCTCGAGAAATTTTACCAGGCAGTCCGAAGCCTCGCGAAGTTATCGAAAGAAGAACGCCAGCGCAGGCTTGTTGAGTTCGGAGCTCAGTCCTCAGCCGACTTGACGCGGGCAAACTAGGCAAGGACCTCTCGCACCACGCGCCCGTTGACATCCGTGAGGCGAAAGTCGCGCCCAGCATAACGGTAGGTGAACTTTTCGTGATCGAAGCCGAGGAGATGCAGAATGGTGGCGTGAAGGTCATGAACATGGACTTTGTTCTCGACCGCTTTAAAACCAAACTCATCCGTCGCTCCGTAAACAGTGCCTCCCTTGACACCGCCGCCAGCCAGCCACATCGAAAAGCCGTAAGGATTGTGATCGCGCCCTTTCTTCTCCTTGCCGGAATCATTGAGTTCCACGGTGGGTGTCCGCCCGAACTCTCCGCCCCAGATGATTAGCGTATCCTCCAGCATGCCGCGCTGTTTCAGATCCTTGATCAGAGCGGCGATCGGCTGGTCGATTTCCTTGGCGAGCTTCGCATGCTGTTGAATATCGTCGTGGCTATCCCAAGGCTGGCTCGCCCCATGCCAGAGCTGCACGTAACGAACGCCGCGCTCCAGGAGCCGGCGGGCGATGAGGGTTTGCCGCCCGTGGATTCCGGCGCCATACATCTCGCGGATTTGCGGCGGCTCCTTGCTCACATCGAAAGCGTCGGCGGCTTCGACCTGCATCCGATAGGCCAACTCGAACGATTGGATGCGCGCTTCCAACTGGGCGTCCTGGCTTCGCTGCTCCAGATGTTCCGCGTTCAGCCGGTACAACAAATCAAGCTGATGCCGCTGGCCTTTCAGAGAGGTGTAATTATTGCGGATGTGCTCGATTAACTTCTCGATCTTCGTGTGCTGCGAGTCGATGTAAGTACCCTGGTAAACACCGGGCAGGAATCCCGACTGCCAGTTCTCGGCCTCTTTGATCGGGTAACCGCCAGGACACATGGCGACGAACCCCGGCAGATTCTGATTTTCCGTTCCCAATCCGTAATTGATCCACGAGCCAACACTGGGACGGCTCATGACCGCATCGCCACAGTTCATCAGCATGAGGGACGGTTCATGGTTCGGAAGATTCGCCTGCATCGAACGAATAACCGCGATGTCATCAATACAGTCGCCCACTCGAGAAAAGATCTCGCTGACTTCGATCCCGCTCTGGCCGCATCTGCGGAACTTGAAAGGTGAGGCAAAAGCTGCACCCGTCTTTCGTTCTGTGCGCAGATTTTCGATAGGCAAAGCCTTTCCATTGAATTTCGTGAGGGCAGGCTTGGGATCGAAGGTATCTACGTGCGAGGGACCGCCGTTCAGGAAAAAATGAATGACGCGTTTGGCTTTGCCCGGAAAATGTGACTGTTTCGGAGCGAGTGGGTTGAGAGTGTCGGCGGCATGGGCAGATGGGAGAAGGCTTGCCTCGTTCAAAAGATCGGCCAAAGCGAGTGTGCCGAATCCCATTCCGCATCGGGACAAAAAATCCCGGCGCGTGAGCAAAGCATCACTCAGTCGCGGTCGATGGCTTGAAACGAATTGCTCACTCAAGTTCGCAGTCATTGTTGATCCTCTCGATAGTAAGATATAATCGCCTGCGTTCAAGCTAAGTGCCATCTCTCTTCGAACCCGGCAGCCATCTCGATGTGACCTTGCTGCATACGACTTCCCGACCGTTGCTTTGCTGCGGCGATTTGAGTTGCCTGATGAACTCGTCGAGGCTCATCACTTCGGCTCGCTCAAGCACTCTTCAAAAAAGCGGTACACCTGTTCGTTGGCCTGTTCTGTGGGGCTGTGCGTGTCGCGATTTGTCATGGCCACCCTATTGTCGTGGCCGAGGAGCTTATTGACAGCGATTGAATGGTTGAGAGCAGGCCATCGCTCGGGCAAATCGGCGGTGCCGCCGGAGACGAGAAACGGTCGCGGTGCCATGAGAGCATGCAGTTCCACGAGATCATGTCCACCTTCGATCAGCGCTTTGTACGCGGCGGTTCTCGGCTGGCCTTCGTTCGGGAGCTTGCGAAATGGCCCGGAGTTTTTCGGATCGGCGACTGTACCCAACTCAAAACCAAGATACCAGACATCGAAGTAGTTGACGCTGCCGCTTGGGTTTTGCTTGCGGCGGTCCCGCTCGTCGAAAACGATTCCAGGATCCGACCAAACCGCACAGGCGAACTTGTCGTAAAGACAGGATGCCATCATCGCCCATTTGCCGCCAAAGGAGTGGCCGACGATCCCAATGCGGTCCGGACGAACGTCAGGCCGCTGGGCGAGCACGGTGTGCGCGTTCGCTGCCGCATAGGCCAACGCTGAGAGCGGCTGCACTTGAACCGGCTTGCCGATCGGCCCTAAATAGGCTTCTCCGCGATTCTTCCCCGGATGTTCGAAATCGATTCGCACGTTTGGTTTGCCGATCGACAGAGCGACAAAACCCCGTTTGGCTAACTTCCATCCATAATCGAGTACGGGGTTTCCCAACCCCGCGCCCGTTTCGGCGTCGTAGAACAGAACCAAAGCCGCCGGAAATGGTCCCTTGCCATCTGGAACCATGAGGAGTGCGTCCACCATTTCGCCGCCGAGCGCAACTTCGATGCGGAGCTGGTGCTGGGTAAGATTCTCGCGGCGTGTCGTCTTGACCACTTCCACGCGCGGCTTCTCGATCAGAGCGGGCCAGGGCCCCATGATCCGGTTCCAGGTCGAGAGTATCTCATCGCGGCGACGTGGCCAGTCCGCGGCGCTTCGGACCGGCGCGCCGTCCTCAAACAAAAGGGGTGAACGGAAGTTACCGAAGTCCGATCGATACTTCTCTGGCGGGACAAAGAATCCTGCCAATTCGGATGCAGCGAGAGATGCGGGCCGCACCGTTTCCACGATGAAAATTGAGCAAACGACCATCAGTCGGATCAGGCGTGTCAATGGAGTGATCATATTCTAAAACCAAAACCGAAAGTCGCGGCTCGCGTCCGCGATTTGCCGAACTTCCATTTGGCGGAAATTGCGCCAGCTCACGTGGCTGTCCAGGAAAAGGATGTTCCCACCGGCCGGTCGTTTTCCATTGAGGTGGCTGGTTTGGTGACCAGTCGGCACGTTGGCGGTGGGAATTCCAACGAAGCGGTTTGTTCCCTCGGAGATCACGCAATCCGCTGCGAGTTCCGCTTCACTGGAATTCAACACCACAAGGTTCGTCAGGTACGTTCGACCGGGGAGCATTGGAGTAACGGGGTCCCGCCGGATCATCCAGGAATAGCTGGTGACGCGGCGACCGCTGAAGTTCCACCAGAAATCGGTGTCTTTGACCGTCGGGTGAAATCCAGGGCAATAGAGAATCTTTCGCTTGGCTCCATTATCGGTCATCATGTCCACTGTCGCGGTTGGAAGTTCCCACAGGAATGAGCCGGAACCTCCGGGAGTGTACGGAAGCCGGTCGTTGTGGTCATCCCCGTAAATGCGAACGCCGATCCCGATTTGCCGCAGGTTGCTCACGCATCGAATGCGGCGACCCTTTTCCTTTGCCGCAGCCAACGCCGGCAACAACATTCCCGCTAGAATGGCGATGATTGCGATCACGACCAAAAGTTCAATGAGAGTGAACGCTTTGGAATTCCGAACTGTTGTCATGGGCTGATATGGAGTTTGGACGAAAAAAGTATTACGCCTGCCCGCCTATGGGAAGCACTATTCCTGCGTTTCGGTTTCCGCTGTTGCGCTCTGAGACATCTCACGAACATGTTCAAGCTGTCCTTGGATCACATTTTAGATAAGGTGACCTACCAAAGACTTGGTTCCTCGCTGTTTTCAGTGGAATAGTTCCACAGCGGATGAAGACCGTTTTTCCATCCCGCCGGGATGACGGGAGTTTGGACCTATTGGCCGCTTTCGTCTCCCGGAGGGAGATTCGCGAATAGCCCAGCAGTTCACTGCTGGGTTCGGTTTGTCGATTGTATAACTCCCGCAGGGACGGCCGAATCCCCCAATGTCCTACGTCAGCTCCTACTGTCTGCTCAGGACAAAGGATCGCCCGAGAATGGCTCAACCGTCCCTTCGGGACTTTGGCTATTTACTACCTAATCCCACCCTTGAAAGGGTGGGCTATTCTCGAATCTCTCCTCCGGGAGATGTCAGTCGGAAATAGCTCATCGGATACAACAGCACGCGGCTGGAAAATGTCCAATCTCTACAAACTCTACGCACCCCCCTCGGGAGTGAGTTCTCCTGTCCGGACACGGAAATGTTTCCACTCAAAACAACGGAGAACCAAAGACATCTCTATAACAATTATGAGGCCGATTGGTTTACAACCAATGGCGACGTCTTCCCGACAGGATCGACCACCATGGACCCATTTCCTCCCGTGGCGCCGAATGGCAAGCGGAGCTTTCCTTCGAAGAACCTGAATTGGAATGATACATCGATTGGACTACGAATTTTTCCCCGTGATCTTGATGCGTGGCTCGGAGATCCAAGTGCCATTGCATTTCGGACATTTGGATGGCTTTCGCAGTTTGTCTGTTCCAAAAGTAAAGTCGCACTTGCGGCACTTTGCTGGAGTGATCAAGGCTTGATAGGCGGTGTGCCGAAGACTTTTGAGAAGGTGCTGCAAGTCTTCCGTCGTCGTCTTCCCCTTCTGTTCCGCGATGCGCGAGATTTCATCAACGGTCATCTCGCGATCGAGGAGCAGCGGTATCAGGTCTTTTCGAAACATGAGGGTGATTTAGCCGTGCTTTCCGTTTGGTAATGACCTCGCGTCAAATCAAATCCCACGGCTTCCGCGATGAACGAGCGAGTAACGCGGACGCTTGAGGATCGTCGAGGATCTGTTCATTTTCCGCGTCCCAAAGGATTTTGCGGCCGCCGATCTTGTAGGAGATGTTCCCCAAATGCGGGACGATGGTGGACTTGTGCCCTGTCTCCACGTCCGCCAAAGGCCGCGCACGAGATCGCACGCAATCGATGAAATTGCGGGCGTGCAAATCGGTGCAGTCCCGGCCAACGACAGACTTGGGTTCCACGCTCCCGCCGCGGCCCGTTGGGAATAATTCATAGCCGACTCGATCAGAAACAATCGTTCCGTTCGTGCCATAGAACGCTTCGCCATGCGGGCGATCGAAACCGGCGGAGGCATTGTAAGGCACTCGTCCACCCGGCAAGCGCGGGCCGGTGCCAAAGCCATTGATCTGGATTCCTTCGTAGCTCAAGACCCACTTTTTATACTCATACGTCACGTGAAGAACGTTGGGCGTGTCCACGATCCCCCAATTGCCATAGACCCCGCCGACCCCAGTCGCGGAGAGCGGCTTGTCGTCGTGCATTACCTGGTGAACTGAATCGAGCCGGTGCGCACCGAAGTCGGTGATGAACCCGCCCGAATAGTCGTAAAACCGGCGATACACTCGGAAGCGGAGCCTGTTGTATGGAACCTTCGGAGCTGGCCCGAGATAAAAGTCCCAGTCCAATCCTTCAGGTGGCTCAGAGTCGGGAGGCGCTGTCTCGCCGGTGTAAATCGTGGAATAATTCCAAACACGGACGAAGTGAACGTCGCCAATTTTTCCGCTCTGGATGATTTCCTCTATTTCTTTGTAGTGCGGCGCCGAGCGATGCTGCATGCCAGCCTGGACGACGCGCTTGTGGAGTCGCGCCGCCTCGACCATGGAGCGCCCTTCACGAATGGTGTGGCCCAGAGGTTTCTCGACATAGACATCCTTGCCCGCTCGAATGGCTAGAACGGTGGGAATCGCGTGCCAATGATCCGGCGTCGCAACAATGACCGCGTCCACTTCTTTCATCTCGAGAACGTTTCGGAAATCACGGAACGATTTAGCGACGGGGCCTGCCCACTCTTTTGCCGAAGCAGCGGCAGGCTCGTAAACATCGCACACCGCGACAACGTCCACATTCGGAGCCTCGCGCATGAGTCTCGAAACCAGCCGTCCTCGACCGCCGCAGCCGATCAGGGCGACGTTCACGCGGTCATTCGCTCCGATGACTCGATCAGCGGAAAAGGCCGACACGGTGGAAACGGCCGCCGCTGCCTGGGCAACGTGCTT
>CAMAWP010000106.1 GCA_945861765.1 Akkermansia muciniphila | reverse complement strand
GCATTGCGCCCTTGAACGGTGGGGCGAGACTCTCTCCGAGCTGTAGTCTCCGAGCCGGAAGCCGTCGAGCCCTGACATGCTCGATCGCCAGAAAAGGTCAGGGTTCGAGGGGACTCTCACCCCACCCAGGTTCATGGGCAGAACTGCTGATCCGTGATCGACATGAGTTTCCTTGGCCGGGGCGCGGAAGTGTTGCGAGTTACGCTTCGGTCGGGACCACATCTTCTTCGGGATCTCCTGTTTCTTCACTGATGACTGGAGCGATGGCTTGCAGTTTGTCACTGGCATCTAAATTGATGAGCTTAACGCCTTGTGTGTTGCGACCCGCCTCGCGAATGTCCTTAACAGCAGTGCGCACCATCTGGCCGCCGACGGTAATCAGCATGATCTCGTCGTTTTCCTGCACGGTCAGCGCGCCGACGACGCTGCCGGTCTTATCGTTCGTTTTCATCGTGATGATCCCTTTGCCTCCGCGGGACTGAAGCCGGTACTCATCAAAATCGGTCCGCTTACCGATGCCATTTTCGCCAGCGACCAAGAGCGTGGCGGTGGGAACGATGACGGCGAGCGCGACGACGGCATCGGTTTTCTCCAAGCTAATTCCACGCACTCCGGCCGCAGGTCGTCCCATGGAACGAACGTCCTCTTC
Organism: Akkermansia muciniphila; assembly: GCA_945861765.1. Classification (GTDB taxonomy): domain Bacteria; phylum Verrucomicrobiota; class Verrucomicrobiia; order Limisphaerales; family SIBE01; genus SIBE01. The sequence goes on along the minus strand of CAMAWP010000106.1, from coordinate 18,050 downwards.
GGAAAAGCGAATGCTCTGCCCTCCCCGCGTGATCAAAACGACATGGTTTTGGCCATTCGTTAATTTCACTTCGATCAGCGTGTCTCCAGGATCGAAGCCGATAGCGATAATGCCGCCCTTGCGAACATTGGCGAAGGCAGCGAGCGCAGTCTTTTTCACCGTCCCATGCCGCGTGGCAAAGAAGAGGAAATCGGGTTGCTCCCAAGTGATGTCTTCTTTGTTGGGACCGATTTTTGAAAGAACACGAATGAGCGCCGCAATTTTCTCCCCAGCTTGCAGTTCAAGCAGGTTCGCAATGCTTCGCCCTTTCGCGGCGCGGCCCATGTCTGGAATTTCGTGAACACGCTCGACATAGGCGCGGCCCGTGCTCGTGAAGAACATCAGGTAGTCATGAGTGCTCGCGGTAAAAAGGTGCTCGATAAAATCCTCGGAGTCTCCTTCGCCAACGGTGCCCTCGCGGGTGGTCATGCCGATGACACCCTTGCCGCCCCGGCGCTGAGCGCGATAAGAACTGGTATTCGTGCGCTTGATCAGGCCATTGTGGGTGATGGTGATGATGACGCCCTCGTTTGCAATCAGGTCCTCGATCGCCATCTCACCTTCATCGGGAACAATCTGGGTTAATCGAGGCCCGGCGTGTTTCGCTTTGATCGCCTCGAGCTCAGCTTTGATGATCGTCATGACTCGCGATTCCTTGGCCAGAATATCCACCAAATCTTCGATCTCCTTGAGCAGGCCCGTGTATTCGGCCTTGACCTTGTCTCGTTCCAGACCGGTGAGCTGATAGAGCCGCAGTTCCAAGATAGCGTTGGTCTGCGCTTCGCTGAAGGCATAACGGCCATTCGTCAGGCGGGCTTCGCTTCGGATCAAAATGCCGAAGCTTTCGACCGTAGCTCGAGTGAAATCAAAGGCCATTAGCCTGACCTTGGCTTCTTCGCGGTTGGCTGACGAACGAATGATACGGATGAATTCGTCCAGATTCGCGAGCGCAATCAGGTACCCTTCGAGAGCCTCCGCGCGTCTCTCAGCCTCTTTGAGCTCGTAACGGGTCCGGCGGAGCACCACTTCGCGTCGGTGCTCAATGTAGCAACTGATCAGTTCCTTGAGGTTGAGAATCTTGGGCCGTCCATGATCGATGGCCAGGATATTCACCGCGAAACTGCTCTCCAACTGGGTCCATTTATAGAGATTGTTGATGACAACTTTCGGAATCGCATCGCGCTTCAACTCGATGACGACCCGCGTGTTTTCGTCCGATTCGTCGCGAATAGCCGTGATGTCGGTGATCGTCTTTTGATTCACCAAGTCGGCGATTTTCTCAACGAGAACAGCGCGGTTCACGTTGTAGGGAATCTCAGTGATGACGATCTGCTCGCGACCACCCTTGAGTTGCTCGACCCCCACCTTTCCTCGGACCTTCACACTACCTCGACCGGTGTGGAAATATTGCTTGATCGGCTCGACGCCGCAGATCGTGCTGCCGGTCGGAAAATCCGGTCCTTTGACAAGCTTCATCAACTGATCAATCGTGATGTTCGGATCGTCGATCTGAGCGCAAACGCCGCTGATGATTTCGCCAAGATTGTGCGGTGGAATATTCGTCGCCATGCCGACGGCGATGCCGGTGCCGCCATTCACCAGGAGGTTGGGAAAAGCGGCGGGAAAAACGGTTGGCTCGGTCCGCGTCTCATCGTAATTCGGGACAAAATCGACAGTCTCCTTATCCATGTCCTCCATGAGACAGGCACCCAGATGTGTCATGCGCGCCTCCGTATAACGCATGGCCGCCGGGGGATCGCCTTCGACAGAACCGAAGTTGCCTTGACCATCAATCAACCGCTCGCGCATGGCCCAGGGCTGCGCCATGTGGACGAGTGTCGGATAGATCACAGCTTCGCCGTGCGGATGGTAATTGCCGCTGGTGTCGCCGCAGATTTTAGCGCACTTACGATGCTGGCGATTGGGAAAAAGGGAGAGGTCATGCATCGCGTAGAGGATCCGGCGCTGAGATGGCTTGAGGCCATCACGGGCATCGGGCAGCGCACGCGATATAATCACAGACATCGAGTAGTCGAGGAACGAATTCTTGATTTCGTCCGCGACATTAATCTTCTCAATCTTCTCGTTCGCCGCAAAAAGAGGCGTATTCGTCACTGGCGAATCGTTTGAATCAGTCGGGTCAGGCATAAGTTGGTGAGGCGAGAGGCGCTGGGCTATGGGGAATATGCGGGCAGGAAAGCGTTAGGATGATTATTCCTAACGGCACTGGCCTATTTCCTTTGGGGCTCGGCTTATATGTCGAGATTGCGCACATTCAGTGCATTGTCTTCGATGAATTGGCGCCGCGGCTCGACTTCATCGCCCATCAATTTGGTAAACATTTCTTCAGCTTCCACAGCGTCAGTCAGGTCGATGCGCAGGAGTTTGCGGTTGGTGGGATTCATGGTGGTTTCGAAAAGCTCTTTGGCGTTCATTTCCCCGAGACCCTTGAAGCGCTTGATCTGAATCCCTTTTTTCCCCGCATCTTTAACACTTGAAAGAATCTCGGCTATCGAGAAGAGCGGCGTGACTTGCGTCCGGTCCCCTTCCCCTTCGAGCAGTTCGAATAGCGGCGTGTCCTGTGCGGAGTAATGATCCACGTTCAAGCCCTTTCTGGCCAGCTTGCCCAGAAGCTCCGCGACCGCTTTGCTTTCATGCAATTCAACGTGGCGAGCCCTCCGAGTGTTCCCGTTCTTGGTCTTCTCTTGGAAGGCGGAGTCGGTTTCGATCTCACCGAACAATTTAAGGTCAGGATTAGCGCTGCCGAACTTCTCCAAGTCCGCTTCGGAATGGAAGTAATGAACGGACTCCTCGTTTCCATCCCGCACTTTGACCAAGTGACGGGGCAGCTCATGGGTCTGCGCGTCGCGATTCTCCAGATAGTCGCCGAAATCACCGCCGTGTCGGCGCAACGCCTTGGCGTACTTATCCAACGAATCGAGCAGCTCAAGAATTTCCGCGAGTTGTTTCTGTGACAGTTCCTTGCCATCCGCCAAGTTGCGGAGGCGAACATCTTCCGAGCCTAATTGCACCAAGATATTGTTCAACTGGACGTCGTCATCGACGTATTCGACGCGCTTTCTCCGCGTGACTTGATAGAGAGGCGGTTGGGCAATATAGACAAAACCACGCTTCACCAACTGAGGCATCTGCCGGTAAAAGAACGTCAGGAGCAACGTCCGGATGTGAGAGCCGTCCACGTCAGCATCCGTCATGATGATGATTTTATGATAGCGCAGCTTTTCGAGGTTGAAGGCACCTTCGCCTTCTCCGTCACCGATGCCGGTTCCGATGGCGGTAATCATCGTCCGAATTTCGGTGTTTTGGAGGACTTTGTCCAAACGGGCTTTCTCGACGTTGATGAGCTTGCCGCGAATGGGAAGTATGGCCTGGAATTTTCTATCCCTGCCTTGTTTGGCCGATCCACCGGCAGAATCGCCTTCGACGATGTAGAGCTCAGTATTAACGGGATCTCGATCCGAGCAATCAGCCAGCTTACCAGGCAGTCCTCCACCGGTGAGCGCGCTCTTTCGGACGGTATCGCGGGCTTTTCGCGCCGCTTCACGTGCTCGCGCCGCCATGAGTGCCTTATCAATCACTCGCTTGGCGACGGAAGGATTCGCATCAAAGAAGCTCATTAGCCCCTCGTAAACAATCGAGGAAACGATTCCGTCGATTTCCGTATTTACGAGTTTGACCTTGGTTTGGGATTCGAAACGCGGATTTGGAAGCTTAATGCTGAGGACGCAAACGAGGCCTTCGCGAACGTCATCTCCGGAAATGCTCGGGTCTTTCTCCTTCAACAAATTATTGGCCTTGGCGTATTGATTGATGCCTCGGGTCAAAGCCGAGCGAAAACCCGTCAAGTGCGTTCCTCCATCCGGATTCGGAATCGAATTGGCGAAGCAAAGGATTTGGTCGTTGTAGCTGTCGTTGTATTGCAACACACAATCGACAAAAATCTCATCCTTTTGGCGAGTCAGAATGATCGGCTTGGGATGAATGACTTGTTTGTTCTTGCCAAGCTGCTTGACGAATTCCTCGATCCCTTCCTTATAAAAAAACCGTTCTGTCTTGTTCTCGATGCGCTCGTCAACGAGCGTGATTTCAACCCCAGGATTGAGGAAGGCGAGCTCACGCAATCGATTCGCGAGAATCTCAAACTTAAACTCGGTCGTGATGGTGAAAATAGTCGCGTCGGGCTTAAACGTGACGAGGGTTCCGGTGTGCTTGGACTTCCCGATGACCTCAAGTTTACGAACCGTCACTCCCCGGGCAAACTCCATGTAATACACGTTGCCATCCCGCGAGACTTCCACCTTGAACCAGTCTGAAAGAGCATTGACACATTTGGCGCCGACGCCATGGAGACCTCCCGAGTATTTATAGGCTCCCTGCCCAAACTTTCCGCCCGCGTGCAAATTCGTCAGAACGAGTTCGACAGCCGGCATCTGAAACTTCGGATGCATGTCCACGGGAATTCCGCGCCCGTCATCCCGAATCGAGCAGGAACCATCCACATGAATCGCCACATCCATGCGTTTGCAATATCCCGCGAGATGTTCGTCGATCGAGTTATCCAGCACCTCGAAAACGCAATGATGAAGTCCGCGCTCGTCAGGGTCGCCGATGTACATCCCTGGACGCTTTCGAACAGCCTCCAAGCCTTCCAATTTATCAATTTTGGAAGCGTCATATTTTTCCCCATCACTGACCAGAATATCCATAGCAATAGCCGCAAAAACAGATTAGATCCAGCAACCGAAAACGCCTTAGGTCAAGTCACCGTTGACCGTGCTGAAGAGACCGCAGTAAGTTATAGACAAGAAGCCTCTGACACAACTCAAATTTAGAAGTTGTATCCAACAGATTATACAACGAATTGTGTCGTGGAAGCACCCACAGCACAAGATATTGAGCCAGCCGAAAAAATCCTACATTCTCTTGGAACGTAGCATCCTTAAGTGGAAACGGAGGATATCCTTAAAGCCTCAAAGAGGAGTCAGCACTACAAACCAAGCGGTGTCGTTTTTGGGATCGTCACCACCGATCACTAATTCACGCGGAGTAAAGAGTTGTTTCACAGTCTTAACGAGTTTCCCTTCTCCGAAGACGTTTACTTCGAGCATGGATTTGCCGAGGTTCTTAATTTCAACTTCGCACTTCTTGCTCAAGCGCAGCTTTTCAGACACTCCCTCACGAACTAGCACAGGCTCCTTTCGAAACATCTCAAAATAATGATCCCATTTGAAAACCTTCTTGAGATTCTCGGCAAGCTTGGGATCGACTTCCTTCAACGGACCTTCTTTAGCCTTATCGTCAATCAGCGCCTTCTTCCCAGAGTTATCCTTATCCTTGGCACCTTCTTCGCGATTCTGTGCGACGTCTTTGGCTTTGTCATCCTTGGCGGGGTTCAGGACAAATGGGTCCTCCTTGGTGGGGTCCTTGGCTTTATCGCCCTTCGTACCCCAGATCAGTTGAACTCGAAATTTTAGTTCCCCCGCCTGGACTGCTTGCATTCCTAACCCCATAGCCACGCAGCAGCACCCCAACAGCAGACGGGCCGGCAATCTGATCAGTATCATTTGTAAGGAGTGTGAGGCCAAAACGCCGATTGGCAAACCCTTAATTCTCCTGGCTCGGTATCCATACAACTCTCATATTCGCGGCATCCGAATGAAAGGAAATGGCATTCGACTCTTCCAGAGGGGTTTCAATCTCTTGAAAGTACCGCGTCATCCCACGCGAGCCCGACTGCGGACTCACTATCGAGATAAACAGCACAGCCGCCAATGCGGCGATCGCGAAAGGGGCTGCCAATCGCATCCACCAACTTCCAGAAAACCTCGGAGGGCTAGTTTGCGAAGCGCTGTTGCAACGGTTGATTTCACGCGCAATCTTCGACCAATAAAAGTCATGGGTCTCGGGTAGCTTCAACTCGACTTCATTACCGGTCAGCAAAGATTTGGTGGCGCGCAGTTCCTCGTAAATCGCTCGCGCTTGCTGGTCGCTGGCAAGCCACCCCGCCACCTGCTTGGACTCCGCCGCGGACAACTCACCATCGAGATGAGCCTGTAGTTTTAAGAGTTTTTGGTTCATTTGTTGAATTCTTCCCTCCTGAGCCCGGCTAGGAGCGACGCCATTTTTCGTCGGGCATAAAACAACCGAGACATCACAGTGCCGATGGAACACTTCATTTTCTTAGCAATTTCTTTGTATTCCAGTTCCTCAAATTCCTGCAAAATTAACACAGTCCGATGCTCGACCGAGAGTTGGTTCAAGGCCCGGTCGATTCTTTGCCGCAGCTCGGTTCGTTCCAATCTCTCGGTGGGATTCGGGTTAACGACTGGCATTTGACGCTCCACCCCGCCCAATTCTTCATCTAACTGCTCAATTGAATCCGCGCGCGACCGCTTCTGCTTTCTCAACTGATCCAGACAAAGATTGATCACAATCCGAGTCATCCAAGTAACAAAGCTGGCTTCACCTTGAAACTGCTTCAATCGTTGCCAACCTTTTACCCACGCTTCTTGCGACATGTCGATAGCCGCATCCTCATTGCGCATCATGCTGAAAGCGCGAGCATAAATCTTGTCCCGATGCCGAGCGACCAATTGCTCGAAGGCTTCCATGCCGCCTCGTTGCGCAGCTTTGACCAGCGCCTCATCCGTCATGCCTGAATAATCGATCCGTGTCGTCATCCTAATGGACGGCCTTCCTCGAAAAGGTATTCAGTCGATCTCACAGTTTTCCTTTGCTGCTCGGGATGAGGCCGGCAATCCGCTGATCGTGTTGGCAGGCCAGATCGACGGCTTTGGCAAAGGCTTTGAAGAGAGCTTCGACCACATGATGAGGTTCCCCTCCATACAGTAATTCCAAATGCAGGTTGCATCGAGCCTCATTGACAAAACCTTGAAAGAATTCTTTAGCCAGCCCAAAACGAAAGCTCGATGACATGTCCTGTCCCTTTTCCTCCCAACTGATCTTCTTCTGGGCGTTCGTCTCCAGACCTCGCCAGACTAAGTAAGGCCGTCCGCTAAAATCGATCACACATCGAGCCAGGCATTCGTCCATCGGCACGTAAGCCTCGCCCGTGAATGGGTTTCGAGGATCAAATCCGGTTCCATAACGGCGAATGCCTTTCTTATCTCCAAGCGCCATGACAAAAGCCTGGCCAAGGGCAATCCCACAATCCTCGACTGTGTGATGAGCATCCACTTTCAAGTCCCCCTGGCAACGGAGGCTCAAATCCACGATCGAATGCTTGGCGAACAAGGTCAGCATGTGATCGAAGAAAGGAACTCCCGTTCTAATCAAGGACCGTCCGGACCCGTCGATCTTCAGTTTCACTAAGATCGCGGTTTCCTTGGTGATGCGCCGAACCTGAGCGTGCCTGATCTTCATGCTACCTCATTAACAAGCTTCGCTGCGAAAATAAACTTAATAGCGGGGCAGACTCGGATCAACATCACTCGTCCATCGATCGATGCCTCCGGTGAGATTCTTGAGCTTTGCAAATCCAAGAAAGTGCAATTGGCGGATCGCATTAAGGCTCCGAATACCGTGGTGGCAATACACCACGATCTCCTCGTCTTTCCAAGTCTCAATCTCCATGAATCGGCCAGACAATTGCCCGAGCGGAATCAACTTGGAACTTGGCAAAGCCACCAACTCGTGCTCCTCCGCCTCGCGCACGTCGAGAAGATGCGGCGGGGCGTCCGAGCGAAGCCGCTCAGCTAGCTCAGTCGGCGACATTTGAACAGTCATAAGTTACTTCGCGATATCTAACCTAAAATGCAGACCGTCGGAAAACGATCCCGCCAGCCAAGCCTCGGAATCGGATATCTGGGATCGCAGCTCACATCTATTGCTTTAACTCTGCCAAGTATCGTTCAGCATCAATCGCCGCCGCGCATCCCAATCCGGCGGCGGTCACTGCTTGCCTATACACATGATCAGAGCAATCACCGGAAACGAAAACGCCAGGAACGTTCGTTTCTGTCCCGCGTTTCGGAACGACATATCCATTCTCGTCCAGATCAATCTGACCCTTGAAAATTTGCGTGTTGGGCACGTGCCCGATAGCAATAAAGACTCCCGCGCTCTCAATAAAACTTTCAGCATTCGTCTTGATATTCTTGACGCGCACGCCTGTCACTTTGTCTTGCTTCACATCGAGAATCTCAGTCACCACCGAATTCCAGATTGGCTTAATGTTGGGGTGAACCAAAGTTCGTTCCGCCATCACTTTAGAGGCTCGCAAACTGTCACGCCGGTGGATCAAGTAAACCGTCGAAGCGAATCGCGTCAAATAAGTAGCCTCTTCGCAAGCCGAATCCCCGCCTCCCACGACGACCAAAGGTTGCTTTCGGAACATCGGCAAAGCGCCATCGCACGTCGCGCAATACGTCACTCCTTTTCTCTCCAATAGAGCCTCGCTTTCAAGACCGATATGACGATGGCTCGCGCCGCTTGCGATAATGATGGTTTGTGCTTCCACTCGTTCACCATCCACACTCAACGTAAATGGAGCTTTGGATAAATCGACAGCTTCGACGGTACCGAATTGCACCCGAGCTCCGAATTTCTCGGCCTGCTTCTGCATGCGAACCATTAATTCGTACCCATCGATGCCTTCCGGAAAACCAGGGTAATTTTCCACAATGCTGGTCGTCGTCAGCAACCCCCCGGGCATCGTGCCGGTGAGCACGAGCGGCTTCAGGTTCGCGCGCGCAGTGTAAATGGCGGCGGTCAGCCCCGAGCAGCCGGTCCCGATAATGACGACTTTTTCCATAATAGGGCGTGAACCTAGTTGCCTCATGGTGTCTTGGCAAGTGTTGGTTAGGTAAGACAGCAATTCGCCCATGAACCTGGGTGGGGTGAGACTCCGTCGAACCCTGACATTTTTGCCGATCAGAATATCAGGGCTCGACGGCTTCCGGCTCGGAGACTACAGCTCGGAGAGAGTCTCGCCCCACCGTTCAAGGGCGCAATGCGCGCACAAAGTTCGGGGTGGTCTCATTTTGGCCCAGGACACTGTTCGCTCGTCGTATGTAGTCCCGGCTTTAGCCGGTTTTCACGGGGCGATCGGCTAAAGCCGGGACTACATACCTCCCAAACTGAGAATTGCTGCGGTTGCCGATGAGACGGTGTCCGCTTCCAAGCTGGCGCTTAGGCCGAGGCTTGCTTCTTTGGGGCAAAGTCGGCGCACCGCTTCGACCCGGGAAACATCTTGTGCGGATTGCACCGCATCTCGGGGTCGAAGACACTTCGCAACGTCCGCATCGCATCCAGGTCTTCCTTGCTGAACTGCTTGGCCATAAAATCAATCTTCTCGACGCCAACGCCATGTTCGCCAGTCACGCTGCCACCCAACTCGACGCACTTCTCCAGGATGGCTTCTCCCGCGGCAACGGCGCGGCGGACTTGGTCAGGCTCACGTTCATCGTAAAGAATCAGAGGATGTATATTTCCATCGCCGGCGTGGAAAACATTCGGAATGCGCAACTGAAACCGCTCGCTAGTGGCACGGATGAACCGCATGATTTCGGGCAGCTTCGATCGTGGCACCACTCCGTCTTGCGTCAGAAAATTCGGGCTGAGCCGGCCGATCGCTCCAAACGCCCTCTTGCGACACTTCCAGAGCAGAGCACGCTCTTCCTCTGTCTTCGCGACACGAACTTCGCGACTGTGGTTGTTTCGGCAAATTTCTAAAATACGCGCCGCCTGCCGTTCCAATCCGGCAGATAACCCGTCGAGCTCGACAATCAGAACAGCGCCGGCGTCGAGAGGAAAACCAAAATGGTAAGCTGCTTCAACAGCTTGCGTGATGAGTTGATCCATCATTTCCATCGCGCCCGGCACGATGCCCGCCGCGATGATCTCACTGACCGTCTGGCTCGCCTCGTCCACGCTCTCGAAAATGGCGAGCATCGTCTTGTAAGCCTGGGGCGCACGCGTCAGACGGACCAGCACCTGTGTCACGATCCCAAACATTCCTTCGCTGCCTATCACCGCTCCGCGCAAATCGTAACCGCCCACATCCTCCCCTCCTTGAGGCTGAGTGCCGAGCCAGGCAATTTCCCCATTCGGCAAAACCATTTCAAAGCCCAGGACATGGTTCGTCGTCACTCCATACTTGAGCGTGTGCGGCCCGCCGGAATTGGTGGCCACGTTCCCGCCAATGGTGCAGGCCGACTGGCTCGAAGGGTCGGGTGCGTAGAAAAAGCCTCGCGATTTGACGGCGTTGGTCACCCAGGCGTTGACACAACCTGCTTCAACAAGCGCCCGGCGATTGCGATAATCGATCGCGAGAATTTGGGTCATCCGTGTCAACGCGATGAACACCCCGCCCTCGATCGGCAACAAGGCGCCGCTCAAATTGGTTCCAGCGCCGCGCGGAATGAAAGCAATGTTGTGCACCGCGCACACTTTGACGATGGCAGCGACTTGCTCCGTTGTTTTCGGGAGGACCACGACGTCCGGCAAATTCTTTTCCAACGTATAAGCGTCGCACTCATACACCAGCAGTTCATCGACATTGGTCACAAGGTTCCCAGAGCCGACAATAGCGCGAAACGCATCCAGAATGGCCGGGGTTAGTTTTTCAGACGTTACAGACATCGGTGTGAAACTAAGCCAACCGCCGCCCGCGTGTCGAGAACGCGGACTGCTCACCGCTCGGTGCATGGGGGAAGCCGACGTCCCCAGACGCCCAACGGAACAGAGAATTCGCCCTATCTTGAACGCTCATTGGAATATTGTGATCCTGAGACTCCCGGACTCGCGGGCGGGATTTCCGTGCTCCGGAATCGCTCCAGCCGGAACAAACTCAGATCGACCCTCGATCGCCCTTCAAGAGCCATGTCGGCCAGGAGTTCCCCTATGGCACTCGAAAACTTAAAGCCATGCCCGGAGCAAGGGCTGGCAATCAGCACCTGCGGATGCTCGGGATGCGTTCCGATCAAGAAATGGTGGTCGGGTGTATTGGTGTAGAGGCAGACAATCGAACTTTTTAACGCGCCATTTGCTCTAGGCAGAAAGCGACGAACGAGATCTCGCATTGACTCCACTTCATCAGGTGCGACTTCTCGGCGGGCGGCGTTGGGATCTGCCTCTTCCCCGTCGTGATGCCGGGCAACTTTCACGCCTTCGCCCAAGTCTGGGAAGCCGTAAAAAAAGTGATTCTCAGAATATTCCCAAAGATAAATCGGACAGTTCTCCGCTCTGAAGAGGTGCGCCTCTTCGGTGGGATCAAACCAGTGCAGCACCTGACGCTCGACTTTCATGGGCAACGCCAGCTCAGGCAACAGCGATCGAGCCCAAGCTCCTGCGGAGAGGATTATTCGGTTGGCTCGGTATTCGCCTTGGGCTGTCTGGACAACAATCCCAGCTCCATCCGGCTTCCACCCGACAACAGGTTGGTCCAAGCCCAGCAGCGCTCCGCGCTGTTTGGCCAAGGTCAGATGCGATTCCACACATGCCTCGGGAAATAGAATTCCCGCTCGGGGTTCCCAAACCGCAGCCATCTCATCGTCGGGCCGCAGAGCAGGAAACCGGCGACACACCTCGCTACTCGAAAGGATCTCGTGGGCGAGGTTGTGCTGTTCCGCGCTTCGTTTTGATCCGCCAAAAACAACACCTTCAGGTCGGCCAATCATCAGTCCACCCGTCTGTTGAAGGAGTCTTCGGCCGGCTTCACGTTCCAGGTCGGCCCAGAGCTCGTAGGCGCGTTGAACGAGCGGAACGTAAAGCGGATGCTCGAAATAGGCTTCACGAATAATCCTCGTCTGACCATGGGATGAGCCGAAGGTGTGTGGCGGCGAAAAGCGGTCCAAGCCCAAAACTTTGCATCCCCTCTTGGCTAACTGATAACAGGCAGCGCTGCCCATAGCGCCGAGGCCGACCACGATCACATCGAACGTTGATAGCATAGTCGGGGATCGTGATGCGTGATGCGTGAGACGTGAAGGAAATAATCGTGCCGTGTCATGCAATAGTGATACGTCCGAACCAACCATCAGTTGATGACGCACCTGGACGGTTTGCTTCCTTTCCCGTCACAGACCCGGCTCGTTCTCAAATTCATTGCTCCACAGGATCGGAATTATTACTCTGCGGCTATGCAAATACCTGCGCCATTTCAGCCACCGCCGCGCCTCCTGATGGGGCCGGGCCCGAGCAATGTTGCCCCTTCGGTTCTTCAAGCCATGTCTCGACCTTTGGTCGGGCACCTTGACCCGGCCTTCGTGAAGATGATGGAAGAGATTAAAGTAATGCTTCGAGCGGTGTTTCAAACCCAAAATGAAATGACCTTCCCGGTCAGCGGCACGGGAAGCGCCGGGATGGAGTTTTGCTTCGTCAACTTGATTGAACCAGGCGACGAAGTCATCGTTGGTCTCAACGGTGTTTTCGGCACGCGAATGGCCGACGTCGCCGAGCGTTGCGGCGCAAACGTCATCAAGGTGGAAGCGCCCTGGGGCCGAATCATCGAGCCAGCCCAAATCGCCGAGGCGCTCAAAAAATCGCAACCCAAGCTGGTCGCCGTGGTCCACGCGGAAACCTCAACCGGCGCGCTGACGCCGGTGGAAGAAATCTCACGGCTCGCCCACGAGGCAGGAGCATTGTTTGTTTTAGACACCGTCACATCGCTTGCAGGCTGTCCCGTTAAGATCGACGAATGGAACGTGGACGCGGTCTATAGCGGGACGCAGAAATGCCTGAGCTGTCCTCCAGGTCTGTCGCCGGTTTCACTGAGTTCCCGAGCTCTCGATGTCGCGCGACAGCGCAAGAAAAAAGTCCAGAGCTGGTATTTGGATGTGAATCTTCTCGCCTCATACTGGGGACAAGAGCGGGTTTATCACCACACAGCTCCCATCACGATGAACTATGCCATCCATGAAGCGCTGCGGCTGACGCTGCTGGAAGGCCTCGAACAGCGTTGGCAACGGCACCTGGCAAATCATCTGGCGCTGAAAGATGGACTCGCTGCGATGGGGCTCTCCCTGGGCGCTCAGGAAGGCCATCAACTCTGGCAGCTCAACGCGGTCAAGGTGCCAGAAGGCGCCGATGAAGCGGCGGTTCGCAAACGATTGCTCACCGAGTTCAATATCGAAGTCGGCGCCGGCCTTGGCCCTCTCAAGGGAAAGATCTGGCGCGTCGGTTTGATGGGTGAAACCTCGACGAGCGAAAACGTAAAAACTTTCCTTAATGCGCTTGGCCAAATCCTGTAGTTGAACCATCGCGGAGCCGCAAACTGCAACCCCAGTGACAACCCGGTGCTGTCGGGGCGCATGAACTCATCGTTGAGTTTGTCTGTGGAAAAGGCCCAAGTAATATTTTGACAGTGGCGGCAGCAACTCATACAAGAGTTAGAACTCAGCACATCCGAAAGACTTGCTATGCAAAAGAAAAATACCGCGAACGTCTGTTCATCGCGTCAAAAGCCCTCGGCGCGCGCTGGCTTTACTCTGATCGAGCTCTTGGTCGTCATCGCAATTATTGCCATTCTCGCCGGCATGCTGCTCCCTGCCCTGGCAAAGGCGAAAACGAAGGCGCAGGGCATTCAATGCTTGAGCAATCTAAAACAAATCCAGTTGGGTTGCCTGCTCTACCCCGAGGACAACGGCGATAAATTGGCACCGTCTGGCGACGACAATAATGCAGCTTGGGTCTATGGCTGGCTGGATTTCGCGCCGAATAATCAGGTCAACACGAATACTCTTTACATGACCGATCCCAAGTACGCCTTGTTCGCGCCCTATGTGCCATCCGCCGCGGTTTACCATTGCCCGGCGGATATGAGCACCGTGACAATAGGTGGCAAGAGACATGCAAGGACGCGCAGCATGAGCATGAGTCAGGCATTCAACTGTGGGGGCAGTTGGCTTCCCGCGCCCAAATACAAAGTGTTCAAGAAACTGGTGGATATCACCTCGCCTTCGCCGACAATGGTTTACTGCCTGTTGGATGAACACCCAGACGGGATCAATGCTGGCGGCTATGCAAACGAGATGGTGGAGACCCCGGCGAAGGCACGCATCATCGATTATCCGGCTAGCTTCCACAATGGAGCGGCCGGAATCACTTTTATGGATGGCCACGCCGAAATTAAGAAGTGGATGGACTCCCGGACGAGGCCGAAACCGAAATATAATAATAGCCTCGCTCTGGCCGTCGCTTCGCCCAATAACGTTGATATGATGTGGTTGTCAGATCGCACCACGTCTCTTGCCAAATAGCGCGAAGATCGTTTGTTAGCCAACCAATCGGGGACGCCGAAGATCAAGTAGTTGTCGGGATGTGGCAGGCAAGGCCACTCCCACTGCGTCCGAAGCGGGCGCGCTACCCGGGAGGGCTCACGCAGCTTGAGCCGGAATCATCCCGGACTGGCGGGCGTAATTAAAAAGACCACCAGCATCGACCACCGGCCGCACATCGCCCAACGGCTTGAAGCGATAGATCTTGCCGCTCGCCTGGGCTGTTACCGTGGTAGCGTCCAGATCGACTGTAACGACGTCGCCAGTTTTAAAAATGTCGCACAGGCGCTCCACGCACTCACACGGATAAAGCTCACCTGTCGCGACAGAATTGCGGAAGAAAATTCGGGCAAAACTTTCGGCCAGGATGACTCTCGTTTTGGCTGATCCCAAAGCGATCGGAGCATGTTCGCGCGAGCTGCCGCATCCAAAATTCCGGCCACCGACGACAATCGGATACTCGCTGTCGAGCTGGCCTTCTTTGACAAAGCGAATTGGATAAAGCGCATCGGGCAAACCACACATGGCGTAACTGCCGAGCTTCTCATACTCGTCGGGCATCGTGGGCACGAGGGTCAAGTACTGAGCCGGAATGATTTGATCAGTGTCGATATTATCGCGCACCACATAAACGGGTCCTGTAAAAACAGATTGCATCCCAGACAATTTGGAGAGTGGATCGGAAGTTTTCAACTCAAATTCGAGCAGTTTTCGTTTTGCCTCGGAGCGCGGCTCTGTCGCAGCGACCAACCGGAGCACGGCCTCATAGGATCAAGCGGTGCTGCGCATCCGCGCGCTGAAGCTGATCCTCCGAACACATCCGGGGTCCGCAGAATGAGAGTTACCGCAATTCTCAGTTTGGGAGGTATGTAGTCCCGGCTTTAGCCGGTCACCCCGTGAAAACCGGCTAAAGCCGGGACTACATACGGCGAACGGAAGGTGCCATGGGCCAAAATGAGAACTGCTGGAGAGTTACTGCCGCTCTCGACAATCATTTGCGGGAATGGCAAGTTGCATGCGTGGACTTGGATAAATTGGAACATTTGCGCGAACTCCTGCGGTCATTCGGCTCCTGCTTGGTGGCGTATTCGGGTGGAGTCGATTCCGTTTTTCTCGCTTACGTGGCGAACGATGTCTTGCGAGAGCGTTCTCTTGCGGCCATCGCCGATTCGGCCAGCCTGCCGCGTCGAGAGCTTGCGGAAGCGCTCGAAATCGCTGAGCGCTTTCAATTTCCAGTCCGCGTGATCCAGACCAAGGAATTCAGCAATGCCGATTACCTAGCGAACCCGACCAACCGTTGTTATTTCTGCAAACACGAATTATTCACAGAGCTAGCTCCGCTAGCGCAGCAGGAAGGCTTCGCTGTATTGGCGTATGGAGAAAACGCCAGCGACATTGGCGACTTCCGTCCCGGAGCCAAAGCCGCGGCCCAATTTCAAGTTCGCGCCCCGCTGAAAGAAGTCGGTCTGAGCAAAGCGGAGATTCGCGAGCTGTCGGCAAGGCTTGGTCTTCCTACCGCGGACAAACCTCAAATGGCCTGTCTGAGTTCGCGTATTCCCCACGGCGAACCGGTGAGCGCTGAGAAATTGCTAATGATCGAGCAAGCGGAATACATCCTCCGCGATCTTGGCTTCCATGATGTCCGCGTCCGGCACCACGAATTGAAGGCGGGACAACTGGCGCGCATTGAGGTGGGGCCTGATGAAATGCCAAAATTCCTGATCAATGGTGCCTTGACGCAAGTTGCCGTTGCTTTGAAAAAAATTGGCTATTCCCAAGTTACCCTTGACTTGGAAGGATATCGTCGAGGCAGTTTGAATCCTAGCCACTGAGGAAGGGGTTCTCTGGCACCTAATACTTTGCCGCGGGGAAATTTGCCAACGCGCGGACGATGGCCACTCCGGCAGAAGTGCCGAGACGATTAGCGCCAGCTTCTATCATTGCCAAAGCTGTTCGGGTATCGCGAATCCCCCCGGCAGCTTTCACTCCCACATCGGGACCGACAACTTCCCGAAACAATTTCACATCTTCGACAGTGCCGTTCGCAGCGCTGAAGCCGGTTGATGTCTTAACAAATTGCGCTCCCGCATCGACCGCCAATTTGCAGCCAACGATTTTTTCATCGCGAGTCAGCAAGCAGGTTTCCAAAATCACTTTCACGAGACGTTCATCGGCGGCTTCGACGATGTCACGCAGCTCGCGAAGAACGAATTGATGGTCTCCCTCCTTCAGTCGGCCGATGTTTAGCACGACATCGATTTCATGCGCGCCGCCATCCACAGCGACCTCCGTCTCGTAGCGCTTGGCATCGGGGTCCGCAGCTCCCAGAGGAAAGCCGACCACGGCGGAAACCTTCACGCCGCTGCCCTCCAAAAGCCCGTAAGCCTCTACCACCCGCGAGCCGTTCACGCAGACACTGTAAAACTGATACTCCCGCGCCTCGGAACAGAGCTTGTTAATATCGAGCCGCGACGCTTCCGGCTTCAGCAGCGTGTAGTCAATGAAACGAGCCAGATCGTTTGGAGTCAGTTGCGGCGGCATTGCTATTTGGGCAGAAGTTCGGCAACCAGTGACTTTTCTTCCTTTAGCTCATTCACGGTGGCGTCGATCCTGGATTGGCTGAACTCGTTCACGGGGAGCCCTTGAACAACTTCAAGCTTCTGGCCATTGCTTCGAATGGGGAAGGAGCTCACCAGACCTTTCTCGACGCCGTAGCTGCCGTCCGAACAGACGCAGACGCTATTCCATTCTCCGGCGGGCGTGGGATTGATAATAGAGATGACGCTGCCGATGATTGCATTCGCCGCGCTGCCCACGCTTGATGCGCCGCGAGCTTTGATGACGGACGCGCCGCGCTGCTGAACGGTCGTGATGAACTCGCCCTTCAGCCACGCTTCGTCCGCAATCACCTGAGTGGCGGGCTGGCCATTGACCTTAGCGTTGTAGAAATCAGGATATTGCGTCGCGGAATGATTACCCCAAATCGCCACATTGGTGACGGCTGTTATGTCCACGCGAGCTTTCTTTGCCAACTGCGATTTCGCGCGATTTTCATCGAGCCGCGTCATGGCATGCCAACGGTCGCGCGGCACCTCTGGGGCATTATTCATGGCGATGAGGCAATTGGTATTGCAGGGATTGCCAATGACCAATATCCGAACGTCGCTCGCAGCGTTTTTTTGAATTGCCTGGCCTTGGCCGATGAAAATCTTACCGTTAATCCCGAGCAAATCTTTTCGTTCCATGCCCGCTTTCCGAGGCACGCTCCCGACGAGCAAAGCCCAGTTCACACCGCGAAAGCCTTCCTCCAGGTTGGCGGTCGGAACAACCCCTTTCAGCAGCGGGAATGCGCAATCATCCAGTTCCATGACCACGCCAGTGAGCGCGGGAAGGACAGGCTCAATTTCGATCAAGTGCAGGATGACAGGCTGGCTCGGGCCGAACATTCCTCCGGAAGCAATGCGGAAGAGAAGCGAATATCCAATCTGGCCGGCGGCCCCGGTAACAGCGACGCGAATGGGTGTAGTACTCATAATTAAATTTGGCGCAGTATAGAAGGGCGGTTTTGAAGGAAGCAAGTGGGAAGACACGGTAAACAGCAATTCCCGTGCATCTCGAAGTTGTTGGTCCAGACAAGTGCGCTGTCTGCCGCCGCAGAGCGGCGCTTGAAGGTAGCCGTGGCTTTCAAGCCACGGGCATGCGACCCCCCGAGTAATAAGTCGCGGAGCGACGTTCGATCAGATCGCCAAATCT
>CAMAWP010000105.1 GCA_945861765.1 Akkermansia muciniphila | reverse complement strand
GCCCGCAGCAACATCGGCGAAACGTTGCAGACCGCTCTGAACGCTCCCCTTTGTCTGAAAACTCAGCCACACGTGGGGATTCCGCTCTGAATCTACTTTCCGAAGAGGATCATGGGAGGATCGATCCCCTGGGTAGGCCGTCAACGGCCCACCCAGGGGGCACCAAGGCGTCAATCTCTGTTTTTCATCGTTTTTCCAGCCTTCTTTCTTGCTCCAATCCATCCCCAAGATCTATCGTGTAGGGACGATCAGAATTAATAATAATCCATGCAACTCACCGCCATCATCTACCCCGACACCGACACCGACTGGCTGGTGGCCGAGTGCCCGGAAACCGGCACCGCCAGCCAGGGCAAGACCGAGGCGGAAGCCCTCGCCAACCTCCGCGAAGCCACCGAGCTTTATCTGGAATCCTTTCCCCAGACGGTGAAACGGACGGCGGCCATTCGGAGCTTCGAACTGGCCCATGCCTAAACCGCCCATCGTTTCGGGCACGCAAGCCGTGACAGCCATGCAACGCCTCGGATTCCAAGTGGACCGCCAGCGCGGCAGCCATGTGGTTATGAAGCGGACCACGCCGGAGGGCGCGCGCGGCTGCGTCATCCCCATGCACCGCGAAGTCGCCCTCGGCACCTTGCGCGCCGCTCTCAAGCAGGCTGGCGTCAGTGTTGAGGAATTCAGCGAGGTCGTGCGATAGACCAGTTGCTCGCCATCCGTCCCAAAGCGGTTCCCAACGAACATGTCCTCCGTCTCGCACTCCTGACCACCACGAGCTCTGTTGAAAACGCTCGTCCCGGCTTCACTCGGGCGGGATTTTTGCCCTCCCCGCACGCTTGCCGAAGGAACACTGAAAGGAATCAGCGTCAATCAGCGGTTGCGGATTCGAACGGACACCCGGCGACACGCGGCTTTAAGTCGCCCGCACCTTGGGATAAAGTTTCCGGCATGAGCACGATCACCGCCATTTTGGAACCGGATGCCGATGGCAGCCTGCATTTGCCATTGCCACCGGAATTGCGCAGCACCCTCGTGAAAGTGACCGCCACTCTGGAAGCGGCGTCGGTGGCCGCGCGACCACGCTTTGGCTGCCTGGCAGGCAAAATAGAACTCGCGCCCGATTTCGATGAGCCACTGGAGGACTTCAAGGATTACATGGAATGAGGCTGCTCTTGGACAGCCACGAGCTGAGTACCATGAAATACCTGCATTGACTACGGCATTTTCATGGGATATGCTGGAAGCATCATCGACCGGATGATTGACTACCTGCTCCTGTTCAAACGCGGACGCCGCATCGGTATCGAATGCAAGCGCGCGGACGCCCCAACGCTCACCCCTTCCATGCGCATCGCACTGACCGACCTGAAGCTCGACGAACTTCACGTCGTGTATCCCGGCGAGAAACGCTACACGCTGACGAAAACAGTCGAGGTCGTGCCGCTGTCGCAACTGGTGAATGCGAAATGAAGTTCACCGCTGCGATAAAGTGAATTGCTGGGGGGTTGAGCCTTGAAGTGGCGCGCAGGCCGAATTAGACTCCCGCGTGGCCAAAATCAAACGTTTCTTCCGACAGTCTTGCACCTGCCTGATCCTCGGTCTTTCGGCGCTCCTCCTGATTTCAGGCGCGTGTCTGGCGGTCGAACCGGACACGACTCCCCCGAGTCTGACGAGTGCCCTTAATCTCGGCCCCACTCAAATCAGGATCACTTTTAGTAAACCCGTGTCCGACGCTTCGGCCAATGCGGTGGAGCACTACACAATCAGCAACGGGGCCACGCTGAGCGCCGCGACGTTGAGCGGCGACACAACCAATGTCGTGCTCACGGTCTCGACGCTAACCTTCGGCGCGAACTACACGGTCAGCGTCAACGAACTTCAGGATCTGGCAACGCCACCGAACACGATCCAGCCTAATTCAAAGATCTCTTTTGTCGCCCTCGAATTCGCCCCGCAATCGATCGGTTATCAGGGTGGCGCGATCCTCAGGATCGATCCGAGCGCGTTCGATGTCACCGGAGGGGGCACGGACATCGGAGGCACCAGTGACAAATTTCAATTCGCCTCGCTCCAACGCACCGGCAACTTCGACGTCCAGGTGCGCGTGGCGGACGTGACGACGACGAGCCCATTCCTCCACGCCGGCTTGATGGCGCGCGGCACGCTCGATGCCAACGCTCAGTTTGTCGCCGTGTTTGCGTCCTCGGCGGCTCTCGGTAGTTTTTTTGAGTCGCGCGCCACCGCCGGGACCGCGTCGGTCTCGCAGACTCTCCCAGGTGGTTTCCCGGCAAATTACCCCCATGCCTGGCTCCGCCTGAGCCGAAAAGCGAACGTCTTCACCGGGTTCGGGAGTCTCGAAGGCCAGACCTGGGTCCAGCTCGGAACCGCGACCATCGCCCTGCCCTCGTCCGTTTATTTCGGCTTCGCGGTGGCGAGCCAAAATCCGACTCAGCAAGCCACCGCGCAGTTTCGCGACTTCGGCGGCACGACAAGCCTGACCACAGGAAGCTTCAAACCGGATCGCGAACCGCTCGGGCCTTCGAGCCGACGCACTCGTCTCGTCATTTCCGAGATCCTTTACCACCCGGCGTCGATCCCCGGCATCAAGGGCAATCTCGAGTTTGTTGAGATCTACAATGCCGGCATCGTGTTCGAGGATCTCACGGGCTGGAAGCTGACCGGGGCCATTGACTTCCAGTTCCCCGCAGGCTTCAAACTGGCGGAAGGCGCGTTTGTCGTCGTGGCGGCAGACCCGGCAGCGCTCCAGAGTGTTTACCGCATAAACGGCGTCCTAGGCCCCTTCAAGGGTGCCCTCGACAACGAAGGTGGCACCCTCCGACTCCGCGACGGCACAGACGCCATCAAGCTTGAGATGACCTACAACCCGAATCCGCCCTGGCCTGTGGCGGCCGATGGAGCCGGACCCTCGATCGTCCTCGCCCGCCCAAGCTACGGTGAAAACGATCCGCGCGCTTGGAGCGCCAGCGAGCGCATCGGGGGCACTCCTGGCCAGATGGAGGCCGTCCTCCCCAACCCGCAACAAGGCGTGGTCATCAACGAATTCCTCGCCCACACCGACGAGCCTCAATTCGATTTTATCGAGCTCTACAATCACAATAATTGGGCGATCGACCTTTCGGGTTGCATCCTCACCGACGACCCTGCAACCAACCGTTTTCGCATCCCGGATGGCACGGCAATCCAGCCTCGCAATTTTCTGGCTTGGGACCAGAATCAACTGGGTTTCAGCCTGAACGCCGCCGGCGAAAGCCTTTATCTCATCAGCTCAAACGGCACCCGCGTGCTCGACGCGGTCCGCTTCGGCGCCCAGGAAAACGGGATCGCCTCCGGCCGTTCACCCGACGGCTCGTCCACTATTCGCCGACTCGCCCAGCCCACCGCGGCCGCCGCGAACGCCGCGTGGCGACGGGAAGACATCGTAGTGAACGAAGTCATGTTCCACCCTCTCTCGGGAGACGACGCCGACGAATACGTCGAGCTCTACAATCGCGGCGGCAGCACGGTGGACCTGAGTGGCTGGAGGTTCCTGGATGGCATCGACTACCAGATCCCGCCAACCACCCGGCTGGCGGCAGGCGACTACATGGTCGTCGCCAAGGATGTCTCGCGATTGCTCGCAAATTATCCCCAGCTCAGGGCCGACAACGTGCGCGGCAACTATGGCGGATCCCTCGCGAACTCAGGCGAAACTTTGACCCTGGCGAAGCCAATCGATCTTGTCTCCACAAACAGCCTAGGCGAACTCAAGACAAACACGGTGCATGCCGTGGTTGCGGAAACCGCTTATGTGGGAGGAGGGCGATGGGGCTATTACGCCGATGGTGGGGGGTCCAGCCTCGAGTTGACCGATCCTGGCGCCGACCCCTTGCGCGCCTCCAACTGGGCGGACTCCGACGAAACCCGCAAGGCCCCGTGGACCTTGTTCGAATACACCGGCCCACTGGACAATGGAGTCGGGAGCCACCCCGCGAACCGCTTTCGCATCTCCATGCAGGGAGCGGGCGAATGCCTTGTGGACGACCTCGAAATTTACAAACCTGGGAGCACCAATTTGCTGAGCAACCCGGGTTTTGAAAACGGCGTCACAGGCTGGAGTTTGTTCGGCAACCACAGCACCTCGTTCATCGAAACCACGGGAGCCTTCGCGGGCAGTAGCTGCCTGCACGTGCGCAGCCAGGGGGATGGCGACACGGGGATCAACGCGATTCGCGCCAACTTGGCAAGCGGGTTGGCATCGGGCAACACCGCCACCATCCGTGCCCAGGTGCGCTGGTTGGCGGGCTGGCCGGAGGTGTTGTTTCGCACCCGCGGCGGATGGACCGAAATGCCTGTTCGCATGAAAATCCCCAAGAACCTGGGCTCGCCCGGCGGGCCGAATAGTCGGCTCGTTCCCAACGCTGGCCCAGCGATTTACGACGTCTCGCACAGCCCCGCTCTCCCGCGTGCCAATCAGGCTGTGCTGGTCACCTGCCGCGTCTCCGATCCCGACGGATTTGGCACCCTCACCCTCCGCTACAGAGTGGACCCCGCCGCGAGCACCACGAGGGTCTCCATGCGCGACGACGGCGGAGGGGGTGACGAGGTGGCCGGAGACGGGATCTATTCCGCGAACCTCACTGGCCGAAGCGCCAGCACCGTTGTCGCGTTCAGCATCGAAGCCCAGGACGGTGCCAACGTTCAGGCCACCACCATTTTTCCGAAGCCCGATGCGATCGTGCCCTCGGCGACCCCCGCGTTGGAATGCCTCATCCGCTGGGACGATCCATCGCCCTTCGGCACGTTCGGCCACTACCACATCTGGAACACTCAGAACACTCAAAGCAAACGCAGCAACGCGCTCAACAACACCTATCGTGACTGCACTCTGGTTTACGGAAACTTTCGGATCATCTACAACGCCGGATTCCGAGACAAAGGCAGCCCGTATCACTCCGGCAGCGGGGATTACGCCGTGACGGTTCCCTCAGACGACATGCTCTTGGGCGTGACGGATCGCGTCTTTGGCTCCACCGGCAACGGGGGGAGCGAGGAGACCGGCTTACGAAGCCAGGTGTCGGGATGGCTTGGCGGAAAGCTCGGACTTCCCTACTTGAACAGCCATTACATCCGCGTCTATCGCAATGGCACCCAACATCAAAATGTCTCCGAAGACCTCGAGCAACCCAACAATGAGTACGCCGAAGGCTGGTTCCCGGGCTTCGGCCAGGAGGGCGACCTTCATAAGATCGCGGTCTGGTTTGAATTCCAGGATAACAACTTGAGCTTCGATGCCACGGGAGCCACGTTGCAGCGTTTTACAAGCCAGGGTGCTCTCAAAACGGGCCGTTATCGTTGGAACTGGCAGCGCCGACCCCAGGACGGCACGGCCAATAATTTCACGAACCTCTTCGAGCTCGTCAACGCCATCAACAGCAGCTCGGACTATGTCAACAAGTTGCTCCAGCTCGCCGATGTCGAGCAGTGGATGCGCGTGTTTGCGTATCATCGCATCCTTGGCAACTGGGATTCCTACACGTTCAGCGTCGGCCAAAATATGTTCGCCTACAAAGCCGCCGGCCGACGCTGGGTCCTCATCCCCTGGGACATCGATTTCGTGCTCGGCCTGGGCAATGGCGCGACCGATCCTCTCACCGTCGGAGGCCAGGATCCAGTTGCGAACTCCAAGCTCTACGAGGCTCCAGCCTTTCGCCGGGCGCTGTGGCGCGCTTACACCGACGCCGTCAATGGTCCCATGTTGCCAGACCAATACGCTCCTCAGATCGCCGCGCGCCGTAACGCACTGCTGCAAAACGGCATCACCGGGATCACCTCGACCAACGCTATTTACTCCTATCTTAACGGCCGAAGAAATTTCATCATCGCCCAGCTAAAACTCAACGACGCCCCACTACTCACCATCTCGAACAACGGTGGCGCGGATTTTTCAGCCACTTCCCCGACCGTCACCCTCACCGGCAATGCGCCGTTCGCGGCGGCCACGATTGAAGTCAATGGCATTCCCTACCCTGTCACGTGGACAAGCCCAAAAGCCTTCTCGATGGTGGTGCCGCTCACAAAGGCCACCAACAAGCTCGTCCTCATGGGGGCGGATCGCCAGGGACAACCGCTCACGAATATGGCGACGAGCATCACCGTCACCTACGCGGGCATCATCGAACGTCCTTTTGATTTCGTCGTCATCAATGAAATTCAATACCATCCATCAGCGCCTCGAGCCTCGTTTATCGAACTGTTCAACCGGTCCCCAAACACGCCGTTCGACCTTTCAAACTACCGACTGGACGGTCTCGGTTACACATTCCCAGAAGGCGCGATTCTCCCGCGCAATGGCTACTTGGTGCTGGCTTCAGATCGCGCTGCCTTCGCTAATGCCTATGGCAACACGCTCCCCGTTTTTGACGTCTTTCCAGGCTCTCTCGACAACGGCGGCGAACACCTGAGGCTGGTCCAACCCTCCTTCAACGAGACGCCCGATGGGATCCTCTCCGACGTCCGATACGATGACAAACTGCCCTGGCCTCTGGAGGCCGATGGCCTCGGTCCCTCCCTTCAACTCATCGACGCCACGCGAGATCCGTATCGTGTCGGCAATTGGACGGCGGCGGCGATAGACGACGTCAACCGAGCCACGCCTGGTCGAGCCAACGGTGTCGCTCAAAATCTCGCGCCCTTCCCTCTCGTCTGGCTCAACGAGGTGCTCCCAAACAATGTCGCGGGCCCAGCCGACAACGCGGGCGAACTCGACCCCTTTGTTGAGATCCACAACAGCGGCTCGGACACGATCGAACTCTCGGAGTTTTTCCTGACGGACAGCTACACGAACTTGAACCGGTGGCAGTTCCCACCTGGATCCAGTCTGGCGCCCAAGAGCTTTATGGTGGTGTGGGCAGACGGCCAACCCCAACAATCCGTCGCGGGGGTGCCGCACACATCCTTCCGATTGAACCCCACCAACGGATCCCTCGCCTTGGCGCGGTTCCAGGGAAGGGAGGGTTCCGCGGCGGTGATGGATTTCCTCGATTATAAGCAACTGAGCGCGGGGCGGAGTTTTGGCAGTTTTCCGGATGGCGAACCACGCAACCGCCGCTCCTTTTTTCACCTGACTGCGGGGGCCAGCAATAATCCTACATTCCCCGAGATCGGCGTCCGCATCAACGAGTTCATGGCAGGGAATACAAATGCGGTCTCGGATCCAGCCGATGGCCGTTTCGACGACTGGTTTGAACTCCACAATGGCGGTGCCGTAGCTGCGGACCTTTCCAGCTACCGACTCACCGACAACCTCACGAACACCACCCAGTTTGTCATCCCGCCCGGCTACGTCATTCCTCCCGGCGGATTCCTCCTGGTTTGGGCCGATAAAGAGCCCAAGCAAAATGCTCCGGAAAACGCCGACCTGCACGTCAATTTCAAGCTGGCAGTCGAAGGCGGCCAGATCGGGCTTTACTCTCCCGATGGCCAACTGATTGATGGCATCACCTATGGTCAGCAAACAAATGATGTCAGCGCGGGACGTTACCCGGATGGCGCCGACGGGGCCGCGCTGTCGTTTGAGCAAACCACGCCCCGGGCGGCAAACTTCCTCCCCGGTGGCAATCGCCCTCCTACCCTCAATCCCATCCCTTCTCAGAGCATCGTCGAACAAACCTTGCTGGCTTTCTCCGCCAAAGCGACCGATCCAGACGCAGGACAAAAGCTGACTTTTAGCCTGGGAGCCGATGCCCCACCCGGTGCCGCCATGGAAGCCGACTCCGGCCTTTTCACATGGACGCCCAGCGAGCAGCAAGGACCCGCCACATTTCTTTTCACAGCGCGCGTCACGGATGACGGCCTGCCCCCACGTACGTCCGCGCAAAGGATGAGTGTTTCTGTGTTGGAGGCCAATCGAGCCCCCGTCCTTGCCGCGATCGTCGACCAAACAGTTGACGAAGGCTCGCTCCTGAACTTGCAGGTGGTGGCCAACGACCCCGACCTGCCGGCAAACAAGCTCAGCTTTAGTCTCGACCCAGGTGCCCCCGCAGGAGTGGAGATCGATGCGGCCAGGGGTAACTTTTCCTGGATCCCGTTGGAGGACCAGGGGCCCGCGGTGTACTCAATCACAGTCCGCGTGACCGACGATGGCCCCCTCCCGTTGATGGATTCGAAAGTGATGAGGATCACCGTCAACGAAGTCAACAACCCCCCTATCTTCAACCCAATTCTGCCACAGACCCTCGACGAAGGCGACTCTTTCCGTTTTGCCACCTTTGCCCTCGACCCGGATAGCCCAGCCTCCGCCCTCACCTATTCGCTCGAAGGCAATCTCCCGGCTGGGTTGGTGATCGATCCTGCCACGGGCATGATCTCCTGGATGCCAACCGAAGCCCAGGGACCGGCAACGCATGTCGTCATCGTCCGTGCCACCGAAAACAACGCTGGCCAGCTCAGCACGTCTCGGAATTTCGGCATCACGGTCAATGAGGTGAATCAACCCCCCGTGCTGTCGGTGCCAACTATCGGTTCGGTTGAGGAAGGATCACTCGTGAGCTTCTCTGCCACGGCCATGGACGGAGATCAACCGGCGCAACGATTGTTGTTCTCGCTGTTGCCCGGAGCCCCCGCTGGCGCGGAGATCGACCCCAATACCGGCGCTTTCGCCTGGCGAACACCAGAGGACAGCGGCGGCGGCAGCGACCTTCTCTCCGTTCGTGTCACCGACGACGGACCCGGTGCCCGGAGCGACACCAAAACGCTGTCGATCCTCGTCCGGCCTAGGTTTCGAGTGGCGCTGAACGAGGTGATGTACCGACCTGCCGCCCCAGGATCGGAGTACATCGAGTTGGCCAACTTCTCCGCGGTCACCACTTGGGATATCTCGGGCTATCGGCTCCAAGGGAACGATCTCAGTTTTGTTTTCCCGGCAAACACGCGCCTCGCCCCGGGTGCCTTTGTGTGTGTGATCGCTGACCCCGCGAAATTCGTCGCGGCTTACGGCGCCAAACCACTCGTCATCGGTGCCTGGACCGGCACCCTGGGGACCTCGGCGGACGACATACGCCTAGCTGGGCCGAGGCCCTCCGATGCTCTGGTGGATCGCGTCAGCTTCCGCGTCGGTTCACCCTGGCCGGCCGCCGCCAGGGACGGCGGTATTTCGCTCCAGGTGGTGGACAGCCGACGGGATCGGGCCCGCGTGGCGAATTGGGCGGCTGCCATGGGTTACAGCGGACCACGGGCGCTCATCGCCATCACCAACCTATGGCGCTACTATCAAAGCGGTCCGCTCGAAGCGGTTTGGAACACCCCCTCGTTCAACGATTCGGCTTGGCCACAGGGACGAGCGTTGCTCTACGTGGAAACGGCGGCCCTCCCGGCTCCGAAATCGACCGCCCTGACCCTGGGTCAAAACACTTACTATTTTCGCACCACCTTCGTCCTTCCCAGTCTGCCAGCGGGCGGCTCATTGGTGCTCAGCAACATCCTCGACGACGGCGCCGTCTTTTATCTGAACGGCAAGGAACTCCATCGCCAGGGCATCGAGCCAGGCCCCGTGGATTTCAACACCGTGGGATCGGATTTCCGCAGTCCAGGAACTGCGGTGGGCGACGCCGCCTGGGCTGGCCCATTTCTCCTGCCATCCAATACCTTGGTTATCGGAACCAACGTGCTCGCGGTGGAGGTGCATCAGGTGAACACCACAAGCAGCGACATCGTGTTCGGCTGCCGGCTCGATCTGGAGCTTGGGACCCTCGTGGGGCTCACCCCAGGCGCGGCAAATAGCGTCGCAGCCCTTCTGCCCGAGTTCCCCCCGGTTTGGATCAATGAAATCGTTGTCTCGAACACAGCCGGCATCGTGGACGGTCAGGGCCAACGCGAACCATGGATCGAATTGCTCAATTCTGGCCCCGAGGCGGTCAGCCTCGACGGCTGGTTCCTCAGCGATAACTATGGCAATCTCGACCGCTGGGCGTTCCCCGTCGGCACGGCGATCCAACCCCATCAGTTTCTCCTGATTTTTGCCGATGGCCAACCAGAGCAAACCACGCAGAAAGAACTTCACACGAGCTTCCGTCTGAATCCCACCAGCGGCTCGCTCGCGCTCAGTCGAACTCAACTCGGGGCCCCGGCGGTCATGGATTACCTCGATTACGCCAATCTGTCGGCTAACGAGGCTCTCGCTTCGATACCGGATGGGCAGCCTTATCGACGTGAGCCCACCTCCCAGCCCACCCCTGCGGGACCCAACGCGACCTCCTCGAATCGTCCTCCGTCACTCGGACCCCTCCCGGGCCAGACAGTGATTCAAGGGGCGCGGCTGGCGTTCACCCTTCCCGCCACGGATCCTGAACTCAACCAACAACTGACTTTCAGCCTCGAAGGCAGCGTCCCTGTCGGGGCCACAGTCAACGCGCTTTCCGGCGCGTTCGAATGGATTCCTCTGGGCAGCGACATTGGCGTTCACGCACTCACCGTGGTGGCCACGGATAACGGGGTGCCGCCGTTGAGCGCAACAGGAACTTTTGAGATTGTTGTGCGAGCCGCGGCGGCACCGGTTCTGACGTCGGCCGCCTTAGGCAACACCGGTGCATTCGCGTTGTCCTGGGTGGCAGAGCCAGGCGTGCGCTACCGGGCCGAGTACAAGGATCATCTGCGTGAAACAGGATGGAAATTATGGGGCGAGGTGACATCGAACTCCACCACAGCCGCCCTCAGTGACAACAGCACGCCCCAACCCGCCGAGCGTTACTACCGCGTCATCGTGCCCTAAGCTCTATCACTGCATTCGCAGATTAACTCAAAGGCGCGTAATGATGGTGCCGGTGGTGGGACTCGAAGCCACGGAAGAGCCTTGCCGATAGTGCGTCTACTTGCGTCATCTTGCTTGTTCACAACCACTTCCCGTGTCTCGATGATTTTCGTGAATTCCCTGGAAAGTGCGGGAAGACGCACCGGCACGCAACATTTCTGTATCCAATTGTATCCAAACTTGATTTTAGTGGTGTCCTCGTCGAGTCCACGGGCCAGCTTGTTGGCCTTTGCGTCCAGGCGGTACCAGCCTGCCTTCCCCCCCCTCCGGACCCCGGCGTGCCGTCCCGCAACGTCGTGGCCATGGTCTGGCCGGGTAGGCGGTGGCGGTGTCGCCAGGATCCGTCAGCGTCACTTGGGAGCATGGGACCGCTGCGTTGAAACCCGTAAGGCGATCAACACGAGCGACACGAAAGGGGGTAACCATCCTTTATTTCCTGGATGACCGTCCCCACGGGGTGGTGGTGGCACCCCCGATTTCGGCCCAACCCCCCGCGACTACCTCCCCTTCGCATGTGAGTCGCTTTTACCCAAAAAGCTTTCGAAAAAAAACTGGGGAAAAATTCCAGGTTTGGCTTGGAGCCACTCTAGGCGGAGTGGTTCGTTGAGGGCAATACTCGGCAATCAATCCAGGCCGAGTAGTCGAAATAAATGCCCACACGGAGACAAACCCGGCCAAATGGTGTTGAGCGTGCAATCCCTCGTGCGGCGCTCTCCTTGAAAGCGCGGTCAGCAAAGCCAAGTAAGAATTGTTAAGGTCCTGCCGCTGGTCTGCGTCTCAAGGATCCAAACGGCCCGCAGAATGTGACAGCGCGGCCAGTTCGATTGCAAAGAGCTAGGGATCCTTACGTTTCATCCGCCAGATCCGGGGCTTTGATAATCTCCCGCTTTGGAAGGTGATGAAACTCGAATCCTGGCTCGCCTTCAACCTATTCGACCGGTAACCCTGGAATTTCAGTATCCGATGACTCGGAATCAGTGAGGAATCCAACCTGAACAGCCTGCAAATTATCCGCTTAGAATCATAGTTGTCTCTCGAACGGTTGCTGAACCAATCTCCGTTCAAGCCCCGGAAATTGCATTTGCATGGGACATCGTTTTTTCGCCATTCACAGGAAAACGAGGTGAGTTTCGCGTCATCCCGTCCGGCTCCAGAAAAAGAGATTCCTTACCGGGGGGGGGGCTCTGCGCCGCCGTAGCCACGCTGCCAAGTCGCGCTTACAAAGAGCACGCCATGTCAACGGGTCCCGGCGTGCTCAACGCGTAGAGGCCGGGTCAGTGATCTCCCCCGCCTCATGGGGCGTCAAGAGGGCTTCGCACCCCAAGACCGGGCCGCTGTATCACGTGGGTGTAGATCTGGGTCGTTGAAACGTCCTTGTGCCTGAGCAGTCCCTGCACGGTGCGGAAAACGCGCCTAGTGAAAAAGGAAATATCGTCGAATCCAATACCAGTATGGTTCCTCAGTTCACATCCAGAGATAACGGAACCGACATACTTCGGGCACTTGTTCCTTGAGCCTAAGTTTTCAATTTGGGATGAACCGAGCTTTGCCATACGAAGCCGCACTTGCCGTTTTCATATTGACCACCTCCTGATCTCCAATTTATTCTCCCGCAGATAGAAATCAAGGAATTCCAAAACTCAATGACGCTTTTAACGACGTCACTTAGGCGGCCGAATACCTGTTCGGCATTACACATGACCACGACTATGAACCTTGTTATTACAATTCTGGGGCTGTTGTTTCTCACAGCATCTGCACACGCCACTCGTCAGATAACCGATCCGTTGGAATGGAAAGGAGAGACGGTATATCCAGCGAGTGGGCCGACTATCTGGGACGCCTTTCCTGAGAAACAGAAGCCGAAGTTCGACATGGACTCAACAGCGAACTGGAAAGGCTACGGGGCGAAGTGGGGAATTAAGGATGACACACTTTTTTTGACCTCCCTTGACGGCAGGATTGGGGGCAAAGAGGTTGAGATTAGTGATTTGTTTCCTGGAAAGAAGCCGCCGATTCCGGCCACATGGTTTTCGGGTACTATCATCATTCCTCGCGGCAAAGAGATTGGCCTCCTTAAGAGAAAGGCCCGCTACGTTTACACCAAGGAGACCCACCTGACCGTAAAGAAAGGCAAACTCGTAAAAGTGGAGGAGAAGATTTTTGACCCAAAGAAAACCCCTGTTTGGAAAATCTAGCGATGCCGAACCAGACGCTCGAGACGAACCGCCGCCCAGCCTTTGCGCCCGGAGCTTCGCGGGAATTCGACGGGCCTGCTCACGATCCGGCTTGCCTGTCGGGCGGCGGTCGCTCAGCTCCGCGTTATGTCGAATTAAGAAATGGGAATATAAAACATTAAAATTAGCCACTGAGGGTTGGTTCGTTGGTGGTAAACTGGACACCGAGAAGCTGGATTCAAAAATCAATGAGCTCGGAAATGGGGGATGGGAAGTAATATCAGCATTCGATACCAATAAAGAAGGCGGTGCCTCTCGTGACATCATTATTATTCTTAAACGTCCAAAGACATAACCATACGCGACGGAGCCAACGGCCAGTGCGCTTTGAGTTATGACCGACGGATGAGACTGGAAAACTTCAGTTCCATCCAACTTCCACCAACCCCTCTTGTCAGCCTCTCGGTAAGCCTGCCTTGCCACCTCCGCCCTCATCGTATGACTCCTAATCCCAAGCGTCCGCTGAAGGCTGACGACCTGGCGGGAGAAGAACTGACGCGACACGCCGAGCTCCTTTGCGATCGCGGCCTTCCTCTTGATGTCGGAGTGGGCGGGTAGATTTCTCCACATCGACAAGACTTCACCTTCGCCGGGGCACTCGACGCGACGACAACGCCCCAGATCAACACTATTCTTGACGAGTATCCCCATCCCAACCTGATACGGATCAAAGAGCTCACACCCACTCCGCGCATAGCAACTCTGCTTGGGCCAGCACGGTCTTCACGGCCTCTTCCTGCAAGTCCGGCGGGTAGCCGTGCTTGTTTAGGATGCGCTTCACCATCACCTTGATCTTGGCGCGGGCGCTTTCGCGGAGAGTCCAGTCGATGGTCACGCTCTTCTTCACTTGGGTGATGAGTTCCGCGGCGATCACTTTCAGCTTCGCGTCGCCCATCGCGGTCACGGCGGAATCGTTCGCGGCGAGCGCGTCGTAGAAGGCCTTTTCGTCCTCTGTCAGCCCCATCTCCTTGCCTGCCTTCGTGGCGGCGTCGAGGTCCTTGGCGAGTTTGATCAGCTCTTCGATGACCTGCATCGTTGAGATGGCGCGGTTGTGGTAGGCGTTGAGGGTCTTCTTGAGCTTCTCGCTGAAGACCCGGCTCTGCACGAGGTTCCGCTTGGAGCGGACTTTGAGTTCGTCCTTGAGCAGCTTCTCCAACAGCTCGGCGGCGACGTTCTTGTGCTTCAGTCCGCGCACTTCGGCGAGGAATTGGTCGCTCAGGATGCTGATGTCCGGCTTGGGTAATCCGGCGGCGGTGAAAACGTCGATCACCTGGCCTTCGGTGGTGATGGCCTTGCTCACGAGCTGGCGGATCGCGGCGTCGATCTGCTCGGGCGTCTTGCGGTTGGTGCGGCTCTGCTTGTTCAGCGCGGCTTGCAGGGCTTGGAAGAAGCTCACGTCGTCGCGGATCTCGGTGGCTGAATCGCTGGCGGCGCAGAGGGCGAAGGCGCGGGAAAGTTCCGTCACCACCTGCACCCAGCGCTTCTTGCCGTCTTCCTGTTCGAGGATGTGCTCCTGTCCGGCGGGGATGAGGGCGAGGCGCTCGGTGGGCTTGCCGGTGGTCCACTTGTCCCAGTGGAAGCCGTGCATCAGGTCGCAGGCGATGCCGTGTTTCTCCAGCATCACGGCGATGGCTTGGGCGGTGTCGAAGGTCGGATCGCCCTGACCGCCGCTTTCGGTGTAGGTGACGAGCGCCTTCTTGAGCTGATCGGCGAGGCCGAGGTAATCCACCACCAGTCCGCCGGGCTTGTCGCGGAAGACGCGGTTCACGCGGGCGATGGCCTGCATGAGGCCGTGGCCCTGCATCGGCTTGTCGGCATACATCGTGTGCAGGCAGGGCGCGTCGAAGCCGGTGAGCCACATGTCGCGCACGATCACGATGCGGAACGGGTCTTTGGCGTCCTTGAACCGGTTCGCAAGCTTGCGGCGCTTGTCCTTGCTGCGGATGTGCGGTTGCCAGTCGGGGCCGTCGTCGGCGCTGCCGGTCATCACGACTTTCACCACGCAGGCTTTTCCCTTCTCGGCTTCGGCGTCGTCGTCCTTGGCGCTGGCCCAGTCGGGGCGCAACGCGATGAGCGCGTTGGAGAGGTCCACGGCGATTCGACGGCTCATGCAGACAATCATCGCCTTGCCGTCCATCGCCTCCACGCGCTTCTCGAAATGCGCCACAAGATCAGCAGCCACCAGCGCGATGCGTTTGGGATCGCCTACTAGCGCCTCCAGCGCGGCCCACTTCGCGATCATCTTTTGCCGAAACTCCTCCTCGTCCCGCGACTGCGGGATGATCCCTTCAAACTCCGCGTCGAGCTTCGGCAGTTCGGCGGCGTTCAGGCTCAGCTTGGAGATGCGGCTCTCGTAATAGATCGGCACCGTGGCCTTGTCGGCGACGGCGCGCTGGATGTCGTAGATGGAAATGTAATCGCCAAAGACCGCCCGCGTGTTCGCGTCCGTCTTCTCGATGGGCGTGCCGGTGAAACCGATGAACGACGCATTCGGCAAGGCATCGCGCAGGTTGCTGGCGAAGCCGTAGGACATCTCGCCGGTCTTTTCATTCACCTTGCCGCCGAACCCATACTGGCTGCGGTGCGCCTCATCCGCGATGACGACGATGTTCTGCCGCGCGCTCAGTTCGGGCATCGCCCCCGTCCCTCGTAGCCTTGGCGAAGTGGGATCGCCCTTTTCCGGCATGAATTTGTGGATGGTCGTGAACACCACCCCGCCGCTCGCCCGGTTCGGCAGTTCGCGCAAATGCTCGCGCCCGCTGGCCTGCACCGGCGTCTGGCCGAGGATGTCCGCGCAGCGTTGGAACTGGCCGAAAAGCTGATCGTCGAGATCGTTGCGGTCGGTCAGCACCACCAGCGTCGGGTTCTGCATCGCCGGATGCCGAACCACGCGCGCGGCGAAGAAGAGCATGGAGAACGACTTGCCGCTGCCCTGCGTGTGCCAGACCACGCCTGCGCGACGGTCGCCCGGCTTGCCGCCGCGTTGACGCCCGGACCAGAAGGTGCCCGCGTCCTCGCGCAGCACGCTGCCGGTCTCGCTCATGCCGCTGGCGCGCACCGTTTCCTCCACCGCCGCATTCACCGCGTGGAACTGATGGTAGCCCGCGATGATCTTGTGCAGCGCGCCCGAGTCCGGGTCTTCCTCGAAGACGATGAAATGGTGCAGCAGATCGAGGAACCGCTGCCGCTCGAACACCCCGCGCACCAGCACCTCCAGCTCCAGCGCCGTCTTCGGCGCGTCGCCCTCGCCATCGATCGTGCGCCAGACTTTGAACCACTCCTGGTTCGCCGTCACCGACCCCATGCGCGCTTGCAGGCCATCGCTCACCACCAGCGCTGCGTTGTAATGCAGCAGCGAAGCAACCTCTGCCTTGTAGGTTTGAAGCTGCGCGTAGGCGCTCCAGATCGTCGCGTCCTCATCCGCCGCGTTCTTCAGCTCGATCAAGCCCAGTGGTAAACCGTTGAGGAAAACCACGATGTCCGGCCGCCGGTTGTGCTGCCCCTCGATCACGGTGAACTGATTCACCGCCAGCCAATCGTTCGCCCGCACATCGCCGAAATCCACCAGCCGAACATGGTCGCCCGCGATGCTGCCATCGGGCCGGGGATACTCCACCGGCACGCCGTCGCGCAGCAGCCGGTGAAAGGCGCGGTTCGTCTGCGTGAGCGAAGGCGTCCCCACCCGCAGCACCTTGCGCAACGCCTCCTCCCGCGCCTCCTCGGGAATGGCCGGGTTCAGCCGCCGGATGGCCTCGCGCAAGCGCCCCACCAGCACTACTTCGCCAAACGAATCCCGCTCCGCCGCCGGTTCACCCGGCGCGAGATGCGGCCCGTGCCCGACCGGATAGCCCAGATCCCCGAACCATTCGAGGGCGGCGTCTTCGACGATGGATTCGTTGAGGTTCATGGCCGGCCGCCTTTCTCGGGCAATTCCTTGATCATCTTGTCAAAGTCCGACTCGAACAGCCGGTCCTGCACGATGCGGTATTTTTCAAATTCACTCTCGGCAAAAGCCTTCGCCACTTCGGCGCTCACTTTGCCGGGATGGTCCAGCAGGTCGCGTTCGTTGAACTTCAGGAACGCGTTCAGCTTCGTCGCCCAATCCTGCATCGTCATCGGAATGCCCCGCTCCGCCTGATCCTCGGCGTAGTCGAGATACATCGTCACGATGCGGTCCAACGCCTTGAGCTCCTTTTCGGTCAGGTAGTTTTTCGCGACGACGACATCCGGCTTGAGAATCTTCCCCTGCGGCGCGTTCCGCCAAGTCGTCAACCCCATGCGCTCTTTCTGGCTGTCCGCCCGCTCGACGATCAACTCCGCCGCGGTGCGCCCGTGAATGGCGAAATGCAGTTTGTTCTGCACGGCGGCGAAGAACGTCTTGGTCGTCTCCGCCTCCACGTCGTAATCCATCGCCGTCGCGTAGATGTCCGTGATCTTCTGGTAGAACCGCCGCTCGCTGGCGCGGATTTCACGGATCTCCGCCAGCAGGTTGTCGTAATACTCCTTGCTCAGAAACGCCCCGTTCTTGAGCCGCTCCTTGTCCAGCACGTAACCACGAATGGCGAAATCGCGCAGCACCCCGGTCGCCCACTGGCGAAACTGGATGGCGCGGGCCGAGTTCACCCGAAAGCCGACGGCGATGATGGCGTCGAGATTGTAGAAGCGCGTCGTGTAGTCCTTTCCGTCCTCCGCAGTATGTCGGAAATCCCGACACACTGCCGCTTCGGCCAGTTCCCCGCTGTCGAAGATGTTTTTCAAGTGCTCGGTGATGGTGCTGCGCCCCTTGTCGAAGAGCACACTGATGAGCTTCTGCGTAAGCCAGACCGTTTCCTCCGCCAACCGCACCTCAATGCCCTCGTCGCCCGCTTGCCGGGTAAAGATGAGGAACTCCGCCGTGCTGTTCCGGATTCTGAGTTTCTTGTCCTTGCTCATGGGTTTGTCTCCGTGGGTTTCCAGTTATTCGATGATTTCGAATAACTGCCGTCCCCCACGCTCAACTCCCCGCTCAGCAGCTTCGGCAGCAGCGTGTCGCGCAGGGTGGCGAGGGTGCGGGATTGGTGGAGGTTGGCGTGGACTTGTTGGAACAGCGGCGTCACCTGCTTATCGAAGGCCAGCAGAACTTCCTTCGGGGCGAGGAGAACGTCAGTCGCTTCAAAGGTGCTTGTCGTGATGGTGTCAAAGATAGAGCCGTGACCGCCTTGCACGAGACGTTCAATGAAGTGGCGGGCATTGCAGTAGAGCGCGAAGGGCGCACCGACCTTCGAGCGCAGTCCATAGCAGGTCTGATTCATTGCCATCGCGTGGCCGAACATGGTGAGCCGACCAGTCGTCGCGCCACGGGCAACAACGACGGTTGCGTTCGCGGGGATGATCTTCGTCGAGCTTTCCTCAACTCCTTGCTTGGTGATGGTTCGCTCGGTGGACACGAGGAAGGCTTCGCCACATTGGGAGACATCCTTCGGGCTGGCCCATGGCACTTCGCCGTTCCAATAGGCCGGAACATCGGTCTTTGGCGTTCCTCCGCTCAACAAGTCAGCTTGCCGGAGGATTGAACCCGTTTCCCATCCTTTCGGAATGTGGCCGAGGGTGGAGTCTTGGAAGTGCTCGGGGAAGAGGGCGGCGGTGGCGGGGTCGAGGGCGGCGGGGGGGCGGCCGTCGAGTTTGGCGCGGACGGGGTCGAAATCCACGAACCAGCTCTGGAACAGCGCCCGCGCCATCGCCTCCAGCGTCGCGTTCATCCGCCGGTTCAACTC
>CAMAWP010000104.1 GCA_945861765.1 Akkermansia muciniphila | reverse complement strand
TCCAGGTGAGCGAGGGCCGTGCCAGCAAGGGCTTCACGACGGTAGCGACCGTCGAAACCGCAATCCACAGGCAGAAAGCGACGTTCGCCCGCCGCGACCGCGCGTTCGAGGAAGATCCTGGCCATACCGGCGAAGTCGCGACCCGCCGCGTCTAATCTGGGGCGCTTCAAGCACAATCTTTCGAGTGCGTAGATCCGAACCAACTTGAGGTGAATGGTCGCGTAGGCCGAGCTGCGGGACCCACCAACAGGCAGAGGAGACTAGTGTAGTGTCTCACAAATAGCTATACATTCGCGGCAAAGGATTTTTCGCTCAGACGAGGCGCGAATGACGAGCATATCCGTTGCGATCTGTGGGGAGTGAGCAACGAAGTCTGCGCGAAAAAGAACTGCCGCCCTGCGGGTTGCGCCGAAATTGGCCTGTGGCTTCGTTTCTCGTCGGTCACAGCCCCATTTGGGGGGATGCTCCCTCCTCGTGCCTCGCCACAGGCCAATTTGGGCGCAACGAATGTATAGCTATTTGTGAGACACTACACCAGGGTTCGTTCTGACTATTGCAATGCTGAAGGAACATGCACTATTTGGAACAAGGAAGCTGCATAACTCTGAATCGGTTCCTGGAGCAGGTCTTGAGGAGAATCTCCGCCGCCAGTAAACAATCGACTTCTTCCTCTCAACGTAGTGGCGTGAAGAATTTCACCGGAGACTGAATCCGCCACTTCGATCTTAATTTCGACCTTGTCGGTTCGCCCCGAGAACTCGGTCGAGTGGTTTTCCCAGAGGACAACGGTCGCATAAACAAGATAGCGGCAATTATTATCCTGAGCGGTTTTCAAGCTTCCGTCGAATGACTCAATGCGGCGTCCGATGTAGGCCCGTTTAACGTACTTCGCGAAAGCGTCTCGAACAATTACGGCGGTCAATTTGCCCGAATCCACCACCAGATCTTTCTTAAAGTGCCCATCCGGTGGAATCGGCACGTACACGGAGGCTTCTGTCATTAACCGAGGCCGCGTTGGATAATTGGCCACCGGAACTTCCTTGTGCGTATGCTGGCAGCCGCTCAGCGCAATGGCAGAAAGCCACAAAACGATCAGTTTGGTTTTTGAAGTATTCATCGACGCTCGGAACAATCTCTGGGTGCAAAGAGGAGAATTCAGTGTTACAGCCGTTCACGTCCACCATAGCCTGAGGTCAGATCGTGCCAGTACTCGATAGTGTCTTCATCCTTTTCCCAACAGAGAAACACCTCCTGGCCACCGACAAAAGCTGGAAAATCGATCAGGCCGCGATCCAGATCTTTCACTTGAATCTCCCGTGTTGCGAACTCCTGCAAAAGATCCTTGATTCGAGCGAGACCTCTGATCCAACGGTTCACGAGATCGCCGCCCAAGCCATCAGCTTTCGCGAGCAACTGAGCGAGCCGTTCATCATGCTCGCTGAGTCTGGAACGTAACCGACTCAACTCCTCGAGCCATTCGCGGATCTGAGGCAACAAAGACTCAGCATCTTCACGCGTATAATGCTTGGTGAACTGCAACGCCATGGTTCAAGGTTCAGACAATTCGGCAGCGGGGACAGCGCCGATTTTTTCTTTGATCTTCTCGTTGGGCTCAACGCTCAGGGCTTTGCGCCAAGCGCCTCGAGCTTTCTCATACTCCTTGAGGGATGAATAGATATCACCCAGGTGGTCAAACAAAGGAGGATCCAGCTCCTCAGAATTCTCGATGGCTTTGAGGAGATAGACCAAGGCTTCCTTGGGCTGATTGAGTTTAAATAGAACCCAGCCTAAGCTATCCAGGAAAGCGGCGTTCTTCGGTTCCAATTGAACTGCCTTCTCGATGAGAACACGCGCTTCGCCAAGCTTGATCCCTAACTCCGCCCACATGTAACCGAGATAGTTCATCGCTTCCGCATAATTGGGCGAAAGCTCGAGGCACTTGCGAAAAGCTCTCTCAGCTTCATCATTATTTCCGTTCCGCTCGTAGGCAGAACCGAGCTGATAGTAGAAAATATGGGTGAGCCGCGCAGGTTCGCTTGCTTTGGCCAGCACTTCTGCAGAAGTGAAATGCTTGAGCGCTTGCGGAAAATTCTTCAGCATGACTTGCGCTATCGCCGTGTAGAATTCCATCACAAAACCGAGCTTGAATTTTGTCCGGGTCTTTTCTAGCAGCGCCAAAGCTTCCTCGGGTTTCTTCAAGTTGAGCTTGACCCCGGCCAGATCATAATAGACCGGTTCCAGTTCCGGATTCAGCAGCAAGGCTCGCTCAAAATATTGCGCGGCCTCCGTCAGCTTATTCGCTTCCACGGCCAGCGTCCCCAGGAACGAATGGGTGCGCGGGTTTGTCGGATCTTCTTTGGCAATCGCTTGGAGTAGCTCGAGGGCCTTTTCTTTCTTGCCCTCGCGGAGATAAACCTCGGTCAGCTTCCCTCGGATCACCGGCAGCTCGGGGTACTTATCGAGCAATTGCACATAGATTTCTTCCGCTTTCGTCAGCTCACCTAGTGACAAATAGCTGTCCGCCAGCTTCTGTAGAGTAATCGGATGAGTCGGTTTGAGCTTCACAGCCCTATCCAACGCCTGCTTGCTCCGCTCGCTGACGATCTCTTTTTTTAGGGTCTGAGCTCGACCATATCGCGTATAGAGTTCCGCCAAGTCCGCTAAGAATCCAGCGTCCGCGGAGGGCTGATTTCCCGCCTCGTCCAAAACCTGAAGCGCTTCGTTGGTTTGATGATTTTGAAGATAAATCTGAGCCAGATTTTGGTAGGCGGACAAAGACTGGGGCATCTTCTTGATGGCCGTCCGGTTCGCCACGATGGCCGGCTCGCTCCGGCCCGCTTGTCCATAAGCCAGCGCCAGCCAGGCAAACAAGCTCCCCGAGGCATTTGGCAGAGCGGTCGCCTTGGCCAAGATCTCGACGGCTCTATCGGCTTTCTTCGCGCGGATCAACCGACGGGCCACCTCGATCACCACCGGCTCATAAGCCGGATCAGCCAAGGCAGATTGCCAAAGCTCTTCCAACGCCAAGTCCGGCTTTTCATTTAAATCATAGCTCAGTCCGGCTGCATAATGCGCATACGCCTGAACCCTCCCTTCCAGGTCGGCTTCCAGTTTTGCGGATTGAGCGGCCTCCTTGACCTTTGCAGAAGCCGACTGCGGTTTCTTAGCACCGATCCCCAACCGAGCCGCAGTCGAACACCCCATCAGCAGCCAACCGCTCAAAATCAGGACAGGCACGCAAAAATAAAGAGGATGCCTCATGAATTCTAAAAATGAGAGAAGCGCAGTTCGGCATCGAACTGCGCTGGGCGAAATTTATTATCGACGTCGTGTCGGACGCTTACGGCTACTTCTGCCAGGTTCGCTTCTTGTGGCGGTTGGCACGAAGTTGCTTGCGCCGTTTATGTTTGTTGATCTTGCTTTTGCGTCTTTTTTTCAGTGATCCCATATAGTTTGTTCTCTACCGCGCTTCAATATACCACCTTATTCAGTGGATATTCAATGATTCCCTCAGCACCAGCTGCTTTGAGTTGCGGGATTAACTCGCGAACCACATGTTCGTCGATGATAGTTTCCACCGCCACCCACCCAGCCAGACTCAGACTGGAAACCGTTGGATTACGCAACGCGGGCAAAGTTTGCAACAATATTGCCAAATTCTTTTCAGCAACATTCATCTTTAGACCCACCTTAGCCTCGGCCTCGAGCGCCCCTTTCAGCAATAAAGCCAGGTTCTCGATCTTTTGCCGTTTCCATTTTTCTTTCCAAGCAGCATGGTTCGCGATCAGCCGAGGTGTCGAGCTTAAGAGTGTATCGACAATCCGAAGTTTGTTGGCGCGAAGTGACGACCCGGTCTCGGTCAGCTCCACTATCGCATCGACTAATTCGTGCGCCTTGAACTCAGTTGCGCCCCAGGAGAACTCGATCTTGGCCTTGACGCCATGTTTCTTAAAGTAACGGCGCGTGAGGCTGACCACCTCGGTCGCAATACGTTTGCCCTGCAAATCCTTGACGGATTTCACAGGCGAATTCTCAGGA
Source organism: Akkermansia muciniphila (assembly GCA_945861765.1). Taxonomy (GTDB): domain Bacteria; phylum Verrucomicrobiota; class Verrucomicrobiia; order Limisphaerales; family SIBE01; genus SIBE01. Next base: position 14,776 of record CAMAWP010000104.1, on the reverse strand, counting down.
ACGGCCAACACCCAACGCGCCGGCTGACGCGTGGCTTTGCTGAACAAGAATTCTCCCACTTCATGTACTTTCGAATTGTTCTCCTGAATCCAATCGAGACCGGTGATTCCACAATCCAAGTAACCATGTTCAACGTAACGGCTGATTTCTTGGGCGCGAATGAGCCGGATCTCCAATTCCTCGTCATCGACATAAGGAATGTAAGAACGGCTACTCACCTGGATATTGAACCCGGCCTTGGCCATCTTTTCAATCGTGGCCTCCTGCAAGCTGCCCTTTGGCAAACCAAATCGCAACGTAGGTTTATTCTTCATTTATTAAATTCTTCAGGCCGCGCTTAAGGCCAGAGTGACAACAGCGCGTCGCCGATTCTTCTACCCGAATCACGGGATTGTTCTGCCCTTGTCCGCGTGGCAGAACCATCTCGATCTTCTTCGGTCTGTTTTTCATTGAACGGGCCTCAACGCAATCCATCAAGCAGCTTGACGACATGACGAGCCAGCGACTTTCAAACAGCGACGCCCCTGAACTTTCAAATCGCAGGCAGCTATCGAAGCGATAGCGACTGGATACAAGGCGTGTTCAACCCGTTGAATCCGCTCGTGGAGAGTTTCTGGCGTGTCATCGTCTAGCACTGGCACCGTCTGCTGCGCAATGATCGGTCCCGTATCGACGCCTTGATCCACAAAGTGAACGGTGCAGCCTGTCACCTTAACCCCGTAGTCCAGCGCTTGTTTCCACGCTTCGAGACCCGGAAACGAGGGCAGTAAGGCCGGATGAATGTTGATGACTTTCTGAGGAAAAGCCCGCAGAAATTGGCCTTTCAAAATTCGCATGAACCCCGCCAAAACAACCAGATCGACTCCGGCGTTGAGCAAAGCACCCACATAAGCTTGCTCAGAGGCGTCATCTAATTTCGTTCGAAACGGACCGGGAGCAATAAACTGGGATGGAATGGCTCGCGCTTGCGCCTGCGCCAGTATCCCGGAGGCGGCAATGTCACTGAGCACAATAGCAATCTGCATCGGAAACTGACCGGTAGCGCACGCCTCGGCGATAGCCACCATGTTCGATCCTTTGCCCGATCCCAATATGCCTAATCTCAATTTGTCCCTACGTTCCACATCGCATTCTTACTCACAGAGCCCGTCTGCTAACAAGAACAAATCCGCCGTTGGACTCTTAAACCCGAGACCTGCGATGACCGAGAGACACTGATCCACCTCAAGCTGAACTCCGCTCGTCAATGGCTCTGAATAACACGTCCGTAGTGCCCTTTCGATGATCCTCGATGACAGGAATCCGCGTTGGACCTCGCTAGCTTTCTCCATGGTCTCGCAGCAGAGCAGCTTCGCAATTGTGTTTCAATCGACTTATGGCATATTCACCGCTGGAAATGGCGACCGCGAAAAACTCTCCTCTATCGTCGTCCCGCTTTGGTTTGCTTCGGACAGTCGATGAAGCCTTCGACCTCATGCTGAAAGCCATTCATCAGGCGAGGCATTCGGTTCGCCTGGAGATGTACATCTACACGGCCAGCCAAATCGGCGAACGCTTTCTAAAAGCACTTGTCGAAGCGTGTGAACGCGGGGTTCATGTAAGAGTCTTGGTGGATGCCTGGGGATCGATGCCCCTGCCCGATGAGTTCTGGGACCCTTTGCGAGCTGCGGGGGGACTCTTCAGGTGGTTCAACCCTATCAGGTTTGACCGCTATGGCATCCGCAATCACCGGAAGCTTCTAGTGTGTGATGATCGAATCGCGTTTGTCGGCGGCTTTAATATCGCCGCCGAATACGAGGGAGATGGTGTGACGCGCGGATGGCACGATCTCGGTTTGCGGATACAAGGTCCCACGGCCCACGAGCTGGCCTTATCATTTGAGACACTGTTCGAGTTAGCGGATTTTCATCACAAACGATTCGCTCGTCTCCGAAAGGCCAAGTTGCGCAACGTGATCTCGACCGCAGACGGTCAAATCCTTCTTTCCGGTCCTGGCCGGGGCAAGAGTTTTCTCAAACAAGCGCTATTGAACGACATCTCGAAGGCCAGAAAGATCAAAATCATTTCTGCTTATTTCCTGCCGCCTCGGCCAATTTGGCGAGCGCTGGCACGAGCCGCACGGTGCGGTGCGAAGGTGCAAATCATACTCGCCGGGAAATCAGATGTCCCGTTGTCGCACATCGCCGGCCGCCGTTTCTATCAATCGCTCCTGAATTCAGGAATTGAGATTTACGAATATCAACCCCAGGTGTTGCACGCGAAAATGTTCGTTCTGGATAACGTCGTCTATGCCGGATCTGCCAACCTCGATCAGCGAAGTCTCTATATCAATTACGAATTGATGCTTCGGCTACCAAATCCAAAGCTGGCCGCAGAAGCGCGCGCGGTGTTCCACGAGGATTTGAACCATTCCCAAAAGGTCGATCCGGCCACCTGGAAAAAGTCCCGAACCTTTTGCAATAAGCTGAAGGAAAACTGGGCGTTCTTTATCCTAGCCAGAGTCGATCCATTCATCGCCCGACGACAAAGCCGGAACCTGCGCTGATTCCAAGTTGCTTTCGAGTTGAGAACTGCTGTGATGTTGTCGAGCCGGTTGGCTCTCGATGTTGCATCTCGCTAATATGTGGTGGTTGACGAACACATTCAGTAGCCGACTAGTTCAAGGTGTCGGCATTCTGCTTTCGAGCTACGCTCTGGGGTGTTTTGCCACGGGCTATTACGTTGTCATCCTTTCAGCCAAACGGGATATTCGGGAGCTTGGCAGCGGCGGCATTGGAGCCAGAAACGTCGGCCGCCACGCGGGCATGTGGGGATTCATTCTGACATTCCTTGGCGATTCGGCCAAAGGCGCGATGGCTGTTTGGGCCACCGATCGCTTCACGGAAGGCGAGTGGTTTAAGGTTGTAGCTCTGCTTTCGGTGGTGAGTGGGCACATCTGGCCGATTCAACTTGGGTTCCGCGGAGGCAAAGGCATCGCTACTGCTTTTGGCGCGCTTTTGGTCTTCGACCCCTCGATTGTTGTCGTGATGGCGGGTCTATGTCTCGGTGCGTGCGTTCTGATTCGGCGAACTGTTCTATCCGGGCTTCTGGCCTTTGCCTGTGCGCCGTTGGCGAGTCTTTGCCTGGCACAACCAGCGTCTAAAATCGTTGGCCTGTGCGCCCTCAGCACTCTGATCTTGCTAGCTCACCGGAAGAATCTCATCGAGGAATTCGCGGCCATCGATTCCAATCGAGGCTCCAAAACTTAATCACAAAAGCCGACGCAGCAACCCCCATGAAATTTCCCGCACTGTTAGAATTCAAAGTCGCGACTGAGAATTGGGAGTTCGAGTTGATCCACCAGCTCAACTACAAAACCTTTGTCGAAGAGATTCCCCAGCATGAGCCCGACGCAGCCCGCCGTTTGGTTGATAAATTCCACGCGGAAAATACTTACATGATCTGCCTTTGCAATAAGTCCCTCGCGGGGATGTTAGCCGTTCGCGCCCAGCGTCCGTTTTCACTCGATCAGAAACTTCAACGGCTGGATGATTATCTACCCAAGGGACGCACCGTTTGTGAAATTCGGCTTCTCGCGGCCGAGAAGGCATTCAGAGCAGGCACTGTTTTTCAGGGCCTGCTCCGATTGGTGCGCGATTACTTCAGGCAAAATAGCTACGATTTAGGTATTATCTCGGGAACCACCACGCAGCAGAAACTCTACAAGCACTTGGGCTTCGTCCCGTTCGGGCCGTTGCTCGGCACCTCCCAAGCACAGTTCCAGCCGATGTATCTTACCTTGGAAACCTTCGAGGAGGCGACCAAAGCACTATTCGCGGCGGTTGATTCAAATGGATGATCCGCATTCAGACCCCGCCGCCGCAGACGCCAGTTATGAACTGTTTGTCCGGCGGTTTGCACACCATGAACCGGAATTGCGCCGGTACATCCGGTCTCTGCTGCCCCAGCCGACGGATGCCGACGATGTCCTGCAGCAGACCGCAATCGTCTGCGGGCGGAAGTTTGGCCAATTCGATCCCGGCACGAGCGTTTTGAAATGGGCGTGCATCGTTGCACGGTTCGAGGCACTGGCCTACCGGCCCAAAATGGCGCGGGATCGCCTGGTGTTCCGGAAGGATGTTCTGGAGTTTATGGTCGATGACCAGGGCGGATTGGCCACCTGCCTGGATGCGGTCACGGGCGCAGGGATTTGGAAGGGACGGCTTGGCCACGGCATCAGCCATTGGGCGTCGCCTATGTTTGCTGATGGCAAGATCTACTTCTTCAGCCGCGAATTCGATGTGACAGCCATCGCCTACGACGTTCCCCTATACCAGCACCTCAAGGACCCCAGCACGGGGATGAGCCTGTTTAACCTGCTCGAAGAATGCGCCCGACTGGATTATGATGCAGTGGATCCAACCGGCTACTTCTTCCCTGGGTATTCCGAAGTGCCGGACGGGAAATTCCTCTGGCAATTCAAGCGCCGCGCCTTCGATCCCGGTCTGAGCATCAGCGGCACTGGCATCCGCAACGACTTCGCTGAACCCGAAACACATGGCCGGATGGAGGAGTTGCCGAAGGTGATGGATGTGGTGGAGAAACTGGCCGAAAATGCGCAGCAACCAGCGGCCATAGAGATGGGTTTGCATGATGTGCCATCGACCCCTCTGTTGTTCGCACCTGGCAGCGGGCTCGCTGCAACTGTCCTCTGTAATGCACGAGACCACGCTGCGTTCCTGCCCCCTGATCGGAACCCTGTTTTTGGCCGGGCGGTCTGACGGAGCAAATGAACGCTTCATCTTCTCTTAATGTGAACCGGTTTATACTGACGCTGTGAAAATCATTATCTCGCTCCTTGTAACCAGCCTCGCCAGCCTGGCGCTGACCGGCGGCGCAACCGCCACGCCGTTGCTTGATTCCTGGCTCACCGCTTATTCCGGCCAATACGCCCGGGTCTATCTGACCGATACCGACAAGAACAACGGGACGAGCTATTCGACCTGGGCGCGGGGAGCGCTCAGTCAAAGTCTCCCCGCCTATGCGGGCGTGCGGGAGATCTATTCGTCGGCCAACTGGGTGTATGTGCGCAGCAGCGGACTGGGCAGTCATGTCTTGGGCCCGTGGTATCTGAACCTGGCGCACTCTGCGGTTTTCCCCAACGTGCCGATCAACACCAAGGCGCTCTATCGGTTTCCTCGGATGCCGGCCACCAACAACGTCCACGCGCTCACCGGCGGAGGGCCGATCGGCTATTTCGTGGATGGCGTGTCGATGTTTGATTCGCGCGACGCGTTTTATTGGAACGGTGCCGGGGAAGTGAATGGCGCGGGCAGTTGGAATCGCGATGCCTGGGTGAACGAAAGCGTCACGTTCGATACCGCGTACGCGCATCAGCCCGGAAGCGGTCAGTATCATTATCACGCAAATCCCATCGCGCTGCGCTACTTACTCGGTGACCACGTGAATTTCAACGCGGTGACGAAGAGCTATGCCGAAAGCACCAACGCCGCCCCGCAGCACTCGCCGATTCTGGGTTGGGTGCGCGACGGCTTTCCCATTTATGGCCCCTATGGCTATGCCAAGGCCACCAACGCCAGCAGCGGCGTGCGGCGGATGATCTCCGGCTACGTCCTGCGCAACGGCCAGAACGGCGCGGACAATCTCACTGCCACCGGGCGCACCGCCATTCCCGCGTGGGCGACCCGCGGCGGCGAGATTGCCGCGACGGGCCCGGCCGTTTCGGGCGCTTACCCACTGGGGCGCTATCTCGAGGACAACGCTTATCTTGCCGACCTGACCAATTTCATCACGGGCCAGCGCTACCAACAAGGCACGGACTTTGACTTGAATGAGTGGAACACGCGCTGGTGCGTCACGCCGGAATTTCCCAGCGGCACCTGGGCCTACTTTGTCTGTATCGCATCCAACGGCGCGCCGGTATTTCCCTACAACATAAGCCGCACCTATTTTGGACAAGCCACCGGTGGCAACACGACGCTGAGCGAAGTCGTGACCACCAATTTCGTGGGTGGCGCAAACTCCGCGCTTATCCTGGCCGCGCCGGTCGTGAGCAACAACGTCGTCACCCTGACCTGGAGCGCGACCGAAGGCGGGACTTACCGGGTTGAAGCCAGCGGCAACCTCGCCACATGGACCACCAACGCCACGGGCATTGCCGCCTTGAAAAATAAGGGTGGCATTACCGCGGCAACCGTGGGCACGAATCAATTCTTCCGCGCCGTCCGCACGGCTGTGGCGACTTACGATCCGTAACCAAACTCCAACCTCAACCCGCACGCCGACCATGATTCCCAACATCAAACCACCAATAGTGGCGCTCCACTTGATGTTGGGATTCTGGCTGTGTGCGGCGGGGAGTGGCGCACGGGGAGCAACCTTGGAAATCCGCATCACGCCCAAGTACTCGGGCGAACCCATTCAGCTCAACTCCCTCCGCTATCGCAACGCAGATCGAGAAACATTTTCGATCAGTCGCGTGAGTTATGTGCTGAGTGGGTTCGCCCTCCAACGCTGCGATGGCTCGTGGCTGGAAGTCACCAATCGTGTCGCGTGGCTGGATGCGGAGCAGGGACGCCATACTCTGCGACTCGAAAATCTTCCGTCGGATTCGTACCGCAGCGTGCGCTTTCATTTCGGGCCGGATAAAAGCGACAACCACGCCGACGTCGCGCGCTTTCCCGCCGATCATCCGTTGAATCCCAATCTCAACGGCCTGCACTGGAGCTGGCAGGGCGGATACATTTTCCTCGCCCTGGAAGGACGGTGGCGCACGAATGCGACACTCGATGGCTGGTCCTATCACCTCGCCCGCGACCCGAATCGTACGCGCATCAATCTGGCCACGCCGCTGGACCTCACATCCGACGCCCGGCTCGAACTCGACTTCGATCTGGCTACGCTGCTCAATGCGCCCCGTTCGCTCACGTTCGGAAAAGCGGGTTCATCTACGCACTCGCGCGAGGGCGATCCCATTGCCGCCGCGCTGGTCGCGAATCTACCCGGCGCGTTCCACGTCCAGCGCGTCAGTGCGATGGCTGCCGAAGTAGTCGCGGCCGCGCTACTGAAGCCGCTCTATCTGCCAGAACGATTCACGCCGTATCCGTTCCAGATGAGCGCCACGTTTCCGATTCCCCCTTTGCCGAAGGATAATCCCCTCACCAAGGAGCGCGTGGCGCTGGGGAAAAAGCTCTTTCACGAAACGGGGATCTCCAGGAACGGCACGATTTCCTGCGCCACATGCCACGACGGTAAACACGCCTTCGCCGAGTCGCGCCAATACAGTATCGGAGTGGCCGAACAAGTTGGCACCCGCAACGCGATGCCGCTGTTCAATCTGGCGTGGAAAGCGAGTTTCTTTTGGGATGGCCGCGCCCCGACGCTGCGTGCTCAGGCATTGCTGCCTATCCAAGACCACACCGAAATGGACGAAAGCTTGACGAATGTTTGCGCGAAGTTGGCGACGGCCTACGCGGCGCACTTCGAAGTGGCGTTCGGCTCCTCAGAAATCACGCCGCAGAAGATCGGACTGGCGATTGAAAACTACCTGCTCACGCTCACGAGCTTTGATTCCAAGTTTGATCGCGCGCTCCAAGGCCAAGCCCAACTCACCGCCGCTGAGCAACGCGGGTTTGAATTGTTCATGACCGAGTACGATCCGCGCCGCGAGCAATACGGCGCGGATTGCTTTCATTGCCACGGTGGGCCGTTGTTCCATAGCCAGACGTTTGCGAACAACGGGCTGGATGCAGAGTTCAAAGATCTTGGTCGCGCCAAGGTCACTGGCAAAGCTTCGGACCGGGGAAAATTCGCCACGCCGTCCTTGCGCAACATCGCCCTCACCGCGCCCTACATGCACGACGGGCGCTTCGCGACGCTCGAAACCGTCGTCGAGCATTATAGCTCCGGCGTGCTGCGGAGCCCAACACTCGATCCTAATCTCGCCAAACATCCCGATGGCGGCGTGCCCTTGAGTGCGGTGGACCAGCAGGCGCTGGTGGCTTTCCTGAAAACATTGACGGATGAAAAATTTCTATTCACTCGTGCGCCAACCTCGACTCCGTAACCTGTCGCCACCTCTCAAAGCACCCTCGCTCCTCGTGATAAAATTCAGGCATGGGCCAAACAGAGCGTGATTTCAAAGGCATCTGGATTCCAAAAGACATTTGGCTGCCTTCGACGCTTTCGTTGATGGAGAAAGTGCTCTTCGTCGAAATTCACAGCCTCCACAACGAACGGGGTTGCTTTGCGTCCAACAAATATTTCACCGATTTCTTCGGCGTCAGCGACCGGCAGATTCGCACTTACATCGGGTCGTTGAAGGAAAAGGGATTCGTCACAAATGGCGCTTAGATAAGGCCTAAACCTTTGCTGGACAGGTCCTTGCCGTGAAGTGATTTCCAGCGGAACTTTGGCGTCATTGTCCCGGAGGGACAGACGAAAATAGCCCAGCGTTTCAACGCTGGGTTGGGATGAACAAAGGAACAAGTCCCGGAGGGACGGCTGACTGGGTTTACTCCAACAGCCGCATTCAGCCGTCACTTCGGGACTCGACGCTCCGACTGCACTAACCCAGCGTTGAAACGCTGGGCTAATTCTCACAAGTCCCTCCGGGACGAATTGGGGCCGAGGCAGCAGCGTCTCTTGAATTGAGCAAGAAATTCGAGGCCTTATCTAAGCGCCATTCCACGAAGAGCCTTAATTGAGCGGAACATTGCAGTCCATCATCGGTTCGTTTACGTTCGCGCTATGACTGTTTTGTCAGCGTTTTGCCGGTTAATTATTTTTGTCTTTGCTGGATTTTGGCTGAGTGGTTGTTCCCCTATTGCCGAGAGTGAGTTGGATGAACAAAAGAATCCGCACTTTCTCACCGGCCGAAGCCGGGCCAATACCATGGACTATAAAGGCGCGGTGGCTGCGTTTGAAAAGGCCATCGAGGCCAATCCTCGGTCGGCCTCGGCTCATTTAGAGCTCGGCTTGCTTTACCTGCAAAAGGAAAACGACTTCGCGGCTGCGATTTATCATTTCGAAAAACACCTGAAGCTTCGCCCGAACTCCAATGTCGCAGAGATGGCGCGGCAGCATATCGTTTCCTGCAAAATGGAACTCGCCAGAACGGTGTCATTTGCGTTGGTCAATCAGAAAGCCCACGCGGCGCTGGATCGGTTAACCACTGAAAATGCTGGCCTCCGCCAGCAAGTGGAACAATTGAAAGGACAGCTATCGAAAGCGCAATTGGTCCCGCTACCAAGCGTGGTCACCAACAGGCCAACCCCCGCGCCTAACATTCCTCTCCCGAGTCAAAGTGGACCTGCTGTGGATCACGCCATGGTCCGAACGCAGCAGCCCCCGGCGGGAAAAGCCGAGGCCGTGATCCCTCGCCCCGCTATCGTGCCCAGAACGCATGTCGTCCGGTCGGGTGAAACCTTTGCCTCGATCGCTCGATCCTATCGCGTTCCGCTCACCTCCTTGCAATCTGCGAATCCCAGGGTCGAGGCTCGGAAACTAAAAGTCGGTCAGAGTGTTAGTATCCCTGGATCGAAGAATTGAATTGAAATTAATTGCATGCTCAGCCGAGTTAGTTTTCCGCTCATAGCACTCTTTTGGATCGTCATGAATGTGCTGCTCTGGCGCTCGGAATTTGGCGGACGAAGTGAACTGGGCAACGCCCTCCCGACAAGCGTCGTCCTCGATAAGATTCTGACCGCCCCGGATGACTCAGCGTTGGAAATCTTTCATCGTGGACAAAAGGTTGGGTATTGCCGATGGCGAGCCAATGTTGGTGAAGAGTTGGCCACTGGCAAGATCGGGAGTGAAGAGTATGAGCCTGAAGGAATGATCAGGCGGCTCTCGGGCTACACGGTCAGCTTGGAAGGCAACTTTCTTCTAGAGGCCCCGGGCAGCAGGCTGAGCTTTCAGCTTCACGGCGATTTCACCACGGGACATACCTGGAAAGATCTGTCGCTTCGAGCCTCGGCTCGGCCGCGAGCTTGGGAGATTCAGACGATTCGCGCCGAAGAAAGCTTGCGACTCACGTTCGAGGAAGGTGACACGAAATTTCAGCGCCAATTCAAATTTGCGGAGCTGCGTGATCCAGGAAAACTGGTTCGTGAATTGGGCTATCCCGTGCCACCTCTTCTGCTCAATCAATGGAGCCAAGCGCCCAAGAGCATTGCTCTCGGCCTGGCTTGGGAGGCCCGAAACGATTGGCTCACCGTGGGACATTCCAAGGTGCGCGTCTATCGGTTGCAGGCCAGGCTGCTGGACCGCTACCAAGCCGTCATCCTCGTTAGCCGCGCGGGTGAAATCTTGCGTGTCGAACTCCCCAACGAGATCGTTTTGCTGAACGATGCTTTGGTTCTCTAAATCGAAAAAATGAAGACACTAGTGCTTATGTCGGGCAGAGGAGCGGATCGATCTGTGAATTGGACTGAAGCATGATCGAGTTATTCGACGTCGTAAAACGCTTTGGAGATCTGGTCGCCGTCAATGGAATCAGCTTGACCGTTCCCCGGGGTGAGTTCCTTGTCGTGCTCGGTCCCAATGCCGCCGGCAAAACAACGACGATTAAAATGATCGCTGGACTCATAAAGCCCAGTTCCGGAAAAGTCCGTGTGGCTGGCTTCGATGTCCAAACAGAACCTTTGGAGGCTCGAAGAAGAATGGCCTACGTTCCCGACTTTCCGTTTCTCTACGATAAGCTGACGCCTTGGGAGTTCTTTCGATTTACCGGCCAGCTTTTTCGGATGGAAGAGTCCCGCATCCAAACAGCCGCTCGCGAGTTGATCGCCCGCTTTAATTTGGAACCCTACCTGGCGAAACCAATCGAGGGGCTTTCCCACGGCACTCGTCAACGGATCGCGATCGCCTCGGCATTGTTGCACGATCCGGAGGTCTTCGTTATTGATGAGCCGATGGTCGGACTCGACCCGCACCATGCCCGTGTGGTGAAGGACATTCTGAAGGAGCGTTCGAAGCGCGGAATGACGGTCTTCGTCTCGACTCACCAACTCAGTGTGGCCGAGGAGATGGCGGATCGAATTGCCATTATCCATCAGGGACGGCTGATTGCAGTGGGAACACGGGATGACTTGCGTCGGCAAAGCGGTGTGGCCGGAGCACTCGAGAATGCATTCCTATCTCTAACGGCGCAGGAAGCCAACCTCGCCGAAGAGCATGCGGCCCTGAGATAGTTCAGTCTCGCTGATCCATGAACTCCTTTTCACGCGCCAGCTCTCTCCTGACACCGCTCGGGCTATTGATCCGAGTGAATGCGCTTCAAGCTTGGCGGCGCTTAAAGGCGGTCCGCGAGCAATCTCGGCTCCTATCTTCTCTCATCGGGGTTTTCATCGCCGGATATATCGGTCTTTCGTTCTGGCTGTTTTACAAGGGATTAACTTTCATCAAGACCTTTCCGGGCTTGGGAGATCTCCTGACGGAACGATTGTTGTTTCTGCTCTTCGCTTTTTTCTTCGTCCTGCTGCTCTTTAGCAATCTCATCATCAGCTACACCAACTTATTTCGGAACCGCGAGACGTCGTTCTTGCTCGCCTTGCCCATCGCCTCTCAGACGATCTTCCGCTGGAAGTTCATAGAATCAGCTTTGCTGGCTTCCTGGGCGTTTCTCTTTCTCATTTCGCCTTTGCTTGCTGCTTACGGGCTCACGCAACAAGTTCCCTGGCATTTTTACGGTGTCACCGTCGTCTTGATCTCTCTGTTTGTCGTGTTGCCGGCAGTGGCCGGCTCCTGGTTGGCCGTGAACTTGGCTCGCTACATGGATCGCCCCGCTTTTCAAGTGGCCACTGTAATCTTGGCGTTTGCTTGCCTGATCATCGCCGCGTTCTGGCTAAAGCCCGAGCCGCTCACGGACGAGGCGCTCGAGACACGCGTGCTCGCTGTTCTCGACCGTCTGCTGATGAAAACGCGCTTTGCCCAATTTCCGCTGCTCCCCAGCTATTGGCTCTCTTCAGGTGTGCTGCATTGGTCGGAAGGGGCCTTGGCTACGGCCGGATTCTTTGGTTTGGTTCTTTTGAGTCATGTGCTTTTTTTTGGATTCCTCTCGTTCACCCGAATGGGAAACATGTTCTCCGACGCCTCTTCAACTGTGCAAAGCAAGGGGAGCGTTCTTGGTCGTTGGGGTTGGTTTCGCGCTTGGCAAGATCGTCATCGGACGTTTGGGTATTCGGCCGGATGGGTCGAAACGGCGTTAAACCGATTGTTTTGGATCAAGTCCGACACTCGAGCTTTGCTGGCCAAAGATATTCGCCTGTTTTGGCGTGACACAACGCAGTGGGGGCAAACGCTCGTTCTCTTTGGGCTTTTAGGGGTTTATATCATCAACCTCCGACATTTTACGCATCAGCTTAACAATCCGTTTTGGGTGAATCTGGTTTCATACCTCAACCTCGGAGCGTGTGCGTTGAACTTGGCGACCCTGACGACGCGCTTTGTCTATCCGCAATTCTCACTCGAAGGAAAGCGGCTCTGGATTGTCGGCATGGCCCCATTGGGCATGGTGCGGTTGGTCAAAGCCAAGTTTGCACTCGCCAGTTGCGCCTCGCTCTTCGTGACTATCGGATTGATCTTTTTATCGTGTCACATGCTGAAGATGCCATGGGATCGCACTCTGTATTTTGCCATCAATGTCACCGTGATGACGTTTACCTTGAACGGACTCGCCGTGGGGCTGGGAGCGCTTCATCCCAATTTCAAAGAAGATAACCCCAGCAAAATTGTGAGCGGTTTCGGCGGCACTTTTTGCCTGGTCTTGAGCTTTCTTTACATTGTGAGCTCCGTCACGTTGCTGGCGTTCGGTTCTCCCTGGGTTCGAGGTTCAGAGTTCGGGTGGATGATCTCAGCCTGGATGGGATTCGCCGCTCTCTCCCTGCTTGTGGGTTGGTTTCCATTGAAACTGGGATTGCGCAAGGTGAAGGCTTTTGAGTTGTAGCGGCGTCTCTGCCTTGTTGGATGCGCGTTGGCAGGCTCGACTCTTCCCGATCCGTGCCCGTCACCAAGCTGGTGATTTCTGGCAAAAGTAGTCTTCGGCCTGTCCGAATTTTAATTTTCATTTGTTGATCTCTTTACACGCCCGATGCCCAAGACTAAAGTCCACTCATGGCCTCGCACTTCGACGAGTCGGATTTTGTGGATAGCGATTATCAAAACGCGAAATCGCCCTATCCTGCGAGTTCTGCGCAGACGGGCGCGGGCACGGGCGTGCTGAATCGGCCTCCCACGCGCGAGGAGCTCGATAGCAAAGTCGGCGAGGCCCAACAGCGACTTACCGAGTTAAAGCGAGCTCAAGAGGAGCTCGAACGCGAGCGTGCCTCCCTTGAAGAAGCGCGCCGTCGCCGGATCGAGTTTCAGACGGGCCGCGAAGAGATGCTGCAACATTTGACCCGCGGAACCGGATTGCTGGCCGAAGCCGAATTTGCTGCTCGCCGCGATGCCGAGCAAATGGCTAAGACATTGGCTGATCTGAGGGATGCGCTTGGCAAAGTGGAGGCTATTCGCGAGGAGACCTGGAACCAGGAAACTTGGACGACCGAACTGACGCGAGCCTTGACCACCATAGAGAATTCACGGATGGAATGGAATGGAGCGCGACTCAAATGGTCCATTTTGAATGGCATCGCTTCGGCGCCCATCGAGCAAAAGCCCGCTTCCAAATCGACGAATTCTCTGCTGGAAGGACGCAGCTTTGGACAGTTGTGCAAGTTGGGATTGGCACTGACGTGGCCCATTGCGCTCATCGGCTTGATGGCATTGGGACTCACCCTCATTTTCCTGCTCCGCCGGTGACAATCCTTCCGTATGGGATTCTTCAAGAAGAAAGCCGATCCCATTTCCGACCGTTCCCGAACTCTCAATACGGAGATCGCCCGGCTGGAGGCGCAGATCAAACAGCTCAATTCGAAAGTTGAGCATGCCAAGTCACAACCTCGGCTACGCTCGACAGCGTTGCCCCATCGGCCAAATGCCTCCGCGCCCTCGACGCCGCCGAGCCCCGGCCCTCAACAACCGATCTTCGAACCCATCGATCGAAGCAAGCTTGACGGGTCGGCAGAGACGGAAACGACACCACAGCTTTATAGCGATCTCGGAGTTCGCAAATACGATTTAACAGCAGCTTGGCGGCGTCTGCAAAACCACTTTCGCGGTCCACCGGCGAACAATCCCAAGCTGGTCAGTTATTTGGCGGCGGGCAGCATCAAAGGGCTCCGACCTTTGCGCTACGAAAAACGAGTGGCCCGGAACCGCTTTGTGGCCTTGCTTGTTCTTTTGCTGTTGCTGCTTTGGGGAGTTTTCGCCGTGTTTATCAAGAACAGTTAGCTGAACAATTAGCAGCCGCGCCACCCCTTGGTCTCCTGGGCAAAGCCAACACAACCCGCAGATTTCTGGGGAAACGCGGGTGGAACGTGTGACGTGTTTGGGAACGTGAATTGACGCGGAAGGATTGGGTTCGTTGTGTCAAACGCGCCTGGCGATGACTGGAAGGGTGAGAGTATCTCTCGGAAGAGTCATCGCGGCTCGACACATGGTGTCGGGTCTGTCACACTTTGGACTATGAACGTGACGCTCACTCCCGAAATCGACCGCTGGCTTCAGGAAAAAGCTGCCTCTGGCTTTTATCAATCGGCCGATGAGGTGGTGCGCGAGGCCCTCCGTCTCCTCCGTGACTATGAGTCCGTGCGTGAACGGCGACTGGCCGCCCTGCGAACCGATGTCCAGCGAGGTCTTGATGACCTGGCAACCGGACGCTCCGTGGAATGGACTG
>CAMAWP010000103.1 GCA_945861765.1 Akkermansia muciniphila | reverse complement strand
GTCAGAGCTCAGATGGTTCCGAAAACTTGAGGATTTTTCCTCCGAGCCCCAGGGATTCACGGCTTGTCAATCCCTCTCATCACATGTATCAGTGTCGAATGTTAAATCAGTTCGTGTTGATCTCTCTCCTTGCCCTGGGCGGCCTGTGCGCCCTAGCCGCCGACGTCATTCAACTGAAGGATCAAGCAGCCATCACCGGACAGGTTCTGGCGGAAAAGCGAGAGCAGGTGGCGATCGATATTGGCTATACCGTATTGGTCATCCCACGAGATCAGATCGTCCAGATCACGAAGTCAGGCGACCGAAAGCCCGAGACTGCGGACGCAACACAACCAGCGAAAAAATCTGAAATTAACTCTGCTCTATTCGAGACCGCAGTGACCTCGACTCCCGAGCGCAGCGTCCGGGAATTAGTCAGTTTGCTGGGCGAAACCGTCGTTCAAGTCCGAACGCCGAGCGGGTTGGGGTCCGGTTTTATCATCAACGAAGACGGCTTCCTGATCACTAATTTTCACGTCATCGAAGGCGAGACCCAAATTTCGGTGGAAGTGTATCATCAGAAAAGCGGTCAATTCGAACGCAAGAGCTACAAGGAAGTGAAAATTGTGGCCATGAACAAATTTGAGGACATGGCTTTGCTAAAGATCGACGACAAAAATATCCCAAAATTTTCCCGAGTCCTCGTGGGTGATTCCGATGCCTTGTCAGTCGGCGAACGCGTTTTTGCCATTGGCAGCCCGCTGGGGCTGGAACGGACCGTGACCGAAGGCATCCTCAGCACGAAGGCGCGCCAGATCCAAGGTGAACTCTATTTGCAGACCACGACTCAGATTAACCCCGGCAATAGTGGAGGACCGCTCTTCAACATGCGCGGCGAGGTCATAGGAATCACCAACATGAAAATGACTTTTGGCGAAGGCCTCGGTTTTGCCATACCGATCGAAACGGTGAAGTATTTCTTGAACCACCGCGATGCCTACGCTTACGACAATGACAATCCCAGCAGTCCGTATCGCTATCTTGAGCCTCCGAGCCGGGTCAGCAAACTCAACCCCTGATCGTCAAGCCGCCGCTCCTCACTTCAGCTCATCGATTCATCCACCTGAACAATCTGCATCTCCCACAAACGGGGCAACTTTCTGACGCGACTGGACATAAAGTATAATGCAGACGGTTTGGTGAACAGCGAAGCGAGACGAAAGCGGGTTAATTCCCCGAAATGATCTGGCTGCTAAACTTTAAACTATGAAAACATTTCCTATGAATCGAACCTTGAAATGGCCCTTTGTCCTTTTGGCTGGGCTGCTCTGTATTGCCCCTCGCATCAAAGCAGCTCTTCCTCCCGCGGAGCAACTCCTGCCCGACGATACTCTCGGGATGATTTCAGTTCCCGATTGGGCCAAGGCGTCCGCCTATTATCAGCAATCTCCCCCAGGCCAACTTTGGCAAGATTCCGCTCTCATACCGTTCAAACAAAATTTTCTAAAGCAATTCAAAGAAGATGTGGTCGCTCCGCTCGAAAGAGAGCTGGGCATCAAATTGGCTGACTACACGAGCCTTATCCAAGGGCAGCTCACCTTCGCCGTTCTTCGGAATGGCTGGGATGGCGGCCCCGATAAAATGCCAGGGATGATTCTATTGATCGACACAAAGGATAAGAGAGATCAGTTGAAAACTCTCCTGACGGATCTCAAAAAGAAATGGGTCGATTCGGGCAAGCAGATCAAGACTGAACGGGTTCGCGATGTTGAGTTCTCGACATTGCTCGTCGGAAGAAGCGATTTGAACAACACGCTCAAGAAGGCATTTCCCGCTTCCGCTCCAGCCGGGGATGCACCCGAAAAACCGGATGGGCAGCCGAAAGTCGATCTCTTTGAAATTAGCTTTGGCCAATCGGAGTCTCTGTTGATCATCGGCAATACCGTCAAAGGCCTGGAAAAAATTCTGATTCGCCAAACGGGTGGCTCGGTGGCCGCGCTGGCGGATCTGTCCTCTTATGAAGCCAACCATTCGGCCATGTTCCGAGATGCTCTGGTTTTCGGCTGGATTCATTTCAAACCAATCTACGACATCTTAATCCGACAGGCCGCTGCCTCGGCTGGCACCACAGGAGCTGCGAACCCGATGGTCCCTGGCGTCGATAAAATCCTTGCCGCCACAGGACTGGGCGGCTTAAAAACAATCGCCTTCAAAATGAGCGGAGGACAGGAAGGCTCTTTCGCTGAAGTCCTGCTCGGCGTGCCTGAATCCAATCGCCAGGGCCTTTTCAAGATACTTATCCCCGAAAGAAAAGAGTCGGCTCCTCCTTCTTTTGTTCCCGGTGATGCGGTCAAGTTTAGCCGCTGGCGCCTGGATGGCCAAAAGGCATGGGCCACACTCGAAGCGATGGCCGCCAGCATTTCCCCGGACATGGCGGGCCTCATCCAGATGGGTTTAGCCACGGTAGGCAAAGACAAGGATCCCAATTTTGATCTCAAGAAAAAGCTCATCGGCAACCTCGGAGATGACTTCATTACGTTTGAGAAAAACCCGCGGTCTTCCCCCCGAGCGGAGCTAAGCCAGCCGACGGCGATTTTCATGATAGGCTCTCCGAACGCCGAGCAGCTCTCACAAGCCTTGAAGGCCAGCTCCTCCATAGTGCCGACTGCCAATGGCAGCGATGGCTTGAAGGAACGTGAATTCCTGGGACGCAAAGTCTATTCAATGACCTTGCCGACAGGCCCGTCGGTGGACGGCTCCAAAGAGATCGCTCAAAGCCTTAATTTTGCGGCCAGCGGCGGATACATCGCTTTATCCGCTGATGTCGCGATACTCGAGGAGTTCCTCCGAAGCCCTGAATCCAGCGGCAAGACGCTCCTCGAAGCGGCTGGGTTGAACGAAGCCGCCCAAAAAGTCGGCGGGATGAGCACGGGCCTTTTTGGTTACGAAAACCAGAGAGAAACGATGCGCGTCACTCTGGAAACTTTGAAGAGCGATATAGCGCGGTTGGACCGCATACTGTCCCTCGGAGACAAGCTCACTTCGGACAAAGACGCGACGAATATGAAGGACTGGTTTGATATGGCTCGGCTCCCTGCTTTCGACCAGATCGCCAAATACTTTCACCTCGTAGTCTATTCGGGAGGCGCGACCAGCGAAGGGCTAAGCTGGAAGCTATTCATGCCGACCCCGCCTCAACTGAAATAGCGCTGCTGGTGAGCCGACCGTCCTCATCCGCGCGTCGGATCGAGCTGATGCGCGAGCGTTGGACAAGTTATTCCTGGGGATAAACAATGATCCGGTCGTGAACTATGACGATTAAATCGTTCTTGCCGTCGTGATTGATATCCACAATCAACGCCTCGCGCGGTTCCGCAGAATCAGCCCGGCGACTGCGAAAGGTCCGCTCCTCGAAAACCTGCCAGCGATTCGCAGGCACCAATTGATGGGGCATCTCAAAAGTCACGACATCCAGATAGCTCTTGGACGTTTCGAGGAAGACGAGATCCTTGCGGCCATCGTTGTTCAAGTCTCCAGAGACAACATCATGCAGGAAACCATCCTTGATTGGCGTTTCGTAGCCATCCAGTTCAGTGAACTCCCAAATCTGGCCGCGGAAAGTCATCCAGGCGACGGAATTGTTGCCCAGGCAAGCGATGCTGTTCAGATGGGTGTCCCCCAAGGCGATGGCTTGCAAGCTGGTAAAATCGCTGACTGGCAATGGCAAGTTCCTCACTACTTGCCAGACCCCTGCACTGTCGCGCTCGGACAACGTCAATGACTTGCGCTCGGCGTCCAGAAGGAAGATGGAAGCAATTCCGTTCGTCCCCTTGCGCAAGGCTGCCGCGCCAACGATGCGAGAGTTGCTCGCCACGCCGTTGATTTGCTCTTTGACAATGAAGGTCCAACCTGGCGTCCTGCCGGGCTTCTGCTCGCCTGCATCTCTTTGCAAGACGACCGCGCGCAAGAAGTTTTTCTGAGCCAACAACAACTCGGCTTTACCATCGTTGTCCACATCACTCGTGCTGAGCCAAGGCAGATCGGAGCTGCCGCCGGGAGGAGCCACGTCCAACTCCTCGAAATCTTTGTCGGCGACCTGAAGCAATATTTTAATCTTCTCATACGGAATCAAAACGACGATGTCAGCCAAGCCATCCTGATTGACGTCGTGGAGGGTGAGTGACTTGGGGTTGGACTTGAAACTCTCGCTGAGTTTCTGTTTGCGCACGCTCCCATCGGCGCGCAACGTCTGCAGCTCTCTCTTGCCATCCAGATCGACGATCGTAACGAGGGCAAGCTTGCGGCTCGCATCGAGTGATCCCACGGCCATTGTCAAAGGCCGACCCTCAAGCGTCAAAACCTTGGGGAACGCGATCCGGCCATTCGTGTCGAATCGTGTAACGCCAATTTGCCGTTCATCCCCGCTCAATAGGAAAATCTCTGATTGTCCGTCACCATCCCAATCGGCGACCTCCAACTCGGTGACGCCCGTCAGCGTAGGAAAAGTCTTTGAAGCCGCGAGCGCTCCGTCCGACTGCTGCAGATATACAGTGAGCTGGCCGCTGTCAGGTTCGGAGACAAGAAAATCGAGTAGTTTGTCGCCGTCGATGTCCGCCCAAGCCATCCCGCGTTTCGCCTTGGTGGTTTTGTTGAGCGGTAAAACTTGAAATTGCCCTCGATGCCAGTCGCCGGACAATAGTTCGGCTGGCGCTTGAGTGAACTGCGAGATTTGAGAGCGGCCAGACTTCTGGGCGATCGTGACAATTTCCGTCTTGTGGTCGCCATCCAAGTCGTCCGCCCAATACGATCGGATGGGAGGCAGAGTAAAATGAATTTCCGGGCCGAGCCGCCCACTGCTGTTCTGCAAGCGGAACCGGAACGGGTTCGGACTGTCCCAGTTGCAGAGCAGCAGATCGTCCCGGCCGTCGCCTTGAATGTCCAACGCTTGGACGGATAGGACCGTTCCAGAATACGGAATTTTCTCAGGCTCTGAAAGTAGATGGTTGGCATTCTGCGCCAACCAATAGATATGGCCTTCCCCCAACAGCAATAAATCGGCGCGTCCGTCGCCGTTCAGATCTCCATGGACAAGTGCGTTTGGATTTAACAGGCCATCATCGAGCGCCCATCGCTTCGGAGCGCTCCAACTTTGGTTCCCTTCGTTGTACTGCACCACCAATTCCTTGGGCTCGCCGTAGTACGCGATGTCGGGCCGACCGTCGCCGTTCAGGTCAGTGACAACGAGTGAAGAGATACGCTTCTCCGAGGCAATGGAATCAATTCGGAACCTCGCGTCGGGCGGCAGCTCATTGAGTTCTCTTCGGCCCGGCTTGATCACTTGCGCCTTCACCGTGGTCTTGCCGGTCTGGTTGTAGAGCAGGGTGATTTTGGAACGAGCGTTGTTGACGACGATCAGGTCTGGCAAACCGTTACCATCCAGATCGGCCGCGTGCAATTGGCTGATTTGTTGGTCGATAGGAAAGATTTCCTTGCCAGCGAACCCGAAACGGTTCGTCACCGACTCAGCGCGAACGGACAACGCAACGAGGCTGGCCAAAAGCCCTGCCATCAGGGTCCTCGATTGAAAGCTAGGTTTAAAAATTTGCTGCTTAGACATAAATCAATGACTTTGAAACTGACAGTCGATCGAGTTTTTGGCCAGACTTATTCCCCGAGCAAATGAAGCGTCGCTAAACCTCTCAGGAAGCCAGATTGATCGACCAGCTTGCCCGCTTCGAGCAGTTGATCGCAAATCTTATTTTGGCTCCCGACCCTCGGAAGCCGGAACTTCCAGTGTTGAGGTACGTAGTCCCGGCTTCAGCCGGAGGGGTGTCGGCAAGTCCACTGGCGTTGGATTCTCCCACGCGATGCCGCCTGAAGGCGGGACTACATGCGTGCCAATAGGAGAATTGCTGGCGCTTGATGAGTCGATATTGAAAACCGCGGCGCTGTCCCTTATGTTTGCCGCATGGCTGAAATCGCTGAACCGCTTGTTCTGCCCGAAATCGAGCAGGACGAACAAACCAAATCGAAGGAAAGCTTGGAGCCAGGTTACTTGGTCATCTGTTGGGATGATCCGGTGAACCTCATGGATTTTGTGACACATGTCTTCCAGGCTGTCTTTGCTTGGGCCAAACCGAAGGCTGAGTTTCACATGCGGCAAGTCCATAACCAAGGCAAGAGCGTCTTAACCCGAGAAAGCTTGGAAAAGGCGGAGCACTTCGTCCACCAGCTCCAGAAATACAGCCTGCATGCAACCATGGAGCGCGATTAGGTGAATTTCCTCCAATTCGACGGAACCAATTTCGTCTTTGAGATCGGAGCGCGTGAGAAGCATTTGCTCTTTGAAGTGCTTAAACATTATCCGATGGTTCCCTCCTCGCACCACCGAATCACCAGAAACACGGAGGAGGCTAAAATGAAAAGCATGCAAACGCTTTTGGAAGACGCCATGGCCGAACGCCGACAAGAAACCAACAAGCATCTGCAAGCGATGCTCAAGGACGAAGCTCGCTTTAAGGCGGCGAAATCGGGCTTTCGATTTTCCCTGACTCCGCAACAAGCGGAATGGTTGCTCGAAGCGCTAAATGACGTCCGAGTTGGAAGCTGGATTATTCTCGGTGAGCCCGATGAAGAAAAACTCAAGTCCGTTAATCCCACGGAAACAAACGCCCATTACCTGTGGGCCATGGAACTCTGCGCCTATTTTCAAGCGAACCTTCTCGCAGCGCTCGACCATAGAGCACCCATCTAACAAACCCTTGTGCCGGTCTTCCTCGATAACCGTCTATGGTTCCCCGACCCGGCCTCGGCTTCGAGGGACGGAGACCTCAACGGTCTAGTCGCGGTAGGGGGAGATATGTCTGTCCCACGTTTGCTGCTCGCTTACCGCAATGGGATTTTTCCCTGGAGCGTCAATCCGATCACTTGGTGGTCGCCAGAGCCACGAGCTATCTTCGAGCTCGATCAGTTTCACGTTTCGCGCAGCCTGGCGAAAACGATTCGCAAGCAAAGGTTTCAAATCACAATCGACCGGGCCTTTGAAGAGGTGATGCGGAACTGTGCGAAGCCGAGCCCGGCCCGACGGAATACCTGGATCACTTCGGAGTTCATCACCGCCTACACAACACTCTTCCACCAAGGACATGCGCACAGCGTGGAATGCTGGGAACAACAGCAACTTGTCGGCGGCATCTACGGCGTTGCCATCGGTGGACTCTTCGCGGGGGAGTCAATGTTTCATCGAGCCAGCAACGCTTCGAAGATAGCGCTCTTCCACTTGATCGAGTATTTGCGGCTAAGAGATTTCAGCTTGTTTGATATCCAAATGTTAACTCCCCACACCGAACACCTCGGCGCGATCAGCATACCGAGGCTAGGTTATTTGAAGCGGCTCCGCCAAGCGGTCGAAATGCCGTGCTGTTTTTAGTGGTGCTGTCAAAAGAGCCATCGAGCTTGGACATTTTCTGCCCATGTCCTTTTGCCACTGAGGAGGCTTCCGTCTCCCGGATGGGATGTTTGAGAGTAGCCCGCCCTTTCAAGGGTGGGGTTGCGTGATAGAAGGCGCTAACGGCTCGCGCGTTCGTTCTCATTTCAGAAACAGATCCCAAACCTTCGCGCGCCGCGATTTTCCCGCCGGCCCTTCGATCCAAAGCGTGACCGTGAATTCGCCTCCTTTTTCGTAGCTATGCTGGGGATGACGTTCCGTCGAGGTCTGGCCATCGCCAAAGTCCCATCTCCACGATTTGATTTCACCCCTCGACTCATCCTGGAACACCACCATGCGCCGTGCCGGGTCCACGACCCGAAATGACCAAAGCGCTTCGATCGATTTTCGTAGATTTGCATCCAGCGGCATCAGGCGAAAAGCGCAGAGGTCCGACCCGTTTCCGTACATCGTCGTTTTGTGCGAGAGATTCCAAAACGCTTTGAAGCGCTCGGCCTTTTCGTCGTCGTAATCGAGGATCGACCACGACATTCCGATGATCCCGTTTTCCTTGAGCTGGGAAACGAGGGCGCGCGCCGGACCCTCGGCGGGCGCGTAATCGAACGGTGTGATCCAGAACTCGAGCACAAGTTTGCCGCTCTGTCCGGGGCGAAAACTGTAGCGTTGAGCGGCGTTCGCGTAGGGCAGCTCCTTGATCCACGGCTGGCAGCCCCACACCATCGTCCACTCCTTGCCCTCCGCGGGGGTGAAGATGTGGTAATTCTGTGCGTGAACTCCGTGAAAGCTGAAGTGGGCTTCCTCCGGCTTGTCCTTGAAGTGCGGGTGCATCTGCTTGATGAACGGCCCGCCGGATAAATCGCCGTCCACCACCAGCTCGAAAATGTCGTTGTGCAAGTCAGTCCGGGCAAAGTCCCAGTAATCGTCTGACGCTTCATAGAGGAAATAGAGCTGGTTCAGGCCTTTGACCCATCCCACGCGCACCTGAACATCGAGGTCAGCACGATTATAGTTTGTGCCCCGCCCGCCCACGGTATCGGAGAGTTGATCCAGCCCAATGATGTAATCCTTGGGAACCATCTCCCAGTCATCCGCCTGGCCATCGATCCGTGGGATCTTATCGGGCGGGAACTGGAATATCTTGAACTCAACCCCAGGCCGTTCGAGCGCTGGAGTGAATGAACTCACCGCCAGCAGGAAGCTGACGATCATGATAAGTCGTGAAGCGGTGCGCATAGTTTTGGATTCAATTGTGCCTCAAGCCTCGGGTCGCAAGCACCTGCGGAGGGAAGCAACTCTCACACTAACTCATCAACTCCTCCATCACCCGGCCCCTCGGCACCAGTGGGTGGGGGCGTCCAAGCACGTCGTAAATGTTTGTGTCTGGACTGACCCCAAGAAGGTGGTACAGCGTAGCGATGATGTCGCCGGGCGAGACCGGCCGTTCGGCAGGCGACGAGCCGGTCCGGTCGCTGGCTCCGTAAACCACGCCTTCTTTGAGGCCGCCGCCAGCGAGCAAAATCGAGTAGCAAGCATTCCAATGATCGCGACCGGCGTTGACGTTGACCTGTGGCGAACGGCCGAAATCGCCCAGCACGGCCACCAGCGTGCGTTCGAGCATTCCGCGTTCGGCTAATTCGGCGATCAGGCTGCTGGCAGCGGCGTCGAATTGCGGCAGGAGCGTATTCTTCAGCTTGTTGAAGTTGTCACCGTGCGTGTCCCATGTGGCGTTGGCGTCCGGAGCCCAGGACATCGTGACCACGCGGGTACCCGCCTCGATGAGCCGCCGAGCCAGCAGCACGCCTTGGCCATAGATGTTTCGACCGTAGGCCTCGCGAACCCGGTCCGTTTCCTGTTCGATCTGAAAGGCGCGCCGGGTGGCGTCGGACGTAAGCATGGCAAAAGCGCGTTTCTGGAAATCGTTCATCACTTCGTAGGCAGCGGCGGCCCGGTGCTGTTGCTGGAGAAACGGCCGCTCCAAGGCAGTCAACAGTTCGCCACGATTCGCCATGCGCGAGGCGGAAACCGCTTCGGGCAAGGTCAGGTTGCGCACGCGGAAATCAGGCGCGTTGGCATCCTCCAACACCCAGAACGGGTCGTGGTTGGCGCCAATGATCCCACCGAGAAAGCCCGGCTGGAGCGGTCCTCCCGCACCTTCTTTCGTCTTGTAAGGCAACGCCACGTAGGGAAACGCCGTGGGCGCGCCGGGTCGCAGCTTCGCCATCACCGAGCCAATGTTGGGATGATCCTCCGGCTTGGCTCCCCCGCCCATCTCACCACGGTCATGCCCCGTCAGAGCCGCGTACACGGCCGCCGCGTGCGAGTTGTTCACGCTGTGATTCATGGATCGCACCAGCGTGCACCGATGCATCTGCCGAGCCAGCCGGGGCAAATGCTCGCACAGATGCACTCCGGGAACCGTCGTGGAAATGGATCGGAATGGACCGCGAATTTCGGCCGGAGCATCGGGCTTCATATCCCACATATCCAAATGGCTGGGCCCGCCGTTGAGGAAGATCACGATACATGCGTCCGCGCGCGCCGTAATGTCAGTCCCGTTGGCCGCCAAGAGTTCCGGCAGTGTGAGTCCAACTCCGCCCAGCGCTCCCACTCGCAGGAACTCGCGTCGGGTAAGTCGGCTGCCAGAGTGGCGTGAAGAATTTCTGGAAGCTTTGGCCATGCCGCCATCCTGCACCCAGCCAGCGCAGCGTGTCAACGCCGGCCAATTCTCCCTAAAGAAATGCCGGACTTCCTCCGCTCCCCCTCAATTTCAATGCCTTCCGATCTGATGCGCTCTAAACCAATTCCGGCATCGGCTGCCAGCCATCCACAAGGTATTGAGGACGGCCCGAAAGATCGGGGAGTGTGACGCGGCTCGCGTCGATGCCGAGTTGATGATACAGGGTTGCGAAGACTTCTCCGAAGTGGACACCGCGCGACTCAATGCTTCCGCCGAGACGATCCGTCGAGCCAATGACCTGTCCGGTTTTCATCCCACCGCCGGCGAGCAAAGCGCAGCCTACCTGGGGCCAATGATCACGACCGGCGTCTGGGTTGATCTGCGGCGTGCGGCCGAATTCACCCCAAGCCACCACAGCCACGTCCTTGTCCAGTCCGCGCTGATGAAGATCCTCGACGAGCGCGCTCATGGCTTGATCAAACAGGGGCAGATGAGTGAGCAGTTCGCTGTGGTTGTTGCTGTGGAAATCCCAGCGCCCGAAGTTCAATGTCACGCAGCGCGCGCCCGCCTCAACGAGTCGGCGAGCGATGAGGAATTGTTCGCAGTTGCGCGGCGCACCGTCGCCGTAGTTCTTCGGGTCGCCCTTTCCATAGCGCTCCCGCACTTTCGCTGGTTCCTTGCTCAGATCGAACGCCTCCATCAGTTTGCTCGATGTCAGGATGTTAAAGGCTTGCTGAGTGAAGGAGTCCATGCCTTCGACGAGTCCGCTATTGTCGAGGTCGCGGCGAAACCGGTCGAAGCCAGCAAGCAGCACCTTTCTATCCTGCAAGCGATCGAGGGTGATCTCATTGAGCTTCAAGTCTTGCATCCCTGTGCCGCCTGAACGGAAAGCCGAGTGCGAGGGACCGAGAAACCCGGGATGTCCAGGGGAACCGTACGGCGGATGGCCCGCTTCGGGTGCCAGACCGACGAAAGCGGGAATCATCGGCTCGACCTGGCCTTGGAGCTTCGAGAGGACGGAACCGATGGAAGGCCAACCGCCTGGCGGCTGCTTCGGCGCGGGCCGGCCCGTGTAGCAAATAAAGGAATCGTGGTCGCCGTTCGGGGAGCCATACATGGTGCGGATGGGCACCAGCTTGTCCATCGCCCGGGCGCAATAGGGCATATACTCGGAAATCTGGATGCCTGGCACATTCGTGGAAATCGGCTTGTGCGGTCCGCGAATTTCCATCGGTGCATCCATCTTCAGGTCGTACATGTCCTGATGAGGTGGCGCTCCGACCAGATAAATCATGATGACCGCTTTGTGAGATTTGCGAATGCCGGAGAGCTGCTCTGCCTCGAGTAACTGCGGGAGAGAAAGTCCCCCAAGGGCCAAACCACCGATCCGGATGAAGTCCCGCCGTGAAATCCCATCGCAAAAACGCCCCATCGATTTTCCGGTGATTTTCAACATAGGAGAGGGAGCATCGCTCAATGCCAACCTCATGGCAATCGAAAGTACGGAACCACAATTCTCATTTTTGGCACGCGTGTAGTCACGCATTCAGGCGGCGGCGGCGCGTTGGGAAATCCAACACCTACGAACTTGCCGACGCCCTTCCGGCCGAAGCTTGGACGACGCAGCGCAACACAGGAAGTTTCGACTTCAGATGATCTGAAGCCAAAATGAAAGGTTGAGAATGGAATCAGAAATCGTCCGAGATCCAGCGCTCAGAAAAAAGAGAGTTGTGGAAATCGGCTATGGCAATCATTCTCAAATTCTGAACCATGAAAACCCGTAACGCCTCACTACCCAGACTCTGGCCACGGTCTCCGTCGGGCTTTACCCTCATTGTGTAAAAATGATCGATCCGACTCCGTCTTTGGCCTTGCGCCGGCATCTCAGCAGATCCTCACACATCCTCATCCTGGCGGCCTGCTCGATCAGTATTCTGACCACTCTGGCCACGGTCGCCGCTCAAACGCATCCGACCCCCGCTCCACTCGACTTCTTCGAGCAGCGGATTCGCCCGATACTTGCCAATCAGTGTTACGAGTGCCATGGCGCGAAGCAGCAGAAAGGCGGACTGCGGCTCGATTCCCGCGAGAGCTTACTCAAGGGCGGCGACTCCGGCCCAACGCTCGTGCCGAGTGATGCGAAGAAAAGTCTGCTCATCCAAAAGATCACAATCGAGCATCCGGATGCCGGAGCGCCCAAGGACCGGCTCCATCTCTCCGACGCGGTAATCGCCGATTTCCTTAACTGGGTGAATCAAGGCGCGCCCGATCCGCGGGATCAGCCGCCGGCGATTGCCGGGACGGTGAAGGGAGGTTGGGATTCAATCTTTAGGGAGCGCAAGGATTGGTGGAGTTTCAAGCCCATCCGGAAAGCAACAGTTCCATCCGTTGCGAACGCGGCCTGGTCTGATCACCCCGTGGATCGCTTCCTCCTCGCGAAGATGGAAGATCGCGCGTTGGTGCCGGCTGCGTCGGCGGACAGGCGGATTCTCCTCCGGCGCGTTACGTTCGCACTCATCGGCCTTCCGCCGACGCCGGCTGAGGTGCGGGCATTCGTTGAGGACCTGTCGCCCAACGCCTACGAGAAGCTGGTGGACCGTCTGCTGGTTTCTCCGCGATTCGGCGAGCGCTGGGCGCGACATTGGATGGATCTCGTTCGCTTTGCTGAGACGCATGGCAGCGAGGGCGATCCAGACATACCGAATGCGTGGCGTTATCGCGATTACCTCATCCGCGCTTTCAATGCGGACGTGCCTTACGACCAACTCATTCGAGAACATCTCGCGGGAGATATGCTTCCGACGCCGCGCCGGAACGAAGACGAGGGGATCAACGAATCGCTGCTGGGCCTCGCGCACCTCCGCATGGTCGAGCATGGGTTTCAGCCGGTGGACACGCTCGACGAGCAAGTCAAGACGGTCGAGAACCAGATCGACATTGTCTCCAAAGCGTTCCAGGGCCTCACCATCGCGTGCGCTCGCTGCCACGACCACAAGTTCGACCCTATCAGCCAGCGCGATTATTATGCCCTCTACGGCATCTTCGCAAGCTGTCGGCCTGCGCAGGTGACCATCGACTCGCCAAAGCGGCTTCGAGTGAATCGGGACGAGTTGGAGAAATTGAAGACTTTGATCAAAATCGGGGTCGCCGACGCCTGGGCGAAATCCGCGAGCCAGCTCTCGGAGCATCTGCTCACGTTGTCGCTCAACAGCACGACCAACCGACTGCCCATTGTCGGCGACGAAATCAGAGACCGCATCCACGGCCTGGAACGTCGCATTGCCCAGATCACTTCTGCGGGTCGTTCGGCCGTGCTGCGAACACGGGGCATGGCGAGCACGGGCGAAAGTTCGATCACGCCGATGGCCGCCTGGACGTTCGATGGCAATGCGCGAGACTCCCTGGGAGCCTTGCACGGCCAACTTCAGGGCGGCGCGGTCATCCGAAATGGGCGCCTCATCCTGGACGGCAAAGGCGCCTTCGTCAGCACCTCGCCGCTGGAGCGCACGCTCCGCGAGAAGACGCTGGAAGTTTGGGTCGCTCTCGCGAATCTCGATCAACGTGGAGGCGGTGCGATCAGCGTCGAATCGGCAAACGGAAGTGTGTTCGACGCCATCGTCTTCGCTGAGCAAGAGCCCCGGAAATGGATAGCCGGCAGCGACGGATTTCGACGCACCCGCAGCGCGAACGGCCCGGTCGAGACGATCAAACCAGATGAACTGGTTCATCTGGCGATTGTTTATCGCGCGGACAATAGTATTGCGCTCTTCCGCAACGGCGCGCCCCACGGTTCGCCCTACACGCCGACGGGCGACAACTCCACGCTGCGAACCTTCGGAGCGAAGTCCACGCATATCCTATTCGGGATGCGGCATACCGGGGGCGGCCACCCATTCCTGGCAGGAGAAATCGAAGAAGCCCGGCTCTACGATCACCCTCTCAGCACGAACGAAATCGCCACCTCGTTCCGCGCCGGCCCCGGCCTGGTTTCGCCCGAGGAGATCGCCGATGCGCTCACAACCGACCAGCGCAAGGAAAAGGCGCGTTTGCTCGCCGAGATCGAAGATGAGCGAACCGCCCTCGCAAACCAATTCCCTGACTACGTCCAACGCGACGCTGCGCGCAGCCGAATGCTCTCCGCGTTCGATGCCGCGGCCAAGAACGAGAACCACCCACTGAATATCTGGTTTCAATTGCGTGATAAGTCCGGAGAAGCCTTCGCATCCGGTTGGCAAGCGTTCGCGAAGAAGCAAGCGGACGAGCTTTCCGAGCGGAAGAAATTCAATGACACCACGTTCAAGCTGATCTGGAATCTGAGCGGCGAGGGAGCGAAGCTTTGGTTTCAGCACGGTTTGAATCCGCCCGAAGCCATCGTGCTGCCTGGCGATTTTTCCGTCGAGCCGGAAGCTGAGCGCTTGTTGGCCGGGCTGTTGCCCGCAGGGGTTTTCAGTCACCGCCTATCCCAGAAACACAACGGGATATTCACCTCGCCACGTTTTAAGGTCGAGAGCGATAGCATCAGCATCCGAGCGCTCGGCGGCAAAGGCGCGCGTGTGCGATTGATCACGGACAACTACCCGCTGGGCAGCGGAGGCATCTTTCCGCAGGCCGCGCTCAACAGTGATGCGCCCACGTGGGTGCGGCTCGACACCTCGTATCGCAAGGGTTCAATGGCGTATCTGGAATTCGCGACCGCCGAGGACTTGACTTCGCGCGATCGTTCCGCGCCGGGTCCGGGAGGACGCTCGTTCTTCGGCGTCGAACGTGTAGTCTTCCACGACGGCAAAGCTCCGCCGAAGGACGAAGCAGCGCCGCTGACCCACCTCTTGAGTGGTGAGATCCCGAAGTCGCCGGAAGAATTTGCCAGTTGCATCGGCAAGGAACTGACGGAGGCGGTTGCTGCCTGGCGCGGCAATTCGCTCAACGAGAATCAGCGGGTGTTTATCGACACACTCCTGCGCGGCGGGTTGCTGCCGGTTTCCCTGAACGAACTGCCGTCGGTCGCCCCGCTTGTGAGTGAGTATCGCCGTCTGGAAGCGGCTATTCCATTGCCGCGTCGCTCGCCCGGTGTCCTGGAGGCTGAGGGCTACGATGCGCCGCTCCTCTCTCGCGGCGATCATACGCGGCCGATGGAGCCAGTCCCGCGGGCTTATGTTCAGTTGGTATCGGGCCGTCCTTACGAAACCAGCCTGAGTGGCCGGCTCGAATTGGCCAACGATCTGGCCAGCGCCGCGAACCCACTGACCGCGCGAGTCATGGTGAATCGGATCTGGCATCACTTGTTCGGACGCGGGTTGGTCGCGACCGTGGACAATTTCGGTCACCTGGGTGACAGGCCGTCGCATCCTGAGTTGCTCGATTTTCTCGCGACACGGTTCGTGGACCACCGCTGGTCGTTCAAGGATTTGATCCGCTTTCTCGTCACAACACGGGCTTATCAGATATCGAGCGAAGAGTCGGCGCGCGCGCAGGAAATCGATCCAGGCAACGAACTGCTTTCACATGCGCGCATGCGCCGGATCGAGGCTGAAGTGATTCGCGACAGCCTGCTCGCGGTGAGTGGCCGACTTGATCTAGCGATGTTCGGCCCTGGCGGCAACGCTCTGGCACCACCCGCCGAGCAAAAGCGCCGCAGCGTTTACGTGACTATCCGAAGGAATTTCCTGAGTCCATTCCTAGAGACGTTCGATGCACCCAAGCCATTTAGCACGCTTGGCCGTCGTGACGCGACGAATGTTCCCGCCCAGTCGCTCGCGTTGCTCAACGATCCGTTCATCATCCAACTGGCGGCGCAGTGGGCCGCTTCGGTGCTGCGTGGCACTGCGGACGCCGATGCCCGTGTGCGCCGGATGTTCGAGGAGGCGCTGGCCCGTTTGCCAACCGACGCGGAACTGGTCGGGAGCCGCGCCTATCTGGCAGACCTGGCCCGTGAACATGGCCTTGGCAACGACCCACAAGTCTGGCGGGATTTCGCGCAGTCGTTGTTCAATTTGAAGGAGTTCATTTACGTCCGATGAAATAGGTATGTGCGGAGCGAATCCATTACGGCGTGAAACCAATTTATGATGAGCATACGAATGACATCCTTCTTAGCGATGATGGAACCTGGAGTGCCGACTTCGAAACACTCCGCACAATGAAAGGGAAACGAATGACTATGTTGTCCCGGCGCGAGATGTTGCGCCGCTGCTCGCTCGGCTTCGGCTCGCTGGCCTTATCGGCACTGCTCCCGAACAATGTGTTCGGCGGGGCGCCATCGTCCAGCTCGATCCGCTCTCCCCATTTTCGGCCGCGCGCGAAGCACGTCATCTTCGCTTACATGAGCGGCGGGGTGTCGCATATCGACTCCTTCGATCCGAAGGCGGAGCTGGTGAGGCGACACGGCCAGCGGATGCCGGTGCCGGTAAAGCCGACGATGTTCAACGACAACGGAAACATCATGGCCAGCCCTTGGCCGACACGCCGACGCGGCCAAAGCGGCATCGAGATGACCGACCTGTTCCCGCACATTGCGGATCTGGCTGACGACCTTGCTGTGATCCGTTCGATGACGACCAAGGTCAACGAGCACGCGCAGGGAAATTACTCCGTGCATACGGGCTTCCCGTTTCTGGGTCACCCGAGCGCCGGCGCCTGGACGTGTTATGGTCTCGGCTCGGAGAATCAGGAGTTGCCCGGCTTCGTCGTCCTTCAGAGCGGAGGGGCGACCGTGCCGCACGGAGGCGTCGGGCTGTTCAGCAGCGGCTACCTGCCAGCGCAACATCAGGCATCAGTCCTGCAGGTCGATCGCGATCCCGCGCTGGCGAACATCAAGCCGGGAGAACGCGACGATCTGCAACGGCGCCGGCTCGGGTTCATTCGCGAGTGCGACGAGCGATTCGCTCAATCCCTCCGCGAACCGCAGTTGGAAGCCGCCATTCGCAACTACGAGACGGCCTATCGCATGCAGGCAGCGGTGCCGGAGTTGTGTGACCTGACCGGCGAGAGCGACGCAACAAAGCAGATGTACGGGCTCGATTCAGCCGATAAAAATAAGGCTGCCTACGCCCGGCAATGCTTGGTCGCGCGGAGATTGGTCGAGCGCGGTGTGCGGTTTGTCGAGCTGAGCTGCCTCTCCGGCGGAATCGGGGCTGGCGGTCCGGGCAATCCGTGGGATCAACATGGCAAGCTCAAGGAGGGCCACGGCTCGATGGCCTTCCAAGTCGATCAACCGCTCGCCGGACTCATCCGCGACTTGAAGGCGCGTGGACTGTTGGACGAAACGATCATCCTGTTCTCTGGAGAGTTTGGCCGGACACCGTTCTCGCAGGGCAGCGACGGGCGGGACCACAATCCGTTTGGCTTCAGCCTCTGGCTGGCTGGCGGGGGTGTGAAAGGCGGGAGCGTGTTCGGTGCCACGGACGAGCTTGGCTACTACGCAGTGCAAGATTCCTGCACCGTTTACGATCTTTGGGCCACGGTGCTGCAATTGCTCGGTCTCGACCACGAGCGCCTGACCTATCGCTTTGGCGGCCGTGACTTTCGGCTGACTGACGTGCATGGAGAAGCGATCTCGGAAATTATCGCATGACGGGACATTCCGATTTCGGTAGCGTGCGTGTTACTGTTTCACCCTGACGACCCTGAGCCCGAGCTCCAAGGATGGATCATGCTTGAAACTCAACTGAACTGAATAGTTAGACTATGAAATCCGAGCCTATCCTTCGCTCAACGGGGTTCAAGCCCTCCTCAATCCCCGCCGCTTTCACTCTGATCGAACTGCTCGTTGTTATCGCGATCATTGCGATCCTTGCTGGGATGCTTCTGCCCGCGCTGAGCGCCTCGAAGGAGAAAGCCAAGCGGGCGGCCTGCGTCAGCAATCTGCGGCAACTCGGCCTCGCCACACACGTCTATGCACTCGACAACAACGACCGGGTCTTCGATGGCATTCGAAATGGCGGGGATTCGTTTCTGATAAGCATCTCGACATTGATGTACCAGTCGATCAGCAACACCTATGGCGACAGAGTCTTTGATTGTCCCAATGTTTATCCTCTCTCGTTGCCAGGCATTACGGACAAGCCCAATAGCCGTTTCCAGACCGGTACTGGGTTTTACATCGGCTACCACTATCACGGAGGCCGCAAGATGCCGAGCGGAGCGGGTTGGCAATCCGTTATCAAACTCAGTGACGTCCCGACCCTCATCAACACCAACGCCCTGGCTGATTCGCAACAGATGGTGCTCTTTTCGGATTTGAACAGTTGGGCGGCCAACGGAGTGGGCGGCTACAACTGGGTCATCGCCCCGCACGGCAAAGCCGGAGCCATCAAAAAGAACGGCCACGTGTACCATTACCCGCTCCGCCAACCCACCACAGCCCGCGAGGAGGGAGCGGTCGGAGGCAATGTCGGCTATGTGGATGGCTCGGTGAACTGGAAACGAATCGAGCGGATGTACGAAAAGTACTGGACCTACACCGGCGATGGAGGCCATCGAGGGGCCTGGTGAGCAAGGCCCGCAGCCTGGTCGCTGTTTCCTGGAAATATGTATCACCCTCAAAACGAATTCTCCCAAGTGAGGATGAGAATGACTCGAATCAATGATTCATGCGTTGAGCTTCTGAACCTGGAAGTGTCGGCATCTTTGCCCGAGAGACCTTCGGCGAACAACATGGCGACAAGGATGCCGACGCTCCCAGGGTTACTGGAAAGCGGCCTGGCGCAGAGACGCAAAAGTCCAGCCGACCCTTTATGAACACACCAAAGCCAGCGTCTCTTTCAACCATCGCCCAGCGCTCGGCGCAATACACACGCCGTAATTTCCTCGCTGGATTGGCAGCAACGCTGGCGCTCGGACCAAACGCGTTGGGCGCCGTGCGACGTCGGCCCCGGATCGCCGCTCTCACCACGATCTATCACAAGTATTCCCACTCGGAGCACATTGTTG
>CAMAWP010000102.1 GCA_945861765.1 Akkermansia muciniphila | reverse complement strand
GTGCCGCATTGTCATCGTTCACCAGATAGCCAGCAGGAAGATCCTTAGGCACTGCGGCATATCGAAGAGCTTCAGATCCCCACGGCGTTAGAGTATTTTGTGCAGACACGGTCGAGTCGAGGCGAACACCAGGTTAATCAACGGAGGGCGCGCGTCTCGCTCGATAAAAACGCTGACCCATTTTAGTGCCCTCCCGATCAGTGAAATGGAATGTCGCCTCGGCGGACGTCGTCTTGCCTAATTGGATCCACTCTTTCAAATCACCGGTCGCCTCGATGGAATAAGTCTCTCCAGCTTGACCCTCCCAGGTCAGTTCCACGCCCCCGTTGAGCAATCGTCGGATCGAGTGGATATTGGCGACCTCGGAGGCTATTTGAGGTTTGGTTTCCGGCTGCCCTGGGATTTCCAACTCGCTTCCATCGAACGAAGCCAGACCCGAAAAACCAAGTCGGCTCCGCGAAAACGAGGGCGCGCTCGCTTGGTAACTGAGACGTCGAGGCGTGTTATCGAGGAACGGTCCCCATCGTATTTTTCGGCTGACAGAATCGAACACGCCATCTTCGGTGATTTGGGAAACCGTCGCGCCTTCCGGGATCTGTTCTTCGACCGCGCAGCTCGTCACTTGAGAACTCGGAGTCAGGTGAATCGTCACAACGGACGCCAGGTTAGGCGTTGGATTATTCTGAATTTCTCTCATCGCAATACTTTGGCTGGCAGATCGGATGCCAAGCGCTCCTGCCTTTGCAATGCTTGAAGTGTTAACCCACCAGATCGGGGCTGATCCGGCCTTGGGATCGTACACGTACGATTCGCCGTTTCTCCACAACGCTCCGGCGCGCGTGACGTAGCTCACTGGAATGGGATTCGGATCGATCGGCCAGAGCTTCCCGCTTTTCCAGGCTGCGCCATAAGCGGTCAATTCACTCAGGGTGATGGCATTGTTCGCTGGATTGTTGTCAGCAGGGTGCAGCACTGCCGAGTTAATCCGGCTCGCCCCGCCAATTGGGCTGTCGGCGCCGTCGAGTGAAGCCGTGCCGCTGAACACTTTCTCCCCGCGATCCCCAACCGGAGGCGTGACTGAGTAACGCAGGATTCGAGCTGTGTTGTCAAAGAACGGGCCAAATTTAACTTGGCGTGTCACCGAATCGTACGCGCCATCGTTGCTGACATTCGTGACGATGGACCAGCCTGCGGGAGCCTTGTCTTCGATCGCGTAGGCTATTGAGTCGGCCGGGATCGTGGCGACCAGTTCGACAATCACCGGAGTTCCTGGGGAGTAACTCGCAGGCAAACGCCGCTCGACGACAAAGCGCGTGAGATTGGTCTTGATCGAAATTTTCACCGAGGGAGAAATGATTGATTCCCCAGCGCTGTTGGAGGCTCTGGCGGTTAACTCGTAAGTTCCCGGCACAGCACTCTTCCACTCGATGGAATGATAAATAGGAGTCCCTGGAGCTGGCGCGCGGATGAATGCGATTTCGGAGGCGCCGATTTTTTGCCCGTTCGCGAAGAACTCGACGCGCGGCATGTAGCCCTTCGAGTCGATAGCCGTCGCTTTGATCGTGAGGGCGGAGTTGGCTGGGAACGTCTCGTCGGGAGCTGGACTCGTGATGACAACGCTTGCCGTTTTGTTCGCGGCGGTGACTACAACGAGTCGCGGCGGTGAGCCTCCGGAAAGGTCTTGAAAGGTTGAACCAAGGCTACCGAGGCCATTGAACTCAGGGTCCACCTTGAGCTTGATTCGGAAGCCGAGGTTCTTGCCTCGGAACCCGGACAGGACTGAAGTCAGATCAAAAGAAAAGGTGTCGGGAGGCAGGTTCACATCGGTGGCGAATGTGGTCAGGAGCGTGGCGGCCCGGTTGTAATCGTTTGTAGTCACCTGCAAGTCTGCGGAGTAATAAGCCAGCTCATGGCCGTCAGAAGGGGTTGGACTTAAGACAATAGCTCGGTTCTCGCTGAGAAAAAGCGTGGCCTTAACGATCTGATCTTGGATCTCCGGAATGGCGAATTCTACAAACCCTCGGCGAAAGTTGCGGTTCGATGTCGTGGTCTTGAAATACGCCGATTGAATAGCCGACTTCGCCGGAGTTTCCCACCGGTTGAGCTCGGGCAGAAAACTGATGGTCCCGATGGCTTTCGGCGAGAGCACGATTTGACCCGTGGCCGATCCCTGGACTTTGATTTTGATCGGTTGCGATACCGTCGTGGCGCCAAGATTGTCGGTCGCTTTTGCTGTCAGGGCATAAGACCCAGCCGCCACGCCCGACCACGTTATGCTAAAGGGTGCTGTTGCGTCGGTGCCTAGCGATTTGTCTCCCGAAAAGAATTCGACGCGCGCGATTCGTCCATCCGAATCCGCAGCCTCGGCTCGGATCTCTATGTTGGCGGGAGCATCAAATATCGTTTCGTTGCGAGGGTTGGTCACTTCGACCTTGGGCGGCAAGTTGCGAAGTTCATCCTCGTAAATCGTGACTGAGGCGCTGTTGGGTGAGCCGACCAAGTAATCTTCCTCCGGGGTTGGCCTGGCAATAAAGACAAGCTGGCTAAGAGTGACAATAACCGATTCCTTCCCTTCAATCGCTTTGTCCGGGATAGGGGTCACGATAATCGCCACGGAGCTTTCATTGGCTGGAATTGTCGCGAGTCCAGTGAGCTTGACGTAATCGATCCCATTAAAAGCGTTGCCGCTGGTGGCGTAATGGACGTTGAGCTTCGACTTCAAATCCCCTGTTCGCACCACCTTGAAGGTTCCAGTATTTTGCGGGTTGCTTTCCGATGCCTCGGGATCTGAGACCAGAAGAGTGACTATCGTTGCGCCGACTCGCGAGTTTACGTGAATCTTGATCGGAGAGGACGCCGCCTCTGACCCCGAGTTGTCCGTAGCTTTGGCGGTAATTGTATGGTCGCCGACTGGTGCATTTTTCCAAGCGATCTGAAATGTGGCCGGTTCGCCCGCCGAGGGTTTAACCAAGTAATCGTGCTTGTCGAACCCAATCAGGCTAGTCCCTGAAAACAATTCGACTTTGAGGGCGTAGCCATCGGCGTCGGACACAGCGATTCGAAACTGGACATCTGTTCCCGCCAAAAGGACAGCTTGGTCGGTCGGCTCAACAATTTGGACTTTGGGCGGCAGATTCCGTTCGGCGAACCCGAGCACGCGCAAGTCAAGAATCGTCGAGCAGAGCAAGCAAGTGGACAACATCCATGTCTGCGCGATGGAGTAACGTCGTTTCATTTG
The DNA here is from genome assembly GCA_945861765.1 of Akkermansia muciniphila. Lineage (GTDB taxonomy): Bacteria > Verrucomicrobiota > Verrucomicrobiia > Limisphaerales > SIBE01 > SIBE01. Next base: position 15,797 of record CAMAWP010000102.1, on the reverse strand, counting down.
TGTTTTACGCATACGTCTATGGTCGATCTAAGCTGTATCTAAATCAATGCGACATTCCGAGAAAATCACTTCACTCAGCGAAAGACGTGCCAGTGTCATTTCCGAGTGTCCCACAGTTGGGACAACAGGTTCAGGTCATAAAGAAAGGACCCGCGCTGCGCTCTGGTGATGGGACGGTATTTGCCACGACTGATTTCACGCATTCGAGCGTGGTTTGCACGCTGTCGAAGCTTGAGGTGCGCGCCACAATCAAGGAAGGGGCAGCCTCCCGTTCGAAGACAAAACGACCTTTGGGACCAACGGATTATTCGCCTTGATAGGCGGGTGCCTTGTACTCGGCCAGGAAAACAATTCCTTTGTAGGCAACCAGGACGAAAACGATTAAAAGCAGAATTTGGAAAGGGGTGATTTTTGGATTGGCTCCGAATACTCGCTTCTGCAGGCGTCTCCAGAACGAACGATGGAGACGCTGTCCGCACTCACCGCAGTTGGTTATGGACCGCGGGTTCGAGTGGCCACATTTCCGACACGTAATGTAAAGACGCGCGCTACAACCAAGACATTGGTTCGCTCCCGATGAATTCAGATGCCCGCATTTGGAACATGTCACCTTCCGATTGGACTTTTCTGCGGTTCGTTCGGCAGTCATGTTTATCAGTCTCAGAACTACGCTGCTAATGCACGGGCGAGATAGCGGTTGCAACTCAGTTGCCCCTGCGCCGGTTTTGGTATTCCAATCCAGATTCTCTGTCAATCTTTTGAAACATTGTTGACGGCGTTGACGTTGTGGTAGTGTGAATGGTTCCCCGCTGTTTTCAGTGGAACCATTTCCGTGTCCGGGCTGGAAAACTCACTCCGGAGGGATGCCTGGAGCTTGGACATTTTCCAGCCGCGTGCTGTTGTAGCCGATGAGGTTTGCGACTCACATCTCCCGGAGAGGAGATTCGAGAATCGCCCACACCTATCTCCCGGAGGGAGATTTGAGAATAGCCCACCCTTTCAAGGGTGGGATTAGGTAGTCAATAGCCAGAGTCCCGAAGGGACGGTTGAACTAGTCTCGGGCGATCCTTTGGCCTGAACAGACAGTAGGAGCTGACGTAGGACATTGGGGGATTCGGCCGTCCCCGCGGGACTTATACAATCGCTCATGCGAACCCGGCAGTGAACTGCCGGGCTATTCTCGAATCTCCCTCCGGGAGACGAAGGCAGCCAATCAGTCCAAACCCCAGTCAGCCCGGCGGGATGAAAAAAAGGTCTTCATCCGCTGTGGACCTATTCCATTGAAAACAGATGGGAACCATGGGAGTGAGGGGTTGCGGTTCCGCAGGAACACATTCGATTCGGGTATCCATTCTTCATCTGCGCAAAAACTGCGCACTTACGATCTGGCTAAATGAGCAGAAAATGCGCGCGCGCGTTGCAAGCGGGCTTTGGAGCAGCCAACGATCGTGACCTATCTGATTTTTCTTTGCCGTGGATACATCGCACTCCCGAGTGAGATGCTTTTCGAGCTGTGATAGGTCAATCCATCTGAAGAGCTGTGCTCTGAGGCCGTAAGCCTTAGCGATTGAGAGGGCCTATTCATCGAGGTGACCGCCTCGCCTGCGTCGGCTGACAGCTCTGACAAAGGTCTGCTGAGCCCACTAAAGTCTCCCCGGACGAGGGCTTCCAGTGATTGGCACCTTAGGTGCTAAAAGAGGTTCGAGCACAAACTTCGGCAGCGACACAACGTGTAGCACTGCCGTTAACAAATAACTAAACCGTATTCCGGGAGAAAACATGAAAAGATTAAACAAAACAATCGTATTAGCTGGCATCGCAAGCGCCCTGCTTTTGGGAGCAACCAATGTGATGGCACAAGGTCAAGGTGGACGTCAACGTGGCGGCGGCCAAGGTGGTGGCGATCCAGCCCAGTTCCAGCAACAGATGATGGAACGTTATCAGGAGCAATTGGCCATGAGCGCCGATGAATTTAAGGTCGTGCAGCCTTTGATCGAGAACGTCATGACCAAACAACGCGAAGCTGGAGCGGGAAGAGGTGGATTCGGAGGCTTTGGGCGCGGTGGTGGTCAGGGTGGTCCTGGCGGCGGCGGTCGGCCCGGCGGCGGCGGTGCCGCGGCTCAAGGCGGCGGTGCTGCAGGAGGCGCTGACCCAGCACAAGGTGGAGGACGCGGTCGCGGTGGTTTCGGTGGGGCTCCTTCGCCTGAGCAAGAAGCTTTGCAGAAGGCCATTGAGTCTGGAACACCTGCCGAGATCAAATCGAGGCTCGATGCTTATCGCGATGCGCGCAAAAAGAAAGAGGCGGAATTGCAGGAAGCGCGTGAAAAGCTCCGCAAGGTTCTCACAGCGAAGCAAGAAGCCCAGCTCGTCATGGGCGGAATGCTGAATTAGTGATTTCGGTAAGTTAGTGGTTACGGTGATAACGCAAATGAATGAGCCTCTCACGCCGACGCTGCCCTTTCTCGGAGGGGAAGTGTTGGCTGAGGGGTGAGTTCATTTTCCAGATGAGTTGGCAACAAGTTAGAAACGTTTGAACGATCGAAAATGACAGCCATGAAAGATCTGCTCGCAAAGATGGTTGAAGGAAAGCAGTTGTCGTTCATGGATGCCGAGGCTCTGACGCAGCAATGCCGCCAGGGCGCAAAGGCAGTGCAATCGGAAGAAGATGTACTCCGGTGGCTGGCCGATGAATATGACATCAGTTACACCAATCTCGAGGATGTCGAATTGGATCGTCAGCTTTTGTCGCTGTTTCCTGCCCGGGTTCTCTTGAAGGAGGAGGTGCTTCCTCTCAAGCGCGTGAATGGTTCGGTGGAAGTCGCTACCAGTCGGCTTTTCGCCACACAGGGCCTCGACACTCTCAAAACGTTGACGGGCTTGAAACTTAAGCCCGTCCTGGCGCCAAGCGAAGCGATCCAGCGAGAGATGAAGAAGCGACTGGGGGTTGGCGCTGACACGATCGATACGCTCGGTGAGGAAGCTCCGCTGCAAGTGGTCGATGATGAAAGGGAAGAGGACACAAATCTCGATGGGGCGGCTGAAGACGCTTCAATTATTCGGTTCGTCAATCAGGTCTTGCGCGACGCCATCGAGCTACGGGCTTCGGACATTCATCTCGAACCGTTCGAGGATGAACTCCGAATCAGGTACCGCATCGATGGTGTGCTCCAGGAGGTTCCGGTGCCGTCGCAAATCAAACGATTTCAACCCGCGATTGTTTCGCGCGTGAAGATTCTGAGCCATCTCAACATTGCGGAGAAGCGATTGCCTCAGGACGGTCGGATCAAAATCCGCCTGGACAATAGCGAGGTGGATATTCGCGTTTCAGTGATTCCGATGCTCCATGGCGAAGCGGTTGTGATGCGGTTGCTCCGGCAGAATTCAACTCTTCTCGGCATGCCAGAGTTGGGGATGGCCCCTCGCGAGCTGAAGATGTTTCGGTCGATGCTTGGGCTGCCGCACGGAATCATTCTCGTCACGGGGCCGACCGGAAGCGGAAAGACGACGAGCCTCTACACCGCGCTGAATGAAATCAACGATTCCATCCGGAAGATCATCACGATTGAAGATCCAATCGAGTATCAGCTAAAAGGGATTAACCAAATCCAGGTATCTGAGAAATCGGGATTGACCTTCGCCCGTGGACTGCGGGCTATTCTGCGGCATGATCCGGACGTTCTGCTGATTGGCGAAATCCGTGATCGCGAAACAGCCCAGATCGCGGTGCAGGCATCGCTGACAGGGCATTTGGTTTTTTCAACGTTGCATACGAACGACGCCCCAGGAGCGCTCACGCGGCTGGTGGATATGGGTGTGGAGCCCTATCTCGTGGCGTCGTCGCTGGAGGCGGTGTTGGCGCAGCGGTTGGTCCGCGTCCTTTGTCCTGGGTGCAAAGAAGAGGATCATTCGGCGACGACTCAGGCATTGAAGGAGCAATTGGACTGGCCAAAAAATGTTCCCATGTTCCGTGCGGTAGGTTGCCGAGAGTGTCGGCAGACTGGCTATCACGGACGCCGCGGCATCTTTGAGATGATGGATTTAAACTTTGAGATCCGGCAAATGATTTTGAAGTCTTGCTCGAGCGGCGAAATTCGGGCCGTGGCCCTCAAGAACGGACTCCGCACCTTAAGCGACGATGGGTGGCGATTGGTCCGTGATGGCGTGACGACTCCCGAAGAAGTCATGCGCGTGACGAAGGATCAGTCTCTCAATGAGACATCGAAAGAGGCGCCCCCTCAGGCCGAGGCTGAGGTTGCCAAGAAATGAGCCGTTTCTATGTGCAGAATTGAAATTCTCAGCAGTAGCGAAGGTGAGCGGCTTCGCCCCATCTTAAGCACCAATCAAGATCAGAATCTCGTTGCGTTGGCTGCTTCGAATTACATTGAACAGTCGAGCCCTAAATTCACATTTTCCGATCCGACATAAGAACTCATGGCGTTGTTTCTTTACAGGGCAATTCAATTGGACGGCACCGTCGCTGAAGGTAAGGTTGAGGCAGGTGGCCGTCAGGAGGCATTTCGCCAAATCGAAGGGCGCGGGCTCAAGCCGATCAAACTTTCTGAGGACTCGATCGGGCAGGCAGCGACCGAGAAGCCGTCGGAATCACAGGTCCTTTGGAAGGCCGCGAAAGTTTCCGGAAAAATGCTCGAGAACTTCACGCGCTTGCTCTCGAGCTTGCTGGCTGCGGGCATCCCTTTGAGCCGGGCTTTGGTGATCCTCTACAAGGAAGCCACAGCTCCTGTCGCCAAGGAGAAGTGGAAAGAGATTCACGATTTAGTGATCGACGGCATGTCGCTGGCTGACGCCATGGCCAAATCGCCCGATACCTTTCCCCGCGTCTATGTGGCGATGGTTCAGGCGGGCGAGACCGGCGGATTTCTGGACCTCGTGCTGGCTCAGATCGCGGATTTTCAAGCTCGGGAAAAGGAACTGCGCTCCAAGGTGATGACGGCGATGCTCTATCCAACCATCCTGTTGGTGCTGGCGCTGGGAGTTCTGATCTTCCTTTTGGTATTCTTTATTCCGAGGTTTCAGGCCATCTTTACTGGTTTCGGTGCGGCGTTACCGCTGCTCACTCGGGCGATTGTCGCCGTGAGCGAAGTCGTGCGTTCGTATGGCCTATTGGTCGCAATGGGCCTGGCCATCACCGCGTACCTCATCCGCAATTGGTTCATGTCAGAGCAAGGACGACGCGCTTGGGAGCGGTTGATCCTCCGTGCGCCGATCGTGGGACCTCTGAATGCGGAATTTGCCATGGCACGATTCTGTCGCATGCTTGGAACTTTGTTGGCGGCAGGGGTGCCGCTGATCAATGGGCTCAACGTGGCGCGCAAATCAATCGGCAACCAGATTCTCGTGGATGCGGTTTCGTATTCCATCGAGCGCGTCAAGGAAGGAGCCCAGCTCGGGGCGAGTCTTGCGGGATGCCGCGATCTTTTTACCGGGTCGGTGCTCGAGATGATTGCTGTCGCGGAAGAGAGCGGTCGGCTGGACCAGGAACTGATCCGATTAGCCAATGTCACAGAGGGTGACTTGGACCGACAGCTCAAGACGGCAGTCGCCTTTGCCGAGCCGCTGATGCTCTTCCTCATCGCAGGATTTATTGGGACGATCTTCATCGGGATGGTCATTCCAATCTTCACCATTCAGGACTACATCAAATAATCATTAAAAGAACCTAAGTTATGAAACTCAATGAACCCATCAGAAATCAATCAAGACACCGAACTCAGAGGGCATTCACATTGGTTGAGCTGCTCTTAGTGCTGGTAATCCTCGGAACTTTGGCGGCGATCGTTGTGCCGAAGTTCGCCGGACGCACAGAGCAGGCGAGAATCACGGCCGCCTCGACGCAGATTGCCAACTTCGGCGTTGTCCTCGACTCCTTCGAGGTGGACAACGGCTATTACCCCAAAGGCAAAGGTGGCCTTGCAGATCTGGTGGAAAGGCCGCGAGACGCGCAGAACTGGCGCGGACCGTATCTCAAGCAGGAAATTCCGAAAGATCCCTGGGGCAACGCCTACATTTACGAGTGCCCAGGGAAGCATAACGAGGACACGTACGACATCATGTCGATGGGGCCTGATCTTCGCGTGGGTGGCGATGACGATATCACAAATTGGACACAGCAGAATCAGGATAAGAAGCGCTAGTCTTGTCGGATCGCTGCACCGGGTCCCGTCTATATGTATCTAGAGGCGAAAAGAGCGCGGCTTTGGAGCGCGGACTTGCCCTTCGGCCGTGCTGTGGGTGGTGCCCCCCGCTTGCGCTGTTCTGCGCCCGCTGCCTCTGGGGTGCTTGACGCTCGGGGTAACACGAAATCGGCGGTGGGCCCGGCTAGTAAAGGTGCGCGACTGAGCCGTGCTGTTGACTGTCGAGCGTTCACGTTGATCGAATTGATTCTGGTGATGGTGTTGTTGGCGGTTGTCATCGCTGTGGTGGCGCCTTCGCTATCTAATTTTTTTCGGGGTCGGGAACTCGACTCAGAAGCCCGAAGATTTGTCTCCCTGGCTCGCTATGGCCAGAACCAGGCTGTATCGGTGGGCTCGCCAATGATTCTGTGGATGGATCAAACTGAAGGGACCTACGGTTTGCGGGAGCAGGATGGAAACACCGCCCGAGATCTACCAGTCGCCTCCTCATTGGTGGTGGAACGGAAGCGACACGAGATTGTGGATGTCAAACAGCCGGAGTTTCGTCTCGCGGATAAACTTCGTTTTGAGTTGGCGGACAGCGGGCGAACGAATGGTCGAATCGTCACGATTCGCTTTCTGCCGGATGGAGCGATCGATGAAGGGAGCGTTCGGTCCCTGCTTATTTGGCAGGAAGGCCGATCGAGTTCTGGAAAATCGAAATTGGACGCCGACTCCGAATCCATCTGGATTGCTCAGTCCCGTGATCGGTCAAGATATGAAGTTGTTAACAAAACCAACGCTTTGGAGCGGGTCAACTCGCGGTCGGAACTTCCAAACGGCGTTTACGTTCGCTGAGGTGCTGGCCGCATTAGTGTTCATGGCTATCGTGATTCCGGTGGCGATCGAAGGCATGAGAGTGGCCAACCGGGCCGGGGTCGTCGCTCAACGCAAGGGCGTGGCGGCGCAACTGGCTGACAGCCTCTTGAATGAAATGATCGTGACGGGTCAGTGGCAGGATTCGGCGCACAGCGGCAACTTCGGCCGGGAACGGAATGGTTATCGATGGAAATTGCTGAATGAGAACTGGAATACAGGTTCGATGCGCCTAATGACGCTTGAAGTGATTTACGAAGTCCAAAATCAGGAGTACAGCGTGCTTTTAAGCACGCTCGTGCTGCCGCCAAATTAATGAAATTGCCCGCCCAACTGAGTTCGACGACAGATGCCGAGGAAGGACTCGCTGGGAAGCTGCGAATCAGAAGCCTCGAGCCTCGGATGACATCGTCTTGGGATTTGGAAGTTCATCAACCTGGTGGAGCGAGATCGAGCGCTTCAAGTATTTGGGCTTTCACGCTGATCGAAGTGCTGATCGCCACCGCTATTTTTGCTACCGTCTTGATCGCGATGAACACCGTGTTCTACGCAGCGCTCCAGCTACGGAAGACGACTTCAAAGCTTGTGGAAGATGCGATTCCTGTAAACCACGCGATCTCGGTCATGAAAAGAGATTTGCGAGCCACCCTCGCGCCGGGAGGAGTCTTGGCCGGCTCGATCACAGGCGGGAGGCAGAGCGGTAGCTTGGGAAACCTCTCCAGCAGGATGGGAGGCCAATCAGGCGGGTCGGATAGCCAGCTCTCCACCCTGCAAATTTATACCACGACCGGGATCACTGATGATTCGAGCTCAGGGAGTGTCAGCGGTATCGATGCGCAACCGTGGTCGGAGACGCAAAAGATAGCTTACTACCTGCGAGAGCCGCTGTATTCGACCGATCGAGCGGGTAAAGAACTGGTGCGTTTAATCACGAGAAATCTTTTAGCGGTAACTCAAGAAACCAACGTGGAAGAACCGTTGATGGAGGGCGTCGAGACCGTCGAGTTTCTTTTCTACGATGGAACCACATGGAAGGACTCGTGGGACTCGAGCAGCGATACGACGACCAACCTTCAAGCCATCAAGGTACAGATTGAGTTTGCCATGGAGAACCGTGACGACCGGTTGCGGCGGCCGCTCCTTGAATTGGTAGTTCCTATTACCACTCAAGCTCGAACAAACCAGGTCAGCAGTGGTGGGACCAACAGCGCAGCACAAGGCGCCTCGGCTACCCCAGGCGGTGGAGGCCAGCCCGCCGGTTCGAATCAACCCGGTGGCGGAGCTCCAACTGGCGGCGGCGGCCAGGCTGGAGGCTCGGCACAACCCGGTGGTGGAGCCGCAGCCGCTGGCGGCCAGCGAGGGGGAGGCGGACGATGAAATTACCCCAGGCTTGTCAGCGCAGCGGACTCGCATCGGATCGCACTACGGCCACGGTTTCCCCTCACCACATCGGATGGGGAGAGAGACCGGGTGAGGTCAGTTCTAGGACCCAGCGCGCCCGCGAGCGTGGTTCCGTTCTGGTGATAGTTCTCTGGATCGCTTTCGGTCTGGTGAGCATCGCGCTTTACTTTGGACACTCGATGTTTTTCGAGTTTCGCGCATCGGACAACAACGTTGCCGGCGTTGAGGCGGAACAAGCCATTGAGGGAGCAGCGAGGTATGTCAGCTACACCTTGACCAATCTCGTTGATGCCGGACAAATGCCGGAGATTGAAACTTACGAACAGGAAGAGGTCCCTTTAGGAGACTCGACCTTTTGGTTGATAGGACGCGCCAATTCGGAAACCCAAAGCGCCGTGCCTTTCTTTGGGCTTATCGACGAGGCTTCGAAGTTGAACCTCAACACGGCTACGCTTGAAATGCTGCAGGCCTTGCCGCGCATGACTTCGCAGCTCGCCGCCGGAATTATCGACTGGCGGGACACCAATAGCGAAGCGACGGTCAATGGGGCTGAGTCTGAAGCCTACCAAGCCCGTAATCCGGCTTACTCGTGCAAGAACGCGGATTTTGAAAGCGTTGAAGAATTGCGGCTCGTTTTCGGAGCCGACCCGTTGATCCTCGACGGTGAGGATTACAACCGGAATGGAATCCTCGATGCGAACGAGAACGACGCCGACCTCTCGCCACCGAGCGACAACCGCGACAGCAGGCTCGATCCTGGGATTCTGGATTATGTCACCGTCTATAGCGGCGAGCCGAATGTGCGCACGAATGGCTCCCCGCGAATTAGCGTCAGCGGCGGCGGGCAGACTGAACTGCCCCAGTTGTTGCAGGAGAAATTTGGCCAGGCGCGAGCGACTGAAATCCAGCAGCAAATTCAGGCCACGGGGGGAACCTATGGAAGTGTTCTCGAGTTTTACCTTCGCACCAGGATGAAGCCCGACGAGTTGGCCCAGATCGAAGGTGATCTGACTGTGACCAACGCCACGTATATTCCAGGGTTGATCAATGTGAACACCGCTTCCGCCGCCGTGCTCGCGTGCGTTCCGGGTATTGGCCCTGACAAGGCTTCGCAAGTGGTGGCCTCTCGCCAATCGCAGGGCGGGAACTTGACCTCGATGGGTTGGGTAACTCAAGCCTTGGATGAGGCGAGCGTCGTTCAGGCGGGACCGTATCTTACTTCCCGGTGCTACCAGTTCACGGCTGACATCGCGGCGGTGGGACATCACGGCCGTGGATATCGCAGAACTCAGTTCGTCTTCGATACCAGCGAGGGCACGCCGAAGATTGTTTATCGTCGAGATTTAAGCCGCCTCGGTTGGGCACTTGGAATTCAAGCGCGAGACAGAATGGAGTTGACTCAATTGAATCAGAAAAGCCGATGATCGCGAACGTTGACATCGCTCCGAGCCGCGCCATTGAAGGGGGTGTCCAACTCCAACGAGGACCAGCTCTTCGCCCAATCAGATCGCGCCGTGCCGGCGCAGCTACTTGAATAACAAATGATCGCCATATTTAAAAAACGGCCCCCGACAACGCTCATCGGCCTCAAGCTTGAGAGGAACCGAATGGAGGGTGTCGTTCTCCGCCGGACTAACGGCGGCTTGCAGGTGCAACGCTCGTTTCAAACGTCGCTCTCGCTCGACCCGCTCACCAACGATCCGGAATTGGTTGGTCGCGAAATTCGCAATCACCTGAACGAAGCGGGCGTTCGCGAAAAACGTTGCGTGGTGTGCGTGCCGTTGAATTGGGCGCTGACCTTGCAGACGAAAGTGCCGGCCCTTGCTGAGGCGGATGTGAGGAGCTTCCTCGATGTCGAAGCCGAGAAAGGATTTCCTTACGCGCCCGATGATTTGTCCATTTCGTATTCGCGCTATCGTGCCCCCGGGGGCGAGCAACACGCCACCATCGTTGCCATCCCGAAGAATCATCTGGCACTTCTCGAACGAGCATTGAAAGGTGCCCAGCTCAAACCCCTCAGCTTTTCCCTGGCGATCTCAGCTTTGCAGTCGGCAGACAAGGAAAGCGACGCGGGCGTGGTAGCGCTGTTAATCGGAGAAAGTAACTTGGAGCTTCAGTTAACTTCGGGTGATGGCGTCGTGGCCTTGCGATCGTTGGAAGGTGCCGTCGAGACCGATGGGAATCAGAAGCAAGTGGATGCTGACTTGGTCGCTCGGGAAATCAAAATCACTCTGGGACAGTTGCCGAGGCCACTGAGCGAGACTGTCCGGAAGCTCCGGTTGTTCGGTCGGCCGGAGTTGACGCTGCCCCTCCTGAAAGAGTTGAGGACCCGAGTGGCGAGCATGGGTTTGGAGGCCGGCACTGGCGGAGCGCAACAGATCAACGGTTTCCAGAGTCCGCTTTCGACTGATCAAGTCAACTCTCCAGCCCTCGGCATGGCCGCTCGGCACATGCTGGGGCAACCCCATGGATTCGAGTTCCTGCCCCCGAAAGTCAGCGCTTGGCCGCAGGCATTCGCCCGTTTTTCCTCGCGCAAGCTGGTGTCGGTTGGAGCGACCTCGGCGGTGGTGGTGCTTTTCCTGGCACTGGCGTTTTTCTTCCAGCATTGGAAACTTTCGTCCCTTGATTCCAAATGGCGGAGCATGGAACCGAGGGTCGTCGAACTGGATGGCTTGCAGCAGCAAATTCGCAAGTTTCGACCCTGGTACGATGAGTCCATTCGGAGTTTAAGGATTATTCGAAGACTCACCGAGGCGTTTCCCGAAGATGGATCGGTCTCCGTCAAGAGACTGGAAATAAAGGATCTCTCGACGATCTCCTGCTCCGGCGTTGCCAAAGATAACCAGGCTTACATGAAGATGCTGGACCAATTTGCAAAAGCCAAAGAGGTTGTCGATCTGCACCGGGATCAAGTTCGGGGAAAAGCTCCCGACCTCCAATTCACTTTCAACTTTCGATGGAATGAAGGGGTGAGTTATGAAAATTAGAAATCGTCAAAAGTTGCTGACCATCGCGGCAATCAGCACCGTGATCCTTTTGGTCGGTGATAAGATGGTCCTCTCGCCATTGATTCGAGTCTGGAAAGACCGATCCCAACGCATTTTAGAGCTAACCCAATCTGTGGCGAAAGGAACTGTGTTACTGGATCGGGAGAAAACTATCAGGCGCCGGTGGGACGAGATGAAGACCAATGCGCTGCCTTCCGATACTTCAGTCGCGGAGAGCGAGGTCTTTAAATCGGTCGATCGTTGGGCGCGGGAGAGCCAAATCGGATTTAACGGAATCAAAACAACATCGAAGCGCAACGCCGACGATTATATCACCCTGGAATGCCGCGCCGATGCCGTGGGCACCATCGAGAACTTGACTCACTTCCTCCATAATCTTGAGAGAGACCCGCTGCCGTTGCGGATGGAGGATATCGAGATCCTGGCGCGAGACAGCCAAGGGCAGCAATTGTCTCTCGCGGTGCGATTCACCGGCCTCTTACTTTTACCTGAAGACAAATGAAACGATCACCAATTACGCTGGGAGCGGCGGTCAATCGAGAGTGCAATTCCGTCATCGACGGACTCTCCAAGCAACTGAACGCGGACGGTTCCCGAGTTCGGCGACACAGCCTGGCGACCCCTGCTGCGTCGCTGCTCATTCTTTCCTTCATCACCTGTGTCGCGATGGGCGCTGGCAAGACAAACTCTCCCCCGAGTCAGGAGTATCAGGCATTTAAGCTCATTGCGGAGCGAAACATCTTTAATCCGAATCGTCGGCCTGGGTTGGTGGAAGGGCCGCCGCCCAAAGTGGAAAAGCAATCCAAGACAGAAGCGTTTGCACTGGTCGGCACGCTGATTGATGGCGGGGAGGCTTTGGCCTTTTTCGACGGCTCCGATGCGCAGTACAAAAAAGTTCTCAAACCCACCGAGGTCATTGCGGGCTATAAGGTGCTTGAAATCTCGATTGAGGAGGTCAAGCTGGAATCCGAAGGCAACGAAGTGAAGCTTCCCATCGGAATGCAAATGAAGCGGAAAGACGCAGATCCTTGGCAGTTGATCGCCGTGACAGCAGCTTTCGATAGCATCAGCGGGAGCAGCGACAACAGCAGGAGTGAGAGCGCACGAGGCGATAGTGGGAGGTTTGACAGTCGGAGAAGCGACACGCGGAGGTCTTATTCCAGGAGGAGCGACGGTTCCAGCGGCCAAAGTCTAACCTCCGCTTCATCGAGCGAAACTTCAACCAGCGACACTCAGCCCGCCAGCACCAGTAGTGGCGACGCCGATGAGGTGTTAAAGAGATTAATGCAAAAACGCGAAGAAGAGCTAAACAAAGGAAAACCATGAAGATCTACGCAACGTTAGCCATCATCACAATCGGAGTTTTCACGACAATCGCCCAACCCGTGACTGACACTGGTCAGGCCCGCCCCGCTGAAGCTCAGTCGGCCCTGAGCAAGACGAACATCGTTCAACAGACGGCTCAGCCCGTTGACAAGCTGACGAATGGGGTATCCGTGGCCGCTCCCGAATTGGTCGCGAATGGCGAGAAGGGGATTCGCCTTAACTTTCGAGGCGTGGCGTTGGACACCGTTTTGGATTATCTCAGCAAGGCTGCGGGCTTCGTCATCGTTCTGGAAACCCAGGTGACGGGCAAAGTCGATGTGTGGAGCTACCAGCCTCTCACCAAGGACGAAGCAGTCGATCTTCTGAATTCAATCTTGAACAAGAGCGGGTACGCCGCGATCCGAAATGGCCGGACCCTGACGATTGTCAGCCGCGACGAAGCCCGGAAGCGCGACCTGCCAGTGAAAAACGGCGCTGATCCTTCACTCATTCCAAAGAATGACGAGATGGTGACGCAAATTGTCCCTGTCAAGTACGCCAACGCTGTTCAGATGATCCGTGATTTACAGCCGTTGCTTAAGGATTATGCGATCATGACTGCCAACGAAAGCGGCAACGCGTTGGTAATTACCGATACTCAAGCCAACATCAAGCGCATGGTCGAAATCGTCAGAGCGCTCGACACTTCGATCTCCAGCATTTCCTCCATTCGAGTTTTCCCCTTGCGTTATGCGGATGCGAAAGAATTGGCGACCGTTGTCAAGGAACTGTTCGACACTTCAGCCAACGCCCGAGGAAATCAAGGCGGTCGAGGTGGTGCCGGCGGTGGCGGTGTTGGTGGAGCCTTTCAGCAGTTGTTTAACGGCGGCGGTGGTTTTCCCGGGGGTGGCGGCGGAGGTTTCGGAGGTGGCGGTGGTCGGGTTGCTGGTGGTGGGGGTCGGGGCGGCGGGGGCGGCGGCGGCGGACAGGGAGGCGGCGGGGCCAGCGAAGCACGTCAGGCGGCTTCACGCGTCGTGGCAACGGCGGACGAACGCAGCAACTCTTTGGTCGTGAGCGCTCCGGAAGAATATATGCCCACGATTGAGAAGCTGGTGGAGGAGATCGACAAATCCGTCGATGACGTGACTGAGCTGCGCGTTTTCCATCTTAAGAATTCAAATCCATTGGACATGGCGGATCATCTTGCGGAACTGTTTCCCGATACCACTAGGAGCTCCAACCAGGGGAGCCAATTTGGAGGGTTTCAGTTTAACCCGGGAGGAGGAGGCTTCGGTGGCCGGGGCGGTTTCGGTGGTGGCGGTGGGCGAGGCGGTGGAAACCAGCAACAAGGCAGCGAACGCATGAAGAAAATGGGACAAGTGAAAGCAGTGGCGGATGAACGGACCGCATCGCTTCTCGTGAGCGCTTCGCCAGAGCTCATGCGTCAGATTGAACAGATGATCACAGCTTTGGATGCCGATCCAGCCAAGAAGCAGAAGGTATTTGTTTATTCACTGGAAAACGCGGATGCCCAGAACGTAGAAGAAATTCTGCGGACCATGTTCGAGGGTCAAAACAGCCGGAACTCGTCTCGGAACAACAATAACCAGAACAATAATGCGCTGAACAACCGAAATTCCGGCAACCAGGGCGGCGGTGGCGGTTTCGGAAACAGCACCTTTGGCGGTGGCGGCGGCGGTGGTGGCGGTGGCGGAAACACCCAGAGGCGATAGTAGTGTCCGCTTGAGAAAACCGGCTTTAACGAGTGCTTTTTGAAAGCTCTGCGTCTGTCAGTGTGACTGCGGGATTCGTTAAACAGTCGGAGCTGGGCATGACGCCTTCAACGTCAACCCAGGCGGTCTGAAGGCCGCCCTCCATTTTGAATAGAAGCAACGAAACAGCAAACAAAGAAACCAAAAAGCCATGTTGTATCAACTCTTAAAATCGAAACGATTTACCTTCTTGCTCCTATGCCTTTGCTGGTGGAGCGCGAGTGACGCTTACGCCCAGCAGAGATCCACCTCGCGATCCAGCACCCGAAGCTCCGGATCGAGCCGGTCAGGCGGCGGCAGCAGCCAGGGTGGATACGACAACACCAGCATCGGCGAGGCCATGATATCAAGTGATCCAGAGACCCGGCGCATCATCGTGATCACGGACGATGCCACCGCCGAGCACATCAGCCAGGTCATTACAAACCTGGACAGGCCAAAGCCACAGGTGCTGATCAAGGTGGTTTTCTTGGAAGTCACTTACAAGAATAGTCTGGATGTCGGTTTGGAAGGGAGTTACGCAAAAAAAACCGGTAATTCCACGACCGGACTGGTGAACAATGTTTTTGGTTTGGCCGCGCAGGGAGCCTCCGGAACGTCTCCGGGTGGTCTCTACCAGCTCCTAGGGAGCGACTACACTGTTACGCTGCGAGCACTGGCCGAGGCTGGCAAATTGGAGGTCTTGTCGAGGCCGTCGATCCTAGCTCGAAATAATCAGCAAGCATCGATTACAGTCGGCCAATCTGTTCCCATTCCCGCCAGCTCCCAGATCGGCGCTAACGGCCAGATCAGCACACAGGTTCAGTATCGCGATGTCGGCATCATCCTGCGAGTCACGCCTTTCATTACCTCGGACGGGCTGGTGGAAATGATTGTGGCGCCGGAGATCTCGACGCTGACCGCCCAAACTGTCGCCATTAACGAAACGCTCAGAGCGCCGGTCATTGCCACGCGCTACGCCGAAACAGTCGTTGTCACACCTCACGGACAGACCATCGTGATCGGCGGTTTGATGGAAAATAATAAGACGTCAACGGATCGCAAGATTCCATTGCTCGGAGATATCCCCTTGCTCGGCGCGCTCTTTAAGCGAAAAATCACCGAAGATACCAAGACCGAGTTAGTGATATTCCTCACGCCTTACGTGGTGGCTAATCCGGGTCAACTGGCCGAGATGACGAGGCGAGAAACCGAAAAATCGGAACTCAAGAAAGGATCGTTTTCAGAAAAAGAACTGAACAGGTTCATCGACGCTTTGCCGGTCAAGGAGAACCCGCTGCCAGGGCCTGCTCCGATCCCGGAGA
>CAMAWP010000101.1 GCA_945861765.1 Akkermansia muciniphila | reverse complement strand
TGAACTGCTGTTTTTAGCGTCAAACAATCCAACGCGTCTGGAAGTGTCGGCGCCCCACCGGCTGAAGCCGGGACTACATACGGCGAACGGAAGGCGCGCATTGCGCCCTTGAACGGTGGGGCGAGACTCTCTCCGAGCCGGAAGCCGTCGAGCCCTGACATGCTCGAGCGCCAGAAAAGGTCAGGGTTCGAGGGGACTCTCACCCCACCCAGGTTCATGGGCAGGGAACACCTCCAAAATTTGGACGTGAATCGAGGCCATGAACCCATCCACTGGTGGGGCGAGACTCCGTCGAGTCCTGATATTCTGATCGGCAAAAATGTCAGGGTTCGACGGCTTCCGGCTCGGAGACTACAGCTCGGAGAGAGTCTCACCCCACCCAGGTTCATGGAGAGAATTGCTGTCCCGAAGGGACGATTGAACCATTCTCCGGCGATCCTTTGTCCTGAACAGACAGTAGGAGCTGACGTAGGACATTGGGGATTCGGCCGTCCCTGCGGGACTTATGCAATCGCTCATGCGAACCCGGCAGTCAACTGCCGGGCTATTCTCGAATCTCCCTCCGGGAGACGAAGGCGGCCAATAGGTCCAAACTCCAGTCAGCCTGGCGGGATGAAAAAAAAGGTCTTCATCCGCTGTGGACCTATTCCATTGAAAACAGCGGGGAACCAGATGTCGAGAGGTCTTAATTCCAACTTGAGAGCGACTTGGAATAACAATGAAACGGGGCGTGGAGAGCCTTGGCGCCGATCCTGGGTCGCAGTGCGATGCCATTCTTTTAACCACATCCATCGGCGGCCGACGTCCGTTGTGGAATTGCGTGGGGCTACGTTTCCAAGATCGCCACGGCTGCCGCATAGATTGCAGTGTGGCTGAGGCTGACGTGCGATAATCTTCCTCCCCGCACTTCCATCAGCTTCAAGCCGATGCCATGGAAAATGACAAACGGCTCCCCTGAATCCCTTCGCGCGATTTCCATGTCCTGCCAGCCCAAGTGCCGACCGATGCCAGTGCCAAACGCTTTGGAGATTGCTTCTTTCGCAGCGAATCGGGCGGCTATATGTGGTGCCGGGTGTTTGTTTGACAAACAATAAGTGATCTCGCCTGGGCACAAGATGCGCCGCAGGAATCGCTCCCCAAATCTCTCGTGCGAAGTCTGAATGCGCGCCACCTCAATTATATCTATGCCGACTCCTAGAATCATTAACTGCCGTTTCGTTGAAGCGGTAGGTTTCCGGCGCTCATTCAGGCTGCGTCGTTCTGCATCAGCCGCAGCATCTGCTGAACGGCCTGGTGCAGCCCCACGGTAATCGAACGGCTGATGATGCTGTGCCCGATATTAAGTTCCACCAAGTGTGGTACGCAATGCAGAGACGAAAGATTTTGATAATTCAATCCATGCCCCGCATTCACCTGGAGGCCGATCTCGTGCGCCCGTTTCGCTGCGATCACGAGACGCTGGATCTCTCCGTGCCTCTGCTCTGGCTCGTGGAACTGCTCGGCAAAAGCCCCCGTGTGCAATTCGATGAATTGAGCTCCCGCTTTAGCCGACGCTTCAACTTGCCGCAGGTCTGGAGTGATAAAGAGACTGACTTCGATCCCGGCGTCGTTGAGTCTTTTCCGGGTATCGATCAGATCTTTCAACTGGCCGACGACTTCTAATCCTCCCTCGGTCGTCACCTCCTTACGGTGCTCAGGAACGAGGCAGACAATCTCGGGCTTCACCTTGAGGGCCAGCGCAAGGATCTCCGGCGCATTGGCCATCTCCAGGTTCAGGCGAGTCTTCACGATCTCACGGATACTCCAGACATCGCGCTCTTGAATGTGTCGGCGATCCTCCCGCAAATGAATGGTGATTCCGTGAGCTCCGGCGGCTTCGCAAATGATGGCGGCATCGGCCGGATCGGGTTCACCCGCCGCCTTCCCTTGATAGCGGGCCTGGCGCAGCGTGGCGACGTGGTCAATGTTAACACCTAGTTTCAGCATGCTGAAATCCGGTTATTTCTTCCTGGAAGTCCTCGGCGGCGGAAAAGAAATCCGGTAGTTGATCCGAGGAAAATTCGTTCCTTCCAACCAATACGCGAGCGCGACCAATTCCGGCCCACTGAGCCCGATATGAGAGTTTCGCACGAAGGTCAGCGCCTGGGGCGACTCTGCGGAGATCTCGGTGATTGTATTCCCTAATTGCGACCCTACCGCTTCCAGCCAGCGGGTGCTCAGCGAATTGGTATCCGTCTGAGGAATGGTGGTGAACATAGAAAGCAACTGAACCAAAGGCCGCACCTGGGTGAGACGGCTCTCGGTGATCTCCCAGTCATAATACAGCAGATTGGTGCGGCTCGTCAGTTGCGCTAGCAGGGCGGAGGGAGCGGGATTTGTGCTGGGAGCGATTGGGAAAATACCAGCCACCACAAAGTCACTGCTGGGCTCGGGCGCGGGGCTCAGATACGGCACAATGATCGGCAATCCACTCCAGACAATTTGGAGCCGGTTCGTTGGAGATTCGATCTGACCCATCCCATAGTGGATCAGATTCGAGTTGAGAAGTGGGACCCAATTGGCCGATAAATTTCGAAGCACATTCGTTGCGTTGCCGACCTGGAGAGCGGCGAGAATTTGAAACGGAGCGTGCGATTGACCCCAAATGAAAAGCTGGTTGGGAGCGGGTTTCATCCCCAAATTATTCTCGAAGGACTCGCCGCTAAGCAAAGGCGCCAGCCCTTGCACTGCGGTAAAGCCGATCAGACTATTTGCCGGATCGGTAATGGTGTTGGTTGGTATCCGCCACTTTTCTATCGACCACGGCATTGGTTTGGAAAATGCGAGATGCGCCTGAGCCCGCAAGCCAAGTCCTTTTCCAGTGACGATCAGTTCCATGGAAGGAGCTTGGCGCCATGATGGGAAGGACAAACTTTGCGCCAGCTGAGGGAAGTCAGCCTCCGCCTTCAACCAATAATCCTTGGCTGCGGCGATGGGTCGCCCATTGGCGCGGACCCGCTGATAGACTTGAGAATTCGTCGATGAACCGCTCTGTGAGCCCTGGGCAAAGTTGATCAGAAACCATGAATCGATCGTGGTGAAGGAGATTGGATTCGTTCTCCCGGAACGCATAATGTCCCAGCCGGAGGACAATTGAATCCAATTCGTCTGCCAAAGTCGGCTGCGCTCTTGATCCAACAGAATGGCCAGCGTCCATTCCATGGGACTATTAGTTCGGGCCCTCAACTCAAAGTAGGATTCCTTCCGCCAGAGATCGTCCAACAGCGGACGAATCAATGGGGATGCGTCTGGGAGAGCGGCGTTTGTTCGAGGAGTGAATGATTGAGCTAGGGCACCGGCCACTTTTTGCAGTGCTTGATCACGCAATTCGATGCTAACCGGCAACTCCCAGACCTCGCGCATCGTAGTGGCATTGGTCGTCCCTGTGAGCTGATCAAAGCCAGCGAAGTGCAGCCGTGCTAACACTTCCGAGGGCTGGGCTGTGAGGTCGCGGATTTGCCCCTGGCAAACCGCGCTCAATTCCAGCCCGATGATAATCGAAAACAGAGCGATACTTTTCATAAGAGCGGCCCCTGATTGCCAGAGATTGGAATTTTTAGCAAACGATTTGAATTGATTTAACCAAGGTGAGCTAGTTTCCTTCGACGGTGAAGGGAAGTTCTCCATTGCTCAGATCCTGGTGCCCTGTCGTCGTCTGGATGTCACTTATTTTCTTCGCCTCCACCGATGTGTTGTCGGGCGATCGAACCTCTCGTTTTACCGGACCTTTTCTCCGCTGGCTTAAGCCTGACATTTCTGAGCACCGAATCCGCCAAGTCCAGTTGATCGTTCGCAAGGGGGGACACCTGACCGAATATGCCATCCTCTGCGCGCTTTTGTGGCGGGCGCTTCGGGAGCCAGAGCCAGACGTTCCATCTCGGTGGAAGTGGTCCCGCGCCACGGTTGCTTGGTCACTCGCCGCTATTTACGCCATCACAGATGAATATCACCAATCGTTTGTTTCATCTCGATACGCAAGCGGTTGGGATGTGATGATCGATGCGTTGGGGGCCGCGATCGGCTTGGTCTTGCTCTGGGCCTGGGGGCGGCGCCGACAAAAGTGCTAGTCCAATGAGAGGCCCACTCCCAGCAGTGGCATTGCTTTTCGCCGGCGGCATCTTAGTCGCTAACTACATCACCGTCCCTCTGGTTTGGCTCTTCGCCGGATCATTTTCCCTCGCGTTGCTGGCGCTGTCCGGTGTCCGGCTGAGTTCTATTTGTGTCTGGCCGCTGATCGTTCTGACTGGCTGGACCAGCCTGGCAGCCCGCACCGCGCTGCTTGCACCCTCCGATCTCCGGACCCTCATCGGAGAGAAAATCGAATACGTCACCTTGCGAGGCGAACTCTGTGAAACTCCGGTCCAACGTGTCTTCGAGCGCGACGATCGCCCCTCGTGGCGATCCATTGCGCAATTGCGCGTTAGTGAACTGGCTCGCAAGGATAAGTGGCAGCCGGCGTTTGGCCGAGTCGCCGTTAGCACGCCCGGGCTTCTCGGTGATCAGTTTTACGGTGGACAAGTCGTCGAGGTGATTGGCGTGTTGCGTCTGCCCAAGGGCCGTGGCGCCGAAGGCTTGTTTGATTATCGAGCGTATTTAAGCAGCCAGGGTATTTATTACCAATTAATGACCGAAAGCCCGAATGATTGGCGCGCAGTCACGAGCGACGATGGCCCTCCGCGCTCGCCGCCGTGGTCGGACCGATTCCTCTCTTGGGCTCAAAGGAATCTTTCCAAAGGCCTCCCGGGCGAGGATGAGCCACTGCGTCTGCTTTGGGCGATGACCTTGGGCTGGAAAACCGCGCTGACCCAGGAGGTCTCCGAACCCTTTATGCGCACTGGCACATTGCATATCTTCGCAATCAGCGGGCTTCACATCGCTCTTATCGCTGGGATTCTTGTCAGTGTGTTGCGGGTTTTGCAATTGCCCCGTCCGATTTGCACTCTTGTGATTATTCCTCTGCTCTGGTTTTACACCTCGGCAACAGGCTGGCAATCCTCGGCCATCCGCTCGACGATCATGATGAGCATTATCACGGCGGGTTGGGCGCTGAGGAGGCCTAGCGACTTGATCAATTCACTCTCTGCCTCCGCTCTCATCATTCTCATCTGGGAGCCAAGCCAGCTTCTTCAGGCCGGCTTTCAACTTTCCTTTTTCGTTGTCCTGAGCATCGCGCTCTTGCTTCCCCCCATGGAGAAGGTGCAGGAACGGCTCCTGCAAGGGGATCCACTCTTGCCTGCCGAATTGCGTCCACGCTGGCAGCTATGGGTGAAGCGCCCGCTTCGTTATCTGACAGGCAGCCTGGCGACCTCCCTGGCGGCATGTCTTGGGTCGCTCCCGTTAATCGCCTATTACTTTTATCTCATCACGCCCGTCAGTCTGCTGGCGAACTTGGTCATTGTTCCATTGAGCAGTTTCGCTTTGATGGCAAATTTGGGAAGTCTGCTCTGTGGCGACTGGTTTCCGCTGTTGACCGAGCTCTTCAATCACAGTGCTTGGCTCTGGATGAAAATCATGATCTGTCTCAGCGAATGGGCCGCCCTACAGCCTGGCGCATACTTTTATGTCCGTCCGCCGACGTTCTTCCACTTTGTTGTTTACTATGGCCTGCTCGGAGCCTGTGTATCGGGATGGCTCTTTGCTCCACAACGAAGATTATGGGCCGGGCTTGGGCTCACACTCATGGCGGGCATTTGGTTTACTGTTTGGAACCTGGGAAAGGATACGATGCGGTTGACCGTTCTCCCTCTTGGGGGCAGCGCTCTCTTCGTCGATGCGCCCGGACGCGCCGATGATTTGCTGATCGATTGCGGCGATGGGACCAGCGCCGAGTTTGTGGTCCGGCCGTTTCTGCGTGCGCAGGGCGTCAACTCCTTGCCTCATCTGGTGCTGACTCATGGCGACGTGCATCATGTGGGAGGAATGACGGTTTTGACGCAGAGCTTTTCCATCCCGCAAGTCGTCACGAGTTCGGTTCGTTTTCGTTCTGCTGCTTATCGGCGAATCATTCAAGAATTGGAAAATTCGCCAGAGCGATGGCGCCAGGCCAACCGCAGAGATCTCCTCGGTGGCTGGACCGTTCTGCATCCCGATCCGAACGACAGTTTTTCTCAGGCGGACGACAATACGATTGTTCTGCATCGAGAATATCACGGTCTCAGGGTTCTGTTGCTTTCGGACCTGGGGAAGTTGGGACAAAGGAAGCTCCTCGAACGCGAACCCGAATTGCGGGCTGATGTCATCGTCACAGGACTACCCGGCCAGGATGAACCGCTTAACAACGATCTGATCCAAACGCTTCGGCCTCGGGCAATTGTTGTCGCTTCCGCGGAATTTCCAGCTCATGCTCGAGCCAGCCGGAAACTGCGCGATCGGCTGGCGCATCTGAAAATTCCGGTGATTTACACCAGCGATGTTGGGGCTGTAACGCTCACCGTGGCATCACAGGGTTGGGAGTTGAGCGCGATTAACGGAGACATCATCTCCGGGAAAATCCAGCCGCAGGAGCAGATATCATCTTTGCGGTGACATCATTTGCCGCTTGTCACTGTGACGTCTTTCGCGTCTAAACACACGTCATGCCAGAATGGATTGCGGTCATTTGCCTCGGAATTATCGAAGGAGTCACCGAGTTTCTCCCGGTTTCGTCCACGGGCCATCTCCTTTTGGCTGAGCATTGGCTGCCGCGCCAATCGGATCTTTTTAATACAGTGATCCAAAGCGGAGCCGTACTGGCTGTCATGGTCGTTTTTTGGGGAAGACTGGAGGAGCTCCTCTTTAAATGGCGTGACCCGTCAACGCGCGATTATCTGCTGAAGCTCACCGTTGCCTTTGTCATCACCGGGATAGGTGGTTTGATCCTGAAAAAGCTTCATTTCAAACTGCCAGAGACGGTCACGCCAGTCGCCGGCGCGACCCTCATCGGGGGTGTTCTTTTTTTAGTGGTAGAACAGTGGTTGCGGAACCGCGCGTTGAGCGATCAACTCACGTGGCGCATCGCCATCGCGGTGGGTCTTGCTCAATTGTTGGCGGCTGTTTTTCCAGGCACCTCGCGATCCGGTGTGACTATTCTGGCGGCGCTGGTCTTGGGATTGAATCGATCTGCGGCGACCGAGTTCTCTTTTCTTCTGGGCATTCCCACGCTGCTCGCGGCCGCCGGATTGCAAACCGTGAGTGCGCTCCGGCATTCCGCTGGAGAAACCATCGACTGGCCGATGCTTCTCCTAGGTTCGATTGTGGCTGCGGTCACCGCTTTTGCGGTCGTCAAGTGGCTGTTGCGCTTTGTCCAATCGCACACGTTCGTCGGGTTCGCGTGGTATCGGATTGTCCTCGGAATTCTAATGCTCGTTTTGATGTGATACGGCGAGACCGACGACGTCGGAGGTCAAGGCGCGCGAGTCGCGGCAGGCGGAGATACCGACGAATTGCGCTCATCGAGTGAGAATATCTGCTTGATCGTCCGGAAGGGTTGGAAGGGCCAGAGCAATATTTTGGGAATGTAAAGCGGTTCACTTTTTGGATCGTTCAAAGTTCCTGTTACTTTGTATTCGAACATTTTCGTCAAAGGCCTGAGGGCGAGGCTGACGACTCGCCCAACGCCCCACGCATCGCGAAAGGGTTCTGCTTGCATCCGCGCGTTGACGTTGCCATTGAAGTCAACGGTGCCTTCATATTGAAGTCCAAATGCGGGTGAGCGCACTTCCAGATCAGCGGTGTGAATGACACTGCTCCGAATCGAGAAGGTAGCCGAGCCTGCGCTCGCGCGGCTTTTGCCCAGACCGGGAACAATCTTCTCCAACACTGGAGAAAAAACGCCGAAGATCGGAATGTCCCATAAGAAGCCATCGCGGAGACGGGCATCGCCAAACCCGGTCCAACTTTGCCAATCGCTTGCGTTTGCGGATGTAATGATCAGATTCCCGTTGAGGACCCCTTCGAGATGATTGTTGGTGCGAGTCATGTCACCCATGAGCAAGCGCAAATCCGCTTCGGCCACGCCGCCGCGAAAACCAAATTGCGGGTTGTCGTTGTCGGTAAAATCAAAGTGCCCTTCCCAGGCCAGTCTTCCGGCGTAAAACTTAGCCTGCAGATTAGAAATGGAAAGATGGTCGCCTCGCCAATAAATATCACTGGAGATTTCTGGAACGTTAAATCTCCAGTAATTAAATGACTTCCCCACCACTCTGAAATGGACGTCAGCCTTGGCGTCGCCGTCCATGGGCAAGGATCCATTCACGACCACCGTCGGAGGCTCAATAAAATGGTAGGGCTGGATCGCGGCCCTAATCTTTGGCCCCATGACTTTGGTCGCCAGATCGGGATCCATAGTGCTCAGGCCGTTCGTCACAAACAGCAACCCCGCCCGCAGATCGTAACCGACGGACGGTGCTGTTATCTCCTGATTATCCCGGCGGATTTTGAGGTCGCTGAAGTTGAGGAACAGATTCGTCAACCGGGCTGTTGTGTTGAGGACATTGAAGCTTTCACCGCGAAAAGTAAAATTCGTCACTGCCACGTGAGCCACGAAGCCTATGCGCTCGGGCTCCTGCCAAGAGCCCCAGACTTGCCCTTCAATCACAGGCAGAGCGGTAAACTTGAAGAGATCCAATGCCTGCTGCTGCTCCTGTTCCAAGAGAGGCTTCAAGACTTTTGGATCGATTTGACTTTGAACAATCCAATGATAGTCCGCCGTCTGCATGTCGCCGCTGTAACCGAGATGAGCTTCCCCTTCCGGGCGTGTTATCACTAAATCCGGCACGCGCCAGAAAAAATTCGTCAACGTGAAATGAGCGCGCGTTGAACTCACTGGCACTTTGAAGAAGCTCCCAGGGCTTCCCTCAAAGTTTCCGGTGACCTCGACAGTGGGCAACACTTCGGTTTGCCAGTTCGGCTGGGAATTGGTCCACGCCGGGAGGATCAGACGCCCTTGCGCCGCGATGTGGGGCGGGGTCTCCCAGTCGAACTGCCGAAGCCAGCGCTGCGCATTGGTGGTGAGCATCTGTGAAATTTGGTGCAGGTCAAAATCAAGGCTCACCTGGGACCGAAGTTCGCGGCTATTCACATTCAGTGTGGCGGCGGCTTGAAATTGGCCGTCATAAAGAGACGCCTCCCAGCGGTGAATCGTGAGCTCGGGGACGCGCCATTGGCCGACACAATACAGCTTTTCAATTGCCGCTGTGGCCGACACAACGTGGTTGAGCTCGCCTTCCCAATCCAGAGAGACCGGCTTGAGCCGGCTCCACAACCCCCAATCTGCGCTGGCCATCTGCTCTCCTGATGTGGCGTTCGCCGGAGCGAATCGTCCGGAGAAGACGACGTGTTCGGACGACCCTAGACTCGATTCCACCTCTTCAGCCATCAGCCGCCAACTGCCAGCCACAGAAGCGAGATTCGTCAAGGAGTGGACGAGATCAGAGGCGAAGTGGTTGGTTCTGCTCCGGCCCCAGGGCGTTTGGAGAATGCCCATTTCAACGATGAGCTCCGTTGTGAACACTGACGGATTGTTGGTTGTTGGAATGGCATTGCCTGAGATCGAAATCTGTTCGGCTTTGCCGCTCCCATTGTGTGCATTCTCCAATTGGGCTCGCCACACTGCCTTGCTCAAACTTTGGTGGGCTAACGAACCGAGCACGCTCGTCTCCAGCTTCCCGGTTTTTAGTTGGCCCCACGGTGACTCCACAGCACCAAACGTGAGATTCACCTCAGCCTGCGTCATGTCTCCAGTGGTCCGAGACGGTGACAAATCCAAGTTGAGATGTAAGTTTTCCCATTGGCCCCAAGGCGTGGCCGCCCTCGGTGCATCAAATTCGAGTGATGTCCGAAAACTATTGGCGTTACGGCCATCGACCTGGACGTCAATCGTGGCCTTCGTTGGCGAACTAAATTTTATCTGTGCCAAATTCGTCGCGATCGCCAAAAAACGCGTTTGCGTCTCCGCTCCAGGTTTCGGACCTGGACGAGGCGAAAAAAACTGGCGGAGCGCCAGCGCGTTCGAGATTGTGCCGGACACATGAATGTCGGCATTTAAGAAACGTCCCGTCATGTTCGCCAACTCCCACTGATCGTTCCGCAAAAAGTGGACTTCGGTCGCGATATCGTCCACCGACAGCGAATGGACGGGAGAATTCGAAACCACCAGCGGCCAAATCAATTTCGCTCCGCGAACGGCGAGAGTCTGAAGACGAATCTGGAACCGTTTGAGCGCCGCAGCATCGAGCCGCAATTCAGCTTCGTTGATTAGAAACAGAGGACCGTTGGCGTCAGGCTTTTGGCTGAGGCGAACGTTCTTCGCCACCAACTCGCGATAGCCGCGAAGGTGTACGCGGTCAAACTGGAGATTGATGCCGCGCGTCCGAAGTTCTGTCTCCAGTTGATTTTGAAGAAAGCCGGGAAGGCCGACCGTATTTAAATAAAAGAAACTGCCGACGATCAACAGCAGCAGGAGCAGCACCAGCAGACGCCCCCACCGAAGGAGGCGAAGCAGCCGAGAGCGCCTTGGAGATGAGCGCAGCATATCATGGAGTCGAGGCCACCGGAGGCAAGCTGAGATACTGGGCCAGATGTTGGTATAACATGCCTGGAAATTGAAAGATGATCGGCTCTCCGCCTTCCAATCGAACGACCGCATAGCGGTTGCCTCTCGGAGCTGGGTTACCAAATTCGACAGTCAAGGTTTGTGGTTTTCCACCCGTATTCACGACAAGAGCAAGCTTGTGGGCGCTGTCGCGAAATCCGAGCAGCCTGAGGTTGTCCTCGCCCCGTCCTGTCCAGTCAATGGCTCGCAATTGGCCTAGCCTGTGCAACGCTTCCTCCACAGCTTCGTTCTCGACGAGGTTTGTGGACCAGCCACGCGCCGCGTTGCGGGTCAGCGGGAATGATTGGCCACGTTGCATGATCGTTAGGCTCGTGACGTTGCTGGAAGCGAAACGCCAAATGCGCCGGTCACGCACTTGGTATGCCCCTTGATGAGGCAGCCTCAGAGTGTCCACGTAACTGACCCCATAGACGGATGTCTCGCCCAAACGGCGGGCGAAGACTGTATTCACCCGATTCGTGCTGAAATCCACTTGAGCCATGAGTTGGTTGGTGACTCCGGTCGCGTTGGTGACCGCGCTCTTCAGGAGGTATTGCCGCGCCGGTGGTGACAGTCCGTACAATGAGAAATCTGTGACAAGGTCCTTCTCGAATTTTTCAATCTCCAGTTTGCCCAAGGTATCGAGAAATTCCTGCATGATCTGTGAGTCCGCGTCCGCTTGAAATGGCTCGACAATCGACCAGACCCCGTTGGTCTGCCGCTGGAGCGCAAATCGCTCGCTCGGCGCTAGTACCTCAATGCGATCCACTGCGGCGCGGTCGAACGAAAGCAACGTGCGATCCCGGAACTCGGTGTGAGGTTTTCGCAGGATCTCAACCAGCTCCAACGGCGCTAGGACGATGTTTGTGTGGCTCAGGCGTCGGACATAGACCTGGGTTGGATCGTTGGTGGAGATCTTGCCAAATTGAATTTGGAAAACCGGATTGGTTCCTTGGGCGAGGGTCAGTTCCACCTCTGGAGATTGCAAGCCGTACGGTTCGAGATCTGCCTTGGGATCATCCGTGACGAACTGGCTGACCCGAGTATTCCAGAGTTGTTTGATGAGGTAATCGACGGAGTTGAAGTTGGCCCGCGCCGCAGGGAGCGGCTTCGTCAATCGCCAAATCTGGTTGGTGCTCTCTCGCTGAATTTCAAATACCCGAGTTCCGTTGGTCACTGACAGCCGATCAAACGACAACCGCTCTGAATGCACGAGCATAGGATGCCGCCACTCCGTTGCGGAGTCTGGCAAATGATCGAGGAATGCGGAATCGACGACGTGAAGCCCTTTGTCTCCGAAGAGTTGCAGGTAAAGTTGTTCGCTCATCAGGGTCTTGGAACCTACATGAAACTGGATGCGGTTGGTTCCTTCTTGTACGGTCACGGTGGCCCGCGGCGGCGCAAAGCCGAACGATGCCTGCCAGCCCGGCTGCTTGGCCAAGTCCTCCGGAGGAATGTGAGCATGCTGCTGGATCTGGCTGACGGACTGAAGAAGGCCTTCAATGCCGGTGCTTTGCGCAGGATAAAAGGGAGTCGTCAACTGCCAGCGATCGTTCACCTGTTCAACTCGAATCGATTGGTTGGTTCGGACAATTTCAATGCTGGTGACTTTGGTGGTGTCGAAATTTGGAAACAGCTTTGCGGCCTGCGACGCTCGTTGTTCCGAGTCCGGACTGTGTCGCTCGATCAACATGATGTAGGCAAACAAGCCCAAGGCTGCGCCGACCAGCCACTTTGCGGTTGTGGAGTTCATGTCAATCGCGTCTCCGGAGCCAAACCAAAAAGCCGCAGCACATCACTGCGCCAGGAAATCCGCCCAGAAACATGCGGCGCAAAGTCCTCATTTCAGTCTCTGTCAGGACGACTTTATACTCCTTAATCGGTCGCGGACCGATGCCTTCCAGGAGGACATCACGATTCAACAGCCAGTTCACAGCATTCCGGGCAAAGTCGCGGTTGGCTCCGTTCTTGATCGGAACGTTGGCGAGAAACAAAGACTCGCCCACCACGACAATCCTCGTCGCTCCGCGGTCGGCGCTAATGCCTTGGATAGTCCCTTTTTCTGCTGCGACCATGAGGGGTATCCGACCTGTCCGTTCTGTTCTGCCACTTACATTCACGGCAGCGCCGTTAGGGCCAGTGAAAGCCAGCTCAACGGCTTTCGACGCGTCGGCGCTTTGCAGTTGAGCGGTTCGTTGCGAAATCGAACGAGGAACAATTAAAGCGAGGCGTGATCCCTGCAGCGATCGTACTATCGGATGATCGCTGAATTCGCTCACCAACACGACCTGCATTTCACCCAACTTCGCTTGCGAAAGATCGTTCACCCGGTTGAAGCCTACGGTGATGCCCCAGTTGGCCAGCAGCTTTTCCAAGCCGGTCTGGATCCCCGCCGTATCCAAATTGAAAAACACCATCAGTCTGCCGCCTTGACTCAGATACTTCTCTATCTTTTCCAACTCGACATGTGAGAGCGGATCCAGTGGTCTGGCGACAATTAGGAGCTGGCAATCCGCGGGCACATCGTCGAAGGAAAGGGACGACAGTCGTCCGACGGAGATGTTGTTTTCCTGCAAGCTTTGGGCGAAAACGAGGTAGCCGTCGTTGTCCGATTCACTTGTGGGATCGTGTTCTCGGTGTCCTTGGAGAAAATAAGCTTTTACGGGTCTGGGATCGATAACACCGTAGATGGCCGATGTGAACAACTGCTCTCCTTTGAAGCCGGTCCTCTTGACCTCCTCTCCGCGCAGCATCTTGGCGTAATCGTACTCCGAAAGGTCCTTGGCATAGACTACTTTGGTTTTTCCGTTCCCATCAAAGATGATCCGATCGCTGTCGCCGCTTCCGGCGAGTTTATAGCTCTCCCGGACCTGTTCGGCGCGTCCTCGATACACGACGTAATTCACGTATTCGACTTCTATCTGACGGCAGCGCGCCTCGTACTCGTTGATCAGTCCCTTGACAGAGCTGTAGAGCGGATTTTGCGGATCGAAAAAAACGATGACTTTTACTTTGCTGGTCACCGAGCTTAGGAGATGGAGCGTGAGCGGCGAAAGTTCGTAACGAGCGGCTGAGTTTAACTGGATTCTTCGAAAATGTCGCGCCGCCAAATAATTGACCATGATGACCAAGGCCAAGAGCGCAGCTACCGAAAGCAGGACATCAGACCCGATGCTCCACCGTCGTTGCGGTGAAAAACTTGCTTGAGGGAGAGCTTCGTTTGGCATGCCGCTATTTCCAACGCCGACTTTCGACGACCTTCACAGTCAGGAACAAAAAGAAAGCCGTGAGACTCAAATAATAAACCAAGTGGCGAGTGTCCATCACCCCGCGCGCGAAATCCCTCATGTGCTCCGTCATGGAAATGTAATTGAACACTTTGACCGTCCAACCCGTTGGGGGAGCGGCGATCAAAGCGCGGAGGCTTAACAAAAAGAGGCCGAGCCCCAAGCCATAGCTGATGGTCGCCGCGACAATTTGACTGCTAGTAACGGCTGAGGCCAAGCAACCTAGTGAAAGAAAGAGCGAACCAATCAAGAGAATGCCAAAAAATGTGTTCATGAGAACTCGCCAGTCTAGAATGGCCGGGTCGTTCGAGTAACGACGCACGATCAGGAGATAGACGAGCAGGGGAAGCCACGTCACAGCGAAGAAACTGAGCGCCCCTGTAAATTTCGCCATAACCACCTGCACGTCTCCAACGGGCGATGTCATTAACGTCTCGTACGTGCCCGCGAACTTTTCCGAAGCAAACGATCGCATCGTCATGATCGGGGCTGTCAGCAACAGAATGATCCAGAAATAAAGCGTGATGAAAAACTCCTCCGTGATAGGCGCATCCGTTGGCTGATCGTTGAGCTTTACGAGCATGTCCGTGAAGCTCAGGCCCAACAACAGCAGGACGGCCGTGACAATGATGTAGCCGGTGAGCGACGAAAAGTACCCCCCCAGTTCCCGGCGCACCAGAGTGAGATAGACTTGCATCAGAAACTGTCCTCCTTGTCGCCCCGAATGACATGCACAAAAATGTCTTCGAGTGTATGCCGGCTGCGCGTCAGTTCCCGCAAACGCCACCCATGCGAACGAACCTGCTCAAAAATCAAGGGGCGAATATCCACACCAGCTCGCGGCGTCAATGAGCAACGGTGAAAATCCCCCTCCGCCGGTGAAATGTCAAAGTGCTCAATCAACTCCATCTCCTTCCAACATTCGTGCAAAGCTGGCAAGGGAGCAGCGATTTCTGCGACCACCTGTCCTTCCTTGCTGAGCATTCTCTGGAGGTTCTCTGTCGTGTCCGCCGCCAAGATCTTCCCTTCATGCAAAATGATGATCCGGCTGCAGGTCATCTCAATCTCCGGCAGGATATGGCTTGAGAGCAGGATGGTATGCTTGCGCCCGAGATCTTTTATGAGCTGTCGCACCGCTCGGATTTGGTTTGGATCCAACCCAATCGTTGGCTCGTCCAGAATGATCAACTCCGGTTCGTGAACCAGGGCATCCGCCAACCCGACGCGTTGCCGGTAGCCTTTGGAAAGATGGCCAATGATCCTGCGGTTCACCTCCGTCAGCCCACATTGCTCCATCACGGTACCGACCCTCTCGCGTGTTCGGCTCGACGTTAACCCTTTGAGGCGGGCTCGGAATTTCAAGTATTCGCGGACTCGCATGTCCAGATGCAACGGATTATTCTCCGGCATGTAGCCAACGCGTCGGCGTACCTCCTCGCTCTGATCGAACACGTCAAATCCCGCCACTCGCACCGTCCCTGAAGTAGCGGGCAGAAAACAGGTCAGGATCCGAATGATGCTGCTCTTGCCAGCGCCATTAGGCCCCAGGAGCCCCACAACCTGGCCTCGCTCCACTGAAAAAGAGACGCCATTCACCGCAGTTCTGCCGGTGTAGCGCTTGGTCAAATCAGAGACCTCGATCATCAGACGATTGTTCACGGATTTAAAAAATGAGTCTGTCACGAGATCGGTAACTCGGCGATCAAAATTAACGGAGCGTGAGCTGTGTTGTGGCCAGAGAAAGTAAATTCCCGCGACCCCGCGGAACCAGCAGGCCAAGCTTTATTTGGGTGCCACGCTTTTTCCCATAGAGCAGTTTAGCCGTTTGCGTCAAGTTTTGCGGCGCTTCCCCGTCAAAGGATTGAATCACGTAGCCTCGGCGCAATCCTGCCTCGGCGGCGGCGCTATTGCCATCGACTCCTGCAATCAGCAATCCGTCCAGGCGTGCAAACCCCATGTTCGCCGCTAATTCAGGTGTTATCTCTTGCAAGGTGGCACCGAGCTTCTTCTGAATCAGACCGGCGTTAAAAAACTCTTTCTCCGGAACTAACCGGGTCGTCAATTTGAGGCGATCCGCGTCCCGCTGGATCAACCAATCAATGTCACTTTGGTCTCCCAACGCGATCAGTTCGCGGTTGACTTCAATCACGCTCTTGGGGTTTTTGTCATTGATTTTTAGAACCTTATCTCCGGTTCGGACACCGGCCTTCTCGGCTGGGCTGCCGATTTCAACCGATGTCGCAAAAACTGCGTTGCTGCTCACGGCAAACCGGGCGCCAAACCAGAGTCCGCTGATACCTTCCGGAGTAAACGTTTCGGAAAGCGCTTCAGAAATCCGCCTCACCGGAATGGCGAAACCAATGCCCTGGCCCTGACGAAAAATCGCCACGTTAATTCCGATCAATTCCCCCCGAAGGTTGATGAGCGGGCCGCCGCTGTTTCCCGGGTTTATCGCCGTGTCCGTTTGCAACCAATCGGCGATGTCCAACTGCAACGGTTCATCGTCGGTAGGCGGTCGCCGTGTTCGAGAGCTTAAGATACCGCGACTGACCGAGCCTCCCAAACCGAATGGATTTCCCAATGCCAGGACAGTCTCACCGAGCAACAAATCACCATCTGGCGCAAGCCTGACAGCCCTGAACCGCTCGCCCGCTTTGGTCACCAGCTTGATCAGCGCCACATCACTCTTGCGGGCGACCCCAACCAGCTTCGCTTCATAGACTTTGTTATCCCAGAGGGTCACGGTGATCCGAGTCGCCCGCCGGACAACGTGGAAATTCGTCAAGATATAGCCGGCCTCATCGACCATCACTCCCGAACCCAGACTCTGTTGGGATCGGCGTCCCCAATTGGGTCCGAAGAAGTCGCGAAAGAGGTTCTCCATCGGGTCGCGAATTTCGACAACGGTTTCGGTGCTGATGTTGACGACGCTCGGCATCACCTCCTCAATCGCGATGACCACCGCATCCCGCCGAATGTCCACTTCTGCTCGGCTGAGCTGAAGGGAGCTGACCAAGAAAGAGACACCGATCAGCAGGATGAACACTGACGATCCGAATCGTTCGGACAACATCCTCCTCCTCCAGTCGTCTGAAGGACCGGACCGGAATGATGGACCAATCGAGTGATGGAGTTTAGAAACCCAAACCTCCTTCGCTCCCATATTGCGATGCCTCGCGCTTGCTAGGATCTTATTCATAGGCATAAAACTGACAAACTACTCTGGCAGCCGTTCATTTCTTCCGCGAAACCAATTTGTTCCGGTAACATTCAACGGATTCGTTCAATAAAACTCCAGTTACAAAGACTTGACTTTGCAAGAGCGTGGACTCAAAAGCAATGCAAGGTGTCGATTATCTCTCCCAATTTGTACAGCCAATGGCGTGCTCGGAATATTGGAACTCACACTCTCCAAGAGACGAGTGATCCGCCCTTGCTCACGGAGCGGCTCCTCCAACTGGTCTGGCACTACCAACGCTTGCTCCGGGATCAATTGCAGACGTTGGACGGGCAGAGCTTGAGGGTTCTGCACCCTGGATTTTGGAACCATGAGGCTGGACCTGATTTTCGTGACGCCATCATTCAGATCGGTTCTGCTCCCGCCCAGCGCGGGGATGTCGAGATCGATCTGCGCCGGGGCGGTTGGCGAAGTCACGGTCATGAAGGGAACCCGTCCTATCAGAAGGTCATTCTTCATGCGGTTTGGGACGGCGAGGGCAAATCGTCATGCGTGCTTCCAACCCTTGCATTCAAGCCATTTCTCGATGCGCCCTTGTCTGAGTTGAATGGATGGCTCGGCCGCGTTCCCGAAGAGCTCGCGGCTTCGCTCAAAGGCCAATGCTGCTCTCCGCTTGCTGATCTGCCTCCGTCGCTTTTCCTGGAAATCCTCGATCAGGCCGCCGAAATCCGATTGCAGGCAAAGGCGACGCAACTTCAAGCGCGGGCGCGGCAAATCGGCTGGGAGCAATCGCTCTGGGAAGGCATGTTCGGCGCTCTCGGGTATAAGAACAATATTTGGCCGATGCGCCGAATCGCCGAGTTGTTGCCCGCTTTGGGTTCGAAGCCAGGAGAACCCGAATCAGTGTTCGACTTGGAAGCTCAACTGCTGGGCCTCAGCGGACTGTTGCCCGAGGAGCTAACCCGGCTTCGGCCCAGCGTCGATGCCTATCTGCGCCGAGTTTGGGACGCTTGGTGGAGGCAGCGGGAGCGCTACTCAGATCTGATCCTGCCGCGAGCGCTCTGGCGCTTGAACGGACTGCGGCCCGCAAATCATCCACAACGCCGCCTGGCCCTCGCCGCGCGCTGGCTTTCCGCTGGTGATTTGATCGTCAAACTGGAAAACTGGTTTCTCGCTCCGCTTGACGACAACGCGCTTTTGAATTCCTTGTTGACGGCGTTGCAAGTAAACGCGGACGACTTCTGGTCGTGGCACTGGACCTTCCGCTCTGCAAAAATGGCGAAACCCCAACCTTTGCTCGGCCCGCAACGTGCCACCGATCTCGCTGTCAATGTGATTCTGCCTTGGTTTTGGATGCGAGCGGTGGCCGGAAAAAACGAACCGCTGAGGCAGATCGCGGAGCATCGGTATTTTTCTTGGCCAAAGGCGGAGGACAATTCGGTCCTCCGCTTGGCGCGGCAACGCTTATTCGGCGGGAAGAACATCCGCTCCTTGAAAACTGCAGCCGCCCAGCAGGGGCTCTTGCAGATCGTGCGCGACTTTTGCGATCACTCGAACGCGCTGTGCGAGAGCTGCTGTTTTCCGGAATTCGTGCGGAAACTCAAGACCTGAATCGTTTGGCTGTATCGTCAGAAGAGCCGCGCATCCCACTCTGCTTCTCGCCTGATTGCGGGCTGCTGATCAGATCGTTCAGAGCCTGTTTTTAAAATCGTAGCAGCTAAGCTAACGAGGCTCTGATCTGACGGAAGTGCGCGAGAGGTTCAAGAAATTTGAGCCTCGTTACCTCGGCTGCTCCGAATGAATTGGATTTCCAAACAGGCTTTCAGACATTGCTTCCTCTATTGCGAACCTTGTTTCGTGTCGGGCCCCACATCGGAATGTCGTGCGCCGACTACAGCCGGTGCATCCCGAAGATGACGGTGGACTTCAGTTCCAAAGATGGGATTGATCATCATTTTTAACCAACACGGTCAACCGGAGCAGGGACGTCAGGCCGGAGCGGCTCCAAAATTGTCCACAGCCTCGTAGTCTGCGTTGAAACTGTT
>CAMAWP010000100.1 GCA_945861765.1 Akkermansia muciniphila | reverse complement strand
CGTGCCAAAATGAGAACACCCCGAACTTTGTGCGCGCATTGCGCCCTTGAACGGTGGGGCGAGACTCTCTCCGAGCTGTAGTCTCCGAGCCGGAAGCCGTCGAGCCCTGACATGCTCGATGGGCAGAAAAGGTCAGGGTTCGAGGGGACTCTCACCCCACCCAGGTTCATGGAGAGCCTCCACCTCCGACATTGGACCCGCATCGGGACCATGAACATGGGAGCGCCGGCGTCTCGCCGGCGAGTTGCTGTGGCGAAATTAGGAACACGCCGGCGAGACGCCAGCGCTCCCAGGTCAGGTTCATGGAGAGAACTGCTGACGAAGCGACGCGCCAGTCGGAGCACAGCGAACTTTTTGGGGCCCACGGAGCTTGCAATCTCTTGCCCATGGCGCTTGAGGAACGAATATCTGCCAATGCCCGAACGATCGACGTCTGGTTCCGTTGGGATCAACTGAGGCAGACGACGCCCGTATGCCTCCCAAAACAATCCCAAACCGCCCGTTGCAGAGCGGAGGCATGACAGTTCATCCAGGTTCCCCGCTGTTTTCAATGGAATAGGTCAACAGCGGATGAAGACCTTTTTTTCATCCCGCCGGGCTGACTGGAGTTTGGACCTATTGGCTGCCTTCGTCTCTCGGAGGGAGATGTGAGTCGCAAACCTCATCGGCTCCAACAGCACACGACCCGTAAATGTCCAAACTCCAGGCACCCCTCCGGAGTGAGTCTTCCAGCCCGGACACGGAAATGGTTCCACTGAAAACAGCGGGGAACCATCACCGCCGACCTTAAACCTCCAGGAAAAGAATCTTCGGTTGGCAGCGGGAAGCGAATTTCCTTCAAACTCGCCGCGAAATCCTTGTAAGCTGCCGAGCGAATCACGAATGAGCACCGCGCCCTTCATTGAAACCTGGACTGTCCTAGTCGCCGTGCTGATATTGGCGGCACCCGCGGCGGCCACGACCTCGGATGTGGAGTTCTTCGAAGCGAAAATCCGACCCATCCTTGCGGAGCATTGCTACGAATGCCACAGCGCGACCAGCAAGAAGCTCAAGGGCGGATTGCGCATGGATAACCTCGCTTCCTTGGTGAAGGGCGGCGAGACCGGGCCCGCGATTGTCGCAGGCAAACCCGAAGCCAGCCTGCTCGTCGCGGCGATGTCGCATCGCGACAAAGACCTCGCCATGCCGCCGAAGAAGCCGAAGCTCGCGGACGCCGTCGTCGCTGACTTTGAGCGTTGGATTCGGGATGGGGCTATCTGGCCGAGGGAAACGGACGCGGCTCCGCTGGTGAAGTCGGACGGCTTCGATCTCGCGGAACGCAAACAACGATTGCCTTGGATTTGGGAGACACCGCATCGCCAGAACATCCCGTCGGCAAGGAACGCGAGCTGGCCGCTCAACGCGATCGATTCGTTCATCCTGGATCGGCTCGAAAAGGGCGGGCTTCAACCGGCCCCGCCCGCCGAGCCAGGAATCTGGTTGCGCCGGGTTTATTTCGCGTTGATCGGATTGCCGCCGTCCCCGGCGGAACTCGCCGCGTTTCTGATCGATGTCGCTCCGAACGCGCGAGAGCGGGTGTTGGATCGTCTTCTGGAATCGCCGCAGTTTGGCGAGCGCTGGGCCCGGCATTGGCTGGACCTTGTGCGCTACGCGGAATCGCGAGGGCACGAGAGCGATTTTATCATTCCGAACGCCTACGAGTATCGCGACTACGTCGTGCGCGCGCTCAACGCTGACCTGCCCTATGATTCATTCGTTCGGGAGCACATCGCAGGCGACCTAATGCCGAAGCCGCGGCGTCATCTGCAACGAGGGTTCAATGAATCCATTTTGGGCACGGGTTGGGCTTTTCTCGGCGAGGAAATCCACGCGCCGGTGGACACGCGGCAGGATGAGAACGAGCGCATCGACAACCGAATCGACGTCATGACGAAGACGTTTCTCGGTCTCACGGTTTCGTGCGCGCGGTGTCACGATCACAAATTCGACGCGATCACCCAACGTGACTATTATGCTCTCGCCGGGTTCTTTATCAGCTCCGGCCAGCGACTGGCACGGTTCGAGACCATGGAGAACGAGCGCGACGTGGCGCGGCAGTTGGAGGTTCTCCGAGCGCGGTGGGCAACCCACCTCACGGCGAAAATTTCCGACGCTCAAGCCCCTGTGCTGTCTGAGTTGAAGAACTACTTGTCCGCGGCATCGGAAGCCGCAAAAGCTGATACCAACGCCGCCCCGAAGGCGGGCGCGCGACTTCGTCCTGCGCAATTCCCTCAATCAATCAGGGAGGCGGTCGCAGGCCTCGCGGTCGGGCATTCCTTGAACACCAACATCCTTGGCTTTTGGACGGCTGCTCTTTTGAATGCTGTCAATGATTCGAGCGACGCGTTGAATCCGCTTGCGGCGGCAGTGTTCTCGAAGGAGAGCAGGCGCGAGAAGGTTGACGCTCGGCGGAGCGAAATCGGTTTGCCGGAAGGAGCGCGTGTCGTCGTTGATTTCGGAAAGCTCGGCGAGCACGAGTGGTTGGCTGATGGTGTTGGCTTTGGTCTCCGGCCCGTTCGCCTGGGGGAATGGCAACTCGTGGCGCCGCGCGCGACCAATGGGCCGGTGTTGCGCCTCGCCACCCGCGCAGCCGCGCAGTCGGACCCGGACTGGCGCGACCTCGATCTCAGCCCCGGCGTCGAGCGCGAGCCAACGATGTTCGGGAGCTGGAAACGCGACGGAGTGATGGTGCGATCTCCGAAGTTCGAACTGTCCAGCGGCCAGATTCACTACCTGGTCCGGGGCAGCGGACGAATCCTTGCCGCCGTGGACTCGCAACGATTGGTGACCGGCCCCGTGAACACCTCTCAGGTGCGCGAGTGGGGCCACAAGGACGGCTGGCATTGGGTGTCGCAGAATCTTTCTGAATTCCAGGGCCACCGCGTTGCCATCGAATTCTCACCAGGCAACGAGTTCGATACCGCGATTGCCCTGATTGTCGAATCCGAGAAAGCGCCGACGGAACCGCGATCGCTTGGCCAGCACCTTGAGGAGGTTTTGTCGTCACGTATGCTCCATTCCATTCCGGACGTCGCTGGCGCGTATCAGGAGATCTTCACTGCGGCAACGAGGTCGTCGAATGCGCCGACAACAGCGGCAAGTGCGTTTGAAATTGCGAACTGGCTGGCGCAGCGCCCGGAATTGTTTTCTGGCAAGGAAGGCGAATGGCCCGACCCCGTTGGCGGGTTGATCCGCGAGCATCTCAAGGAGCGCGAGCCGATCATCAGCCGGATTCAATGGAAATCGCGGACGGCACCGGCCATGATGGAAGGCAACGGCGTTGACGAATACCTCCTTGTTCGAGGCAAGCATCAGTCGCCGAAGGGACTTGTCCCGCGCCGCTTTCTTGAGGTCATCGCCGGGCCGGAACCAATTTCATGCGAGCATGGCAGCGGCCGATGGCAACTGGCCGAAGCCATGACAGACCCCTCGAATCCTCTGCTGGCCCGGGTGCTGGTGAACCGGGTATGGCATCACCTGTTCGGCCGCGGTCTTGTCGCCTCGGTGGACAACTTCGGCTGGCTCGGTCAGCGCCCGACGCATCCCGAGTTGCTGGACGATTTGGCGGCGGCGTTCATCCAGGAAGACCATTGGTCGCTCAAGCGGCTGCTTCGCCGGCTCGTGCTCTCGCGCACCTACGCTATGTCAAGCAAACCGGAGGACGCCGTCGCGGAACAGCGCGATCCCGAAAACCTGCTCCTGCACCGCATGAATCTGCAACGGCTCGAAGGCGAAGCCATTCGCGATGCCATGCTGACCGTCTCGGGACGACTCGATCGGCGGATGTTCGGCGCCTCAGTGCCGCTGCATCCTTCGCAATTTGTCGAAGCACGCGGTCTGCGCAGCGAACGTGGCCCGCTCGATGGCGAGGGCCGCCGCAGCCTTTACGTGGCGGCGCGTCGAAACTTTCTGCCGATGATGATGACGGCGTTTGACACCCCCACTCCGTTCACGACGGTGGGCCGTCGGAATGTTTCCAACGTGCCCGGCCAGATGCTGTTTCTCATGAACGACCCCTTCGTCCATCAGCAGGCGGAAGTCTGGGCCAAGCGTCTTGTATCCGAAATGCCCGGCACCTCGGACGATGAGCGCATCCGCCGCCTTTTCATCGCCGCGTTCAGCCGCGAGCCCTCCCCGACGGAACTCGCGCGCTGCCACTCGACACTCCTCGCGGTCGGCGAGGCTTCGGAGAAGGCGACACCCGCGATCGAGCCGTGGGCTGAGGTTTGTCACGCGCTGTTTGGAGTGAAGGAATTCATTTATGTCCGCTGACTTCGCGTCATCCTTGAGCTGTCGGCCTTGCCTCAGCCGTCGCGACTTGCTGAAGAGCTTCGGGTGCGGGTTCGCCTCGGTGGCGTACTCGGCTCTGTTCGGTCAAGAGGTGTTGCATGCAGGCACGCCCCGCCGCAGCCCTCTTGCTCCTCGGCCACCTCATTTGAAGCCGCGGGCCCGCAGCATCATCTTCCTGTACATGGACGGCGGCGTGTCGCAGGTCGATAGCTTCGATTACAAGCCGCTGCTCGAGAAGTACCACGGCGAGGATCCCCGGAAGGCCATTGGCAAACTGGAGAAAACCCAGTTCGCGAACATCGGCAAAGTGATGAAGTCGCCTTGGAAATTTTCCCGGCGTGGGCAGAGCGGGCTTTGGATGAGCGACCTGTTCCCGCATGTGGCTGAAGAGGCGGACCAGCTTTGTGTCGTCAAGTCAATGACCTCGAAATTTCCCGAACACACCAGCGCCAATTATTTTTTGCACACCGGGACGGGCCTGCAGGGCCGCCCTAGCATGGGCGCGTGGGCGACGTACGGATTGGGCAGCGAAAATCAGGACGTGCCAGGATTCGTCCTGCTGAACGGCGGCTTGATTCCTTCCGGCGGCATGGACAATTTTAACAACGGCTTCCTGCCCGCCAGCTACCAAGCTTCGATCCTTGAATCGAAGGACCCGCCCCTGGCCAACATCCGGCCCTCGGAAAAATCTCCACTGCTTCAGGCGGTCAAGACTTCGTTGATTCGCGATCTCGATGAGCAGACGTTGCAGCAGGCCGGGCATCTGGACGCATTGGAGTCGGCCATCGCCAATCACGAACTGGCTGGGCGCATGCAACTGACCGTGCCGGAGCTTCTGGACCTGGACGGCGAATCGAAGGAAACGAAGAAACTCTACGGTTTTGAATCCGATTACGAGTTCACCCGGGCGTATGCCAAGCAATGCCTGACCGCGCGGCGGTTGGTCGAGCGCGGCGTGCGCTTCGTTGAGTTGACCTGCCCAAAGATTGGCGGCTACGACCGCTGGGACGCTCATGGCAACTTGACGAAGAACCATGGGGAAAACGCGCGTGCCGTGGACCAGCCGATTCGCGGCCTGCTCGTCGATCTGAAGCGACGCGGATTATTGGACGAGACGCTTGTCGTGTTCTCAGGCGAGTTTGGCCGCACGCCTTTCGCCCAAGGTGCTGACGGTCGTGACCACAACGAGTTTGGTTTCTCCCTCTGGATGGCCGGCGCAGGGGTGAAGGGCGGTCTGAGTTTCGGCGAGACCGACGATTGGGGTTACAAGGCAGTGGTTGATAAATTGGAAATGCACGACCTGCACGCCACGCTTCTTTATCTCCTGGGCTTAGACCACACCAAGCTGACCTACCGCTTCAGTGGCCGTGACATGCGCCTGACCGATGTCTATGGAGAAGTGGTTCATCAGATTGTCAGTTAGCATTGCGGATAGTCGCCTTGCGCGTGAACCGAGGTCCCATCAGGGCTTCGGTGAAAATGAGCTTGTTGGTAGTGTCCGGATTATTCAGGTTCCCCGCTGCTTTCAATGGAATAGGCCCACAGCGGATGAAGACCTTTTTTTCATCCCGCCGGGCTGACTGGAGTTTGGACCTATTGGTTGCCTTCGTCTCCCGGAGGGAGATTCGAGAATAGCCCGGCAGTTCACTGCCGGGTTCGCATTGGCGATTGCATAAGTCCCGCAGGGACGGCCGAATGCCCAATGTCCTACGTCAGCTCCTAATGTCTGTTCAGGACAAAGGATCGCCCGAGAAGAGTTCATCCGTCCCTTCGGGACTTTGGGTATTGGCTACGCAATCCCACCCTTGAAAGGGTGGGCTATTCTCGAATCTCCCATCCGGGAGATGTGAGTTGCAAACCTCATCGGCTACAACAGCACACGGCCGACAAATGTCCAAACTCCAGGCACCCCTCGGGAGTGAGCTTTCCAGCCCGGACACGGAAATTGTTCGACTGAAAAAAGCGGGGAACCATCGTTCATGGCATAAATATCTCGACTCGATCAGACCAGCCCTTTGATCGGATCCGCGTTGTAGAGAAAATGAGGGCGACCGGTCATGTCGGTCCACGTGATGGAACGTGGCAGACCCAGCGCCTCATAAATTGTCGCCGCGAGGTTCTCCGGCTTTTGCGGAGCGCTGGCCGGGTAGGCGCCGATACTGTCGCTCGATCCGATCACCGTCCCGCCGCGCACGCCACCCCCAGCCAGAAACACAGTCTGGCACGCGCCCCAATGATCCCGCCCAGGCAGGGAGGCGCCCGGCAATGTCGAGAGCTTCGGCGTGCGGCCGAACTCGCTGCCCATCACGACGAGCGTTTCGTCGAGTTGCCCGCTCGAATCCAGGTCGTCCAGCAAAGCGCTCACAGCTCTGTCCATGGGTGGCAGAAGGTAGTCCTTCAAGTTTGGAAAGGCCGATTGATGCGTGTCCCACGTCTCATTATTGCCGAGATTGACCTGCACCAGGCTGACGCCGACTTCGATCAATCTCCGCGCCATCAGCAGCGACCAGCCGAAGGTGTTGCGCCCGTAACGGTCCAGTTGCTTGGGGTCGGCTCTCTCCAGGCTGAAGGCGTCGTGAACCTTGCTGTTGGAAAGCAGCGACACCGCGGCCTCCCGATACTTGTCGAACTGTTCGTCACCCGCGGCGTCCGTCAACGTGCGCGACTGCCCCTCGATCACGTTACGAAGCGTTACTCGATCCAGCACCCGGTCGAGGGTCAGCCCCTCCGGCAGCGTCAGATGCGGTGCCTGAAAGCGGAGGCCATCATCCTTCACGAGACCCGTCGCATGATGGAACAGGAACTCCGAGAACGCGCCGTAGTGCTGCGGATGGTAGGGCGACATCTCGAGGAACCAGGGATCACGTTTCCGTCCCAGCAGGCCACCGAACTGACCCGGGATCACGCGCCCGGTGTTGTGGACGATTCTGTCCGGCAGCACGATGGCGGGAGGGAGGTTGTTCCGCGGCGGGAGGAGTGTGCCCGCGAGGGAGGCGATGCTCGGCCAGTCGGATGGCTTGGGCTTGTTCGCATCAAATCCTTCCGGCAAATCCGTGCGCCCGGTGAGCATTATGTGATGCCCCGCCGAATGATCATTCGAGGGATGAGTGAGCGAACGCACCAACGCCCACTTGGGTGAGCGCTTCGCCAGTTCCGGCAGATG
Organism: Akkermansia muciniphila; assembly: GCA_945861765.1. GTDB lineage: Bacteria > Verrucomicrobiota > Verrucomicrobiia > Limisphaerales > SIBE01 > SIBE01. The sequence continues at coordinate 11,674 of CAMAWP010000100.1, read as the reverse complement.
CTCGCAAATCTCGATGCCGGCCGTGCGCGTTGAGATCGGTCTGAATTCGCCGCGAATTTCTTCTGCCGCGCCTGGCTTCATATCGAAGCTCTCATGCTGGGCCAGCCCGCCGGAAAGGAAGATGTAAATGACCGATTTCGCCTTGGCCTTGGGTGGGTTTGATGCAGGCTCTGCCAGCGCCCTCAAAGCGGCGAGATGATTGAAACCGAGGCCAAGCAAGCCGACCGCGCCCGCCTGGATCGCGCAACGCCGGGTCACTCGGCTGCCAGCGTGAGTTTCGCCGCTTTGGTTGATGAATTGCTGGCCGTTCACAATGGGTGAGTGGACAATTTGTAGCACACTCCGAGAACTCGCGTCACGCGCAAACTGGCTGCCGACAGCCGCGCTCCAGAAGAGCGTGGGGCTCATCGCTGGTCAGATAGGCAGGCGTTGAGTCACTCATGACCAGGGAATATGAGCAGATTGTTGATTCATTTTGCCGCATGGCATCCGTTCAGTGCATCCTTTCGTAGTCCCGGTGGAAAAAGAACTTGATGCCAGCGATGAGCAGGACGGCGCCGACGAGATAGATGAGCGCCGTGTAACTGAGGAGGGCGGGGATGCCGACGGTTTTCTTCCACAGGCCGCCGAACAGCGGCGCGAAGCCGGACACGACCGCGCCGAAGAAATTCAAAACGCCGACGGCCGAAGCGCGTGTGTCCGCGGGCACGACCTCGAACGCGGACGGAAAGATGTTGCCCATGAAAAAGCCGCTGAAAAGACCAAAGCCCGCCGCGGCCAAGCGGGTGGAGTCAAGGGTGGTGCTGCTGCCGAGCGCGTGCAGGCAGGGCGCGCAGAGCAGCAGGCTGGCGGTGAGGAGCCATAGGCGCGCGGCCTTGGTGCGATGGTAGAGCCAGTCCGCGAGCACGCCGCCTCCCAACATGCCGATGAGCGTCGCGCCCTGGAGATAAACTGTGGCGTTGAAGGCCGCGGCGGAAAGTCCAAGCGCGAATTTCTCGTGGAGGAAGTACGGCAGCCAGCCGTAGAGCAGCCAGAGACCGAAGACAAAGGCGGGAAACACGACGCAGAGCAGGAGGAAGGTTGGCACCTTCACGAGCTCGCTCACGGCAAGGTTCGCTCCGGTCTTTTTTGTCTCGACCGGGGCTTCCTCGCTCACGCCGCGCAGGAAAAGGAAATAGGGCACCGCGTAGAGCAAACCGATTGCGCCGAGCACGAAGAACGCCTCGCGCCAGCGGCCTTGCTGCGCCATCCAACCTCCGAACCAACCGCCTCCGGCCGTGCCCGCAATCTGCGCCGTGGTAAGCGCGGCGATGGCGCGCGAGCGCTTCGCCGCGACGTGGGCGTTGGCCGTGAGAGCAATCGCGGCGGGCATGTAGAGCGACTCCGAGACACCCATCGCGGCGCGGAGTGCGAGCAACATAAAGGCGGAGCCAACCAAGCCCGTGGCTACCGTCACGACGCTCCAGATCACCAAGCTGATCACGACGAGGAGGCGCTTGGAAAACTTGTCTCCGATTTGTCCGGCGATGGGACAGCCGACTCCATACACCCAGAGGAAAATCGAGCCGGTGAGCCCGAGTTGCGTGTCGGTGAGCCCGAGATCGGCCTTGAGCGCTGGGAACATGGAGAACACCGCCTGGCGGTCGCAGTAGTTCAGGAAGTAGGCGAACCACATGAAGGCCACGAGAGACGCGGCCTGGCGTGGGGGAGCATGACTGGAAGCTGGCGGGATGTCAGTCAAGGTGGCTGGGGTTTGGAATTGGGATATTCCCTCTCTCCATTCCCGAAGGCGAGCGGGTTGTTAAATGTCTGTGCTTATTTCGTCGCCGCGATGTCGATGACTGTGTGAAAGATGAGTTCAAGGAATGGTTTGAGGCCCGCGATGAGCACTCGTTCGTCATTGCCGTGTGCGCGCGAGCTGTCGCCGTCCGTAAACAAAGGGCCCAATCCGTAAGCTTTTACTCCCTTCGCCCGCAGTTGGGCTGAATCGGTCGCGCCGGTGAGCATCATTGGAAGGGTGGCTGCGCCGGGAAATACCCTCTGCTGCGAACGTTCCAGGGCCCGGAACAACTCCGAATCCAGCGGCGAAGGTGGGGTCGCGGGACGCCCGGTCGTCCCCCATGCGGGAACGATTTCGATCGTCGGATCATTGATCACCTTTCTCATCATTTCCAAAAACAGGTCCATGTCCTCATCCGGCAGCGACCGCACATCGAGAGTGGCGAGGGCATCCCCGGGGATGACATTCACGCGGAAGCCGCCTTTGATGATGTTAGGAGAAATGGAGGTGCGCAGCATCGAGTTCGCGGCAATGTTCGACACGCGCAACTTTTCCTGAACCAAAAGGCTTAAGTTAGGGTCTTCGAGATGGGAGAAGAGAAACGCTTCCTCCGGGGAAACCAGCTTGCTGAGCTTGGAAAAGTAGGCGCGTGTGGTTTCGTTCAACCTCATGGGCGGCTGCCAGGTTCCGATTTTCGCCACCGCTGCGGAGAGATGCACAATGGCATTGTCTGGCCTGGGGCGGGAACCGTGCCCGCTTGTTCCCTTCGCCGACAGGAGAATTGTGCGGGGGACCTTTTCAGTGGTGGACACGCCCACGTATTGGACTCGGCCATTCACCTCCTTGATTCCACCCCCTTCGTTCAGCGCGAATTCACATTCGATCTTGTCCCAATGCTTTGCGACCATGAAATCAATTCCGACATGCGTGGTCCCTTCCTCGCCTGCCTCGGCCAGAAATATAACATCCCGGTCCAGTGGGATTCTAAGCCGGTGCAACAGGATGAACACCTCTAGGCAGACGCTGGCCATCCCCTTGTCATCCGAGGCTCCGCGGCCATAAAGATAGCCGTCCTTGATAACTCCGGCGAACGGGTCCACCGTCCATTTTTCACGTTCCACTCCCACGACATCCAGGTGTCCCATCAGCATCAACGGCTTCTTTTTCCCGTTGCCCTTGATCCGGGCCACGATGTTGCCACGGCTTTTTTCGAGATAGAAGATTTCCGAGGCGATTCCCTCCTTGTCAAAAATCGCCTTCAAGAATTCCGCGCCTCGAGTTTCGTTGCCGGGAGGATTTACTGTGTCCACTCTGATGAACTCGGTCAGGATTTTCACTGTTTCCTCGTGGGCGGCAGCGAAATCGGGCGAAGGAATTTTAGGGGTAAGACTCGGGCTTTCGGCGAAAGCCAAACTCAGTGAAGCTGCGCAGGCAGCGCAATGACGGACGGCGGCAGACCAGAGCGTTGGAAAGTTCATGCGTTTCAGACTATTTCATCGGCATGCCCGGTTCCGGTTTGCCGTTGGTGGTGAGGATTTGGAAATGATGCACCCCTGCAGCCAGCGGATGATCGCTGGTCCATACGATCTTGAGCTCTGGAGTCACCTCGATCATCGAGATGCCCTTGCTCGCTCCGTGACTGCCGATGACCGTGTTTCCATTGGCCAATCGCTGCGATCCGCAGGGGTCTTGGAACAGACCACGGACATCCTCGTTGGTAACTTTCCAGACGATCTCGCCGCGCGGATTCAGTTCCACAACCTTGTTGCCATGGGTGAGGGAGACAACCGTATTGCCGTTGTCCAGTCGGATCGCGGTGAAGGGCCAATTCTCAGCTTTGCGGCCTCCAATCTCTTCCAGATCTGTTTTGAAGGCACGCACCAATCTCCCTTCCGGCGAATACTCTTTGACGGCGAAAGCCAGTAGATGCGGGACAAGATAGTTCCCATTTCTCAACTGCCGAGCCATGCGCGTCTGCATGTGGACGTTGTCCGTCTCGGGCTGCAGCGGGACATCAAGCACGACGTTCCCTTGGGGGCTAACTTCCAGCAGGCGGGGCTGAGATCCCAGTTCGGTGACGAGGGTGTTGCCGTTGTAGAGACGTTGGGCGGTGCTGAGTTCGCCGTTCTGTTTACTCCGCTTGTAGGAGAAGATGACCTGTTTGTCCCGCGTCACTTCCTCCACCCGATCGCTAAAGGCAATCAGGACATTGCCGGTCGGCAGCACGAAACCGTCGCGTGAACCTCCGCGATATTCCCACTCCGTCTGGCCATCCTCGCCGATGATGGCTGTCTTGCCACCCATGACCAGGTACGAGTGGTGGATCGGGCGCGGGGTGGGATCGTCGGCGGATCGAACTGCGCAAACACTCCAGGCGATGGCCACGAGAACGCAGGCGTATTGGATAATTTTGGTATGCATTTGAGTCTCGGGATACTCGTCGCAAAACACCGGCAAGCGAAAGTCTTTTTTTGCGGATGCCGACGAGCGGCTTCGATTGCCTGCGGCGGAATCTGATCAAAATGCATGCAATCATCCGAGGCACTGGTTAGATTCCACGCCATGCAACACCACTCGAAGGTCTCGCTTGCTTTCTCTTTTGCGCTTCTGGCTCTTTTCGTCGGCGCTGTGTTCGGAGTCTCCCAGGCCGCGCAACAGGCACCGCCGACCGAGCGACCCGTGGGCGAATACCGCGAACACGCCCTGCGCAACGAGGGCGTCTCGGAACGCGGCCGCGCCCTTTTTGGTGATCAGCGGACCCTGTGTTTCCAGTGTCATTCGACAGATGGGACAGGTGGTAAGACGGGTCCTGATTTGTACGCGGCCGGGGATAAGTATTCCCGCTCGGACCTGATTCGCTCCGTCTTGGAGCCTTCCGCCACGATCATGATGGGCTACGGCACGACGGTTCTGGAAACCCTAAATGGCGAGCGAATCGAAGGTGTGCTCAAATCCGTGTCTGCCTCAGAGATGGTTCTCGCTGGCTTGGGCAGCGTCACGCAACGCGTGGCTCGGGCCTCGATCAAGCAGCAGCGCACGAGCCCGGTTTCGCTGATGCCCTCAGGATTGCAGGCGGCGCTTTCGCTCCAGCAGTTCACGGATCTCATCGCCTATTTGGAAGGCTTGAAACAACCCCAGATGCGGCTCGCGGACGAGGCGGGAACGCCAGCGGCCATTCAACCTCTTTCCCGTCCGGTTGTGCTCCAGCCGTTTCACAGCGCGGCTCATCGCTTCGACCATCCGGTGTGGTTTGATGAACATCCGGTGCTGGACGGAACATTCGTCGTCGCTGAACAGACCAACGCCACCCTCTGGCTTCTGGAGAAACGGAGTCAAGGCGACGCGAAGACGCTCTTCGCCGACGTGCGGAACGAAGTGTTCGTGACGGAAACCGAGGGACTGCTCGGCGTTGCTTTTCACCCGCGATTCCGCGAGAACCGCAAGTACTACCTGATGCACGAATCTATGGAGAATAATCAGCGCGCCATGATTCTCGCGGAGCGGGTGGCTCGGGAGGACTACCGGTCCGATTCGGGCGGGCCCTCGCGTCGCGTCTTGAAAATTGATGTCTTAACTGAAGTGCATCACGGTGGTGGCCTGCTGTTCGGTCCCGACGGCTATCTCTATATCGGGATGGGTGACGCCGGACCGCAAGGAGACCCGCTCGGTCATGGCCAGGACTTGGGCTCGCTCGCCGGCAAGCTGCTCCGGATTGACGTCGATCGCACCGGTCCAGGTCGTGGTTATGACATTCCGAACGACAATCCGTTCGCACACCATCTCAACCCCAAAGTGCGCCGCGAAATCTTCGCCTATGGTCTTCGGCAGCCGTGGCGCTTCAGCTTCGACCCCGCCACCAAGGATCTTTGGGTCGCGGACGTGGGTCAGGACCGCTTCGAGGAAGTCGGCATCGTGCGCGCCGGCGAAAACCACGGATGGAACGTCTTCGAGGGTTTTGAGTTGTTCTCCACCGTTTATCGTCAGGAAGGCAAGATCTACGTCCCGCCGATTGTTTCCTTGCGTCGGCGACATGGAGTGTCCGTGACCGCTGGTTATGTTTACCGCGCCCGGCCCGATTCGTCTTTCCACGGGGTTTACATCTGCGGCGACTACGAATCGAAGCGCCTTTGGGGTATCACGCAACAGAACCGCGAATTGCAGTCCATCCGGGAGATCGGCATCAGCCCGGCGAAGATTGTGTCGTTCGGTCGCGATCGACGGGGAGAACTTTACGTGGTGGGCTACGATCTCGGTATGATCTACAAGCTCGACTTTGAACCGGCAAAGTTCGAATGAAGCCACAGGCATTGAAACAAGCGGCAGGAATTCTGCCCATGAACCTGGGTGGGGTGAGAGTCCCCTCGAACCCTGACCTTTTCTGGCGATCGAGCATGTCAGGGCTCGACGGAGTCTCGCCCCACCGTTCAAGGGCTCAACGCGCGTAAAAAAGTTCGGGGTGTTCTCATTATGGCTTCCGACCGCCTGAAGGCGGGACCCCGTGCGATCGCCAGGTAGGTAGTCCCGGCTTCAGCCGGTGGGGGCACCGACACTTCCAGACGCGTTGGATTGTTTGACGCGTTGCCGCCTGAAGGCGGGACTACGTGCCTATGGAGTCCCGCCTTCAGCCGGTTCTTGGTGTGATCTGCGGCCATACTGAGAATTGTGGCAGAGCTGACGTCGGAGCTTGCATGGATTTGCTCCTTTGTTATTCAATAACTGACCTAGAGAATCATCCTTCACTCCACAACTCCAACGACAACATGAGAACTACCATCTTAATGCTGGCCCTCGCGGCCTTCACCAGCGCGGTTTCCGCCGCCGATGTCACCGGCACATGGAAAGCCGAATTCGACACGCAGCGCGGTCTGCAGAAATACACCTTCAACCTCAAACAGGATGGCGCGAACGTGACCGGCAAGGCCAGCGTGGAAATGACCGACCAGAAACGCGAAGCCGAATTCAAGGAGGGGAAAGTTGCCGACGATACGGTGACGTTTGTCGAGATCTTGAGCGCGCAGGGCAACGAGATTCGTATCACCTTCGCGGGCAAGGTTGCGGGCAATGAAATCAAGTTCACGCGCAAGGCGGGCGACTTCGGAAGTTCCGAGGCAACCGCCAAACGCGAATCGGCCCCCGCCCAAACCGCTGCCGCCACCGACGGCGGCCAGCGCGGACGTGGTGGTCGCGGCGGCTTTGGAGGGCCTATCACGCTCGGACCCGACGACAAGGCCGTCTTCCCGAATCCGCCGGATGGATTCGACAAGGCGCGCGAAGGCATCGAACACGGCAAACTTGAGCGAGTGGAGTACGATTCCAAGACTGTCGGAATAAAGCGCTGGATGCAGGTGTACACTCCGGTCGGCTATTCCAAAGACAAGAAGTATCCCGTGCTGTATCTGCTTCACGGCATCGGGGGCAACGAGAAGGAGGAGTGGACCAAGCAGGGAGTGGCGAATGTTATTCTCGATAATCTGATCGTCGATAAAAAGATGGAGCCGATGATCCTCGTCCTCCCCAACGGCAACGCCTCGGCCGACCCCGGCACGGCCGGCGGGCGCGGCGGCGGCCTGGGTGCCGGTTTCGGTGGTTGGGGAGCGCCTTTCGAGAATGATCTTCTCAAAGACATCATTCCTTTTATCGAGTCCCACTATTCCGTGAAGACGGATCGCGAAAGCCGTGCGCTGGCCGGGCTTTCCATGGGCGGCGGGCAGTCGCTCGACTTCGGACTCGCGCATCTCGACACGTTCACGTGGGTGGGCGGGTTCTCATCCGCTCCGAACACGAGGCCTCCGGCGGAACTTGTGCCCGACCCGGCTGCGGCCATCAAGCAGTTGAAACTGCTCTACATCTCCTGCGGCAACAAGGACGGCCTGATCCGCATCAGCCAAGGCGTCCACGCCTACTTGAAGGAGAAAAACGTGCCACACATCTGGCATGTGGACGAACATGCGCACGACTTCCAGCATTGGAAGAAGGGGCTCTACAATTTCTCCCAACTGATTTTCAAACAAACGACCAAGTAGCAACCTGGCTCCCCACACGGCCGAAGTTTCGCATCACGACAACGCGGCTGATTCTAACATGAACAAAATAAAACAAATTCTGACTCTTTTGGCTGGAGGGCTGATCGCCTTCAACACGTTTGCCGCGGAAGCACCGGATCGCCCACTCCATGTGCTTTATCTCGGCACGGTCAATGCCGGTGGTGGCGGCGGCTTTGGCGGCCGGGGGGGCGGTGGCGGGCCGCGCACGAACTACGTTTACCTGCCCGGCCAGACCATGGCGCCGGAAGCGATCTACTTTGACCATCTCTCCGATCTCGCCCATCTCACGGACAAGTATTTGAAACACTTTGATGCGGTCGTGCAGGTGGTGCCTGACGCCGAGGTCGGCCCGGCCCGGCAGAAGCTGCTCGACAGTTTCAAGAATGCGGGCAACGCGCTTATCAAGTACACCGATGGCGTGCGCCCGACGGAGCCGGTTCTCCGCGAGGCCGTCCTCGGTGCCGTCAGCCAGAAGGCCCGGTCGGCTTGGGAGGCCTCGCTCGCCTCGCGTCCTCTGCTGCAACGCCAGCCGGGCGAAGTTCCAAATTATGAGCGCCGCACGGAGTCGGTCAAATTTCAGGTTCCTCTCGAACCGAAGGACAGTCTGCGCTACACGCAGGTTCCGGCCGATTTCGAGCTCAGGCTTTTCGCGGCGGAACCCGACGTCGTGAAGCCCATGTATGTTGCTTGGGACGAGCGCGGGCGCGCCTGGGTGGTTGAGTCGCGTGATTATCCCCACGGCCTTCTTCCCGAAGGCGAGCCGGGCAAGGACACAGTCAAGATTTGCGAGGACACGGACGGCGACGGCAAGGCCGACAAGTTCACCATCTTCGCCGACAAATTGAACCTCGCGACCTCCCTGGTGTTTGTGAATGGCGGCGTCATCGTGTCGGAAGCGCGCCACATGCTCTTCCTCAAGGACACCGACGGGGACGACAAGGCCGATGTCCGCCAGGCTCTTCTCCCAGGTTGGGGAACTGGGGACACCCATGCCACGCAAAGCAATCTCGGCCGCGGGTTCGACAACTGGCTCTATGGCGCAGTGGGTTACTCGAACTTCCGTGGCAGCGTCGGTGGCAAGGACCTCCAGTTCGGCCAGGGCATTTATCGCTTTAAAGCGGATGGTTCCGCCTTGGAATTCCTCTACCAGTTCAACAACAACACCTGGGGATTCGGTCTGAATGCCCATGGCGATGTCTTCGGCTCGACGGCCAACAACAACCCAACGTTCTACGGCTATCTGCCGGCCACCATCCTGAACCCGACCCAACCCGGCACCGGACGCGGAGGGTTCGGTGGCGGCCCCGCCGCTGGAGGCGGGACCAATACGCAAATTCGCCGGATTTCGTCCGCGCACGCGATGGCTACGGGCATGCGGATGCATCCCAATACACCGAACGTCCGCATGGTGGATCAATTTGGCGGCTACACGGCCGCTGCGGGACACGCCTTCATGATCAGCGATGCGCTGCCAGCCCGGCTTCAAGGCAAGGCGCTGGTGACGGAGCCCACTGCCAAGCTCATCGGCATGATGGATATTCAGCGCGATGGCGGCGGCTACAAGGCCAACGATGGTTTCAACCTCCTGGCCAGCACGGACGAATGGATGTCGCCGATCTTCGCGGATGTCGGTCCGGACGGCGCCATCTGGGTGATTGATTTTTACAGCTTCGTCATTCAGCACAATCCGACGCCGAACACCAATTCTGCCGGCGTTCGGGCGACGACCGGGCGCGGCGGAGCTTACATGACCGAGAACAACCTGCGTGACCAAACCCATGGTCGCATTTACCGGGCCGTGTGGAAGGACGGTCCGAAAAGCTCGATCAAGTCCCTCGCCAGCGCGAAGTCCCCCGAGCTGGTTCAGGCCCTCGACAGTGGCAATCAATTCTGGAGCCTCACCGCCCAGCGTCTGATCGTGGACAACAAGATGGCGGACGCTGCTCCGGCGTTAAGGAAGCGCGTGGCGTCCGGGGCTGGTGGAAAAGGCGCGATCCATGCCCTCTGGTCGCTCGAAGGAATCGGCGCTCTCGACAAAGGTACCCATCAGGCGGCGTTGCTCGACAAGGATCCCGCCGTGCGCCGCAACGCAGTTCGTGCTCTGCCTCCGAACGAAGCTGGACGCCAGTTGTTCTTCAGCAGCGCGGTGATTCAAGACCCGGACCTCATCACCCGCCAGGTTGCCTTTGTGAAACTCGCGGAGTTTCCGACCATCCCCGAAATCCAAACCGTCGTCGCCCAGCTCCCACGCACCGCGGTCAACACCAATGACGCATATTTGAACGACGCTCTTACCCTGCTGGGTCGCGTCCACAAGGTCTCCGGCGTGGGAATGGACGAGGTGAAAGTTGCGGCGGGCGATCCCAAGCGCGGTGAGGATCTCTTCAATAACAGCCCCACGGCCTCGTGTGCCGCCTGCCACACTGTCAAGGGCAAGGGCGGCGCGGTCGGCCCCATCCTCGATGGGATTGCCGTCCGCGGTGACAATGCCTACATTCTTGAAAGCCTCATGGATCCAAACGCCAAGCTCGCCAAAGGATTTGAGAACTTGACGATTTCGCCCATGCCGCCTGTCGGAGTGCTCCTCAAGGAACAAGAACTGGCGGATATTCTGGCATTTCTCCACACGCTCACCACACCACCGAAAGACGGAATCACCGTTCCCGTACAAAAACCCAGCCCGTTCGATTGATCATGAAAAAACTATTCTCTACTGTTCGGTTCGTCGCCTTGTTGTGTCTATTGGTGTCACAAGCCAGCGGGGCCGATGCCTTAAAGCTAAAGCCCGACTCGGACGGATACATTCGCCATTGGCTCATGCTCGCCCCTATCGCGCTTCCCGAGGACGAGACTTGCGCGGAGTTAATCGTCAAAGATCAGGTCAAGGGCGAGGCCGGCCTCAAGCCCAAGGCCGGCGACAAGATTAAAGTAAACGACAAGGAGTTGACCTGGAAGAGCATCACTGCCTCAACCAATTACTTCGATTTCAACGCCATCTTGCAGACCGAGAACGACCGCGCTGCGGGTTTCATGGTCACTTACATCGAGTGCGACAAGGAGATGCCCGAGGTGACGATGGCGATAGCCAGCAACGACCAGGGCCGCCTCTACTTGAACGGAAAGGAGATTTACGTGTTCACCGAACCGCGCACTCTCGAACTCGACGCAGACAAGGGGAAGGTCACCCTGAACAAGGGTCTTAACGTGGTTGTTTTCAAAATCATCAACGAGCAGAACAACTGGCAGGGGGCGTTGCGCTTTCTCGATAAGGCCGGCGCGCCGGTGAAGGATCTCAAAATCAAATTGTCGCCTTGAATGAGAGTTCATTGCGCCGGGATACAAGATCATTGAATCGAAATGACGATGCACCCAGGCCAGTTTCTCCCATGAAACGAGTTCTTCCAACCAAAGGTTTTCTCCGATCGCGTCTCAGGTTCCCCTGGGCCGGCGGTTTCGCGGCCTTGTTGATCGGGGCCTTGACGCCGCACTTGTCGGCCGCCGAGAAAGCCGCCGTCACGTCACGCGAAGCCCAGGCCTTGGACCACTATAAGAAGGTCATCTCCCCGATCCTGGAGAATCGCTGCTACGACTGCCACGGCGACGGCGCCAAGAAAGCGGACCTCGCCTTTGACGAGCTCACGACCAGGGACCAAGTCCTCCACAACCCGCAGCTCTGGCTGAAAGTTCTCCGGAATACCCGCTCCCACGTCATGCCTCCGCCGAACAAGCCGGCGCCAACTGCGGGAGAACAGCAGGCGTTGGAGCAATGGATCAAGACCAGCGGCTTCGGCCTTGATCCCGAGCAGCCTGATCCCGGTCGCGTCACGATCCGCCGGCTCAATCGCACGGA
>CAMAWP010000099.1 GCA_945861765.1 Akkermansia muciniphila | reverse complement strand
GATGCCAAGATTTCATATTACTGCGGTTGCGCCTTTGGCCGCTGGGACATCCGGTATGCGACGGGCGAGCAGGCCGTGCCGGAGTTGCCCGACCCGTTTGCGCCGTTGCCGGTCTGTCCGCCCGGCCAGTTGCAGAACGCGCAGGGATTACCCGCAGGCCCGCAAGACGTGCCCGACTCGTATCCTCTGAAAAATATTCCGTGGGACGGCATCCTCGTGGATGACGAAGGCCACTCGCGCGACATTGTCAGTCGCGCCCGCGACGTCATCGAATTAGTTTGGAAGGATCGCGCCGAGGCCATCGAACAGGAAGCCTGTGAAATCCTCGGTGAAGATTCGCTGCGCGATTATTTTCGCAAGCCCGCCGGTTTCTTTGCCGATCATCTGAGCCGATATTCCAAGAGTCGTCGGCAAGCGCCCATTTACTGGCCGCTCTCCACCAAGTCCGGCGGCTACACGCTCTGGATTTATTACCACCGCCTCAACGACCAGACGCTCCATACCGCCGTGGCCGATTTCGTTGATCCCAAAATCCGCGACACCGCCAAGGCCTTCGAAGCCGCCCGTGCGAACAATCGCGGTGATGAAGCTGGTGACCTCGCCGACCTGCTCGACGAGCTGAATGAATTCCGCGCCGAGCTGGATCGCATCATCAAACTCCCCTGGAAACCAAACTTGAACGATGGCGTCCTCATCACCGCCAGTCCGCTCTGGAAACTCTTCCGTCTCAACAAATGGCAGCAGGCCCTGAAGTCATGTTGGGAAGAACTCGAAGCCGGCGATTACGATTGGGCGCACCTGGCCTACACCATCTGGCCCGACCGCGTCCGGGAGAAATGCAAATCCGACCGTTCCCTCGCCATCGCCCACGGCCTGGAATCACTATGCACCGTGCAAGCTCCGGTCAAGAAGGCCAAAAAGCCCAAGAAAGCCAAAGCGGGAGAGGAACAACCTGAATTGCCCGAGGAATGAAGTATGTCGCAAATTGAGACCCAAGAACCAGCCGCCGTCGTTGCCCGCCACCAGGCCGCTTCCATGGCCAGCTTGCCGCAAGCCGGGGTAAAAGGCGGCCCAAAAGATGTTTTCTTTGTTTATATGCATGAATTCTGCATAATATGTGGACAAAGCTAGTTTAACCCGTTAATTTAGGTCGTCATGCTAATCGCCTTCTCAGTCGAAAATTTTCGGTCGATACGCGACCTTCAGACGCTTTCGCTCGTCGAGCCTCGCACCGACCGCCACCTGGAATGGAGCAATCTCATTGATCCTGAAAGCCGGCGACTGCTCAAAACCGTCGCGATTTTTGGCCCGAATGCATCCGGCAAATCAAACATGATCTCCGCGATGACTTGGCTTCGCCAATTTGTTCTGAACTCCTCCAAAGAGACTCAGGCGAAGGAACAAATTGACGCGCAGCCTTTCCGGCTCTCCACCGCCAAGGAAAGCGCCCCCTGCCATTTGGAAATTGAATTCTCCTGGAACGATTTTGAATATCGTTACGGATTTGAGGTAACCGCCAAGCGAGTTGAATCCGAATGGCTGTTTCGCAAGTCACCCAAGGCCAAACCTGCCACGCTTTTTACTCGTGAGTTGCAGCAAATCAAGGTCAATGCTGAGTTTTTCCAGGAGGGAATTGGTTTGGAGAAGCACACACGAGAGAATGCATTGTTTCTTTCAGTTTGTGCGCAATTGGCCGGACCGGAGTCCGCCAAGATTATTGAGTGGATGAACCGCTTCCGCCCGGTCTCCGGTTTGTCGGAGCAAAGCTTCTTTGCTTTTACGGCAACGCGGATGGGTGATCCTAAACACCGGGCAGGGCTGCTTAAATTCGCGCAAAATGCAGATTTCAATATCTGCGATCTGCGGAGCGAAGTGGAGGAGGTAACCGAGGCAAAGTTGCCCACGAATATGCCTCCTGAAATACGCAAAATGTTGCTCGGCCAAAAATTCCTTCAAACGGACATCAAGACCGCGCACGAAAAATTGGATGCCGATGGCAAACTTGTGAACCGAGTGGAATTTGATCTGGCAAAGGACGAGAGCCAGGGCACTCAGAAGTTTATCGCTCTCTCCGGTCCTATTACTCATACCCTGGAGGAGGGTTCTATTTTGGTTGTGGATGAGCTAGAGGCTCGCCTGCATCCCAAACTCACCCAGGCCATCGTGGATCTGTTTCACAGCCCGGTAAACCACAAGAATGCCCAGCTCATCTTTGCGGCTCATGATGTCACGCTTTTGGATCCGGAACGCTTCCGCCGCGACCAAATCTGGTTTACCGAGAAAAATAAGCAGGGCGCCACCGATCTTTACTCCTTGGCTGAGTTCGATCCGCAAAATGTCCGGGCCGACACCAAATTCTCTCGCCAATATCTCTTAGGCCTGTTCGGTGCCATTCCCCAACTCGCCCACTTCCAGGATGCCGCCGAAGATGCCACCCGAAAATAAAAAATGGGATAAGGGCCGAAAGCCAAAAATCACCCGGCCATTTCGCCGGATGCTCATCCTTTGCGAGGACACCAAGAGTTCGCGCGATTATCTGGCCATGTTTCCCTTCGATAAAAGCCAGGTGCATATCGAGTGCGTGGGCACCGGAATGAATACCGATTCCCTAATGGAACACGCAATCAAGTTAAAGGGGAAAGCCGAATACAACCACACTGTATATCAAACCATCTGGGTGGTGTTTGATAAAGACAGCTTTGATCTTCAGAAATTTAATCGGGCCTTTGACCTCGCCCGCTCTCATCCATCAATAATTGTTTGCTGGGCCAACGAATGTTTTGAGCTCTGGTATCTCCTGCACTTTGAACTGCGCCAGACCGCCACGGCTCGTGCCGACGTTTGGAGCAAGCTGTCCGAGCATCTCGGCTTCAAATATGCCAAATCGGACGCTGCCCTTTTCCAAAAACTCCAGGACAAGATTGGCACGGCGCTAACCCACGCCAAACGCTTGGAATTCATCAACGCTGCTATGCGAACACATCGGCGCAATCCCTCGACGAATGTCCATAAGCTCATTGATGCGCTCCGGGCATTCGATCCCAAACGGCAAATCATCTGAGTCATGGGCATCAAGGATTACATCCAACAGAACGTCTTTGCCAAACGCGCCGCCGAGCGCGGGTGTTTGGTCATTTACGATCCGGCCCGGCGCTATCGTGACCTCGCGATTGGATTGAACAGCCCCACCTGCTGCGTCCTCGACGCCGGTATTTCCATCATCGAGCAGCGCGAAATCGCCATGGTGGCCTTGCGCGACCTCGCCGTCGGCAAGGTTCATCAGCTCATCGTTTGGACGCCGCTCGCCAAACCCGAAACGGACGAACAGGCCCAGGGCGATCCTTTCAGCGTCCTGTCACGGTATGGCACCAGCTTCCCGCGTGGCGACGAAGATGAATTCCAGTCGCTCTGCCGCAGCGCCAAACCCGACCATCTGGCCGAAATGGAAAAACTTTTCGCCGAAGCCGAGCCATCCTTCGCCACCGTGGATGCTCTCGACGAGGGCGGCACTTGGCCGCAACTCAAATCCCTCCTGCACGCCGCCTCTGCCAAGGAGATCATCCTTGGATTGCTGGCCCCCAAGCCCGATCAAGAGGTGGCGCTGAAAGAGAACCCCAGTTGGGCCACCGAGGCGCGCGAGTTCATTCAGCGCACGCTCGGGCACAAGCTGCGCACCAAAGGCCAAACCCGCTCCACCATCGCCGAGGAATTGTGGCGGCTCATCTTGTTTAGCGAGTTTGTGTTCGATTCCGAAGGCGAAATTCCAACCTCACTCTCGACGATGCCGGTCGCCTCAACCGCCGCGCGCGGGCTGGTTTTTGGCGTCTGCGACGACCTGAGAAAGCATCAGGACTTTCGCGCCGCCTACGTCTCTAGCGCTGAGGAGGTCGAACAATCGCTCGTCTTGGCCGAGCGTGCTGCCAGCATCACTAATCTGGGCCAGCGCGATACATTTGCGTTTGAAGAACGCTTCTATCTCCAGAAATTTGTCATTGCGGTTCAGGCCTCGCAGCTCACCGGCGCCCGGGCCATCTTGCAGGGCCGCCAGAATTCCATCTGGCTCACTCACGAGCGCCGCATGGCCGAATGGTGTGTCGCCGAACGTGCCCTGGATCTCATTGAAGCCGCCGAGCACCGCCTGACCCCCAGCTTCGCTTCGCTCGAAGCCATCGTTCGCGCGTACGCCAATAGCTGGCGCGAACTCGACCGCCGCCACCGTGAACTCGAACAAGCCCTCGTGGATTGGCATGATGACCATGAATTGCTCGATTCCCTGGTGCAGGAAGCCCGCCAGCGCTATCTCAAATTGGCCGGTACGTTACAGACTGAATTCTTGCGCCACGTGACTGCCGAAGGCTGGCCCGCCCACGGCTCCGGTTTGCTGCGCAATGCGGAAATATTCGACCGCGAAGTCAGCCCCGCGCTCGAAGCTCGCCAGAAGGTCGCTTATTTTCTCGTGGACTCATTGCGCTACGAACTCGCCACGGAGTTGGAAAAGCATCTTTCTGGAAAGCATCGTGTTCGGCTACTCACGGTTTGTGCCCAGTTGCCTACCTACACCGAGGTCGGCATGGCCAGCCTCATGCCGGAGGCCACCACCGCACTCTCGCTGGCCAACCGGGATGGAAAACTGGTGACCACGCTCGGCGGCGCCACGGCCACCGACCCAACCACTCGCTTCGCCTACCTCCAATCTCAAAAGGGCGACTTGTGCCACGACATTGCGCTCGATGACTTGATCCATAACAAAAAACTCAAGCTCCCGGATAAGGTTCGCTTGCTGGTCGTTCGCACCCGGGAGATTGATGCCGTGGCCCATGAAAGTCCGCGTGGCGTGCTGCAACTCATCCCGGATCTCCTGCGTCACATTCTGCGCGGCATCGCCAAATTGGAGGCCGCCGGCTTCCAGAAAATCGTCCTCGCCACGGACCACGGCTTCATTCTCGTGCATGAGCAGGAGGCTGGAAACACCGCGCCTTTGCCGCCGGGGAATTGGTTGGTCAAGAAGGCCCGCTGCTTGCTCGGCACCGGCGAGACGGATGGCAAGAGCATCGTTCTGTCCCGGGAACATGTCGGTATCCCGGGCGAATTCCAGCACTATGCCGCCCCCAAGGCGCTCGTGCCTTACGTTCGCCAGCCCCTTTATTATCACGAAGGCCTCTCGCTTCAGGAATGCGTGCTTCCGTGTTTCTCGATTGATTTGGTCTCCTCACCGGCCAAGAAATCGGCTCCCAACATCCAGCTCTGTTACAAGCAGGGCCGCACCGATAAAATCACTTCCCGTCGCCCAGTCCTCGACCTCTCTTGGTCGGAGCTGGCCCTGGATGAGCAGGAGATCGAAGTCGCCATCGAAGCCCTGGATTCCAAAGGCACGGTCGTGGGCTGCGTCAGTTCTGGCGCCACCGTAAACCTCGCCACCCGGGGGGTGCGTATCCGCGCTGGCCAGGCCGTTGCCGTCAGCTTGCGCATGGATGATCATTTCACGGGCCCATTCACCGTGCGCGCGCATGACCCCGCCACGCAGGCGCTCATCGCCGAAATAAGATTACAGACGGACTACGCTGTATGACCTCCGACGCTCTCGACGAAAAACTGAACGCCATTTTTTCCGGCAAAGTTGTCCGCAAAGACCTGCTTCTTCAGGTCAAAAAAGGCACGAACGTCCCGTCCTTCGTTCTCGAGTTCTTGTTGGCTCGTTTTTGCGCCAGTGACGATCCCCGGGAAATTCAGGAAGGCATGGCGGCCGTGTTGGAAACCATTCAAAAGAACTACGTCCGGCCCGATGAAAGCAACCGCGCCCAGATGCTCGTCCAGGGCACCGGCAGACACACCTTCATTGACAAGATTCACGTCAAATACTCCGAGAAGGAAAAGCGCCCCTGGGCGCGCATGGAAAATTTCAATTCCTCTCGCATCGCCATCAACGAGCGGTTTTATCGGGGCGAGAACGACCGTATTTTCGAGGGCGGCCTTTGGGCGGAAAGCACCGTGGCGCATAATGACGTCGAGGATGATGACTACGCTTTCTACATCGAAGCCCTCCGTCCGATTCAACTCTCCAAATTTGACTTCGACGCCTACGTCGCCGGCCGGACCAACTTTACCCGGGACGAATGGCTCGATGTAGTGATCCGCTCCTTCGGGATGGAACCGGGTTGGATGTCCCCACGGTTGAAGTTCCACTATCTCGCCCGCCTCTTCCCGCTGGTCGAATCCAATTACAATTACATCGAACTTGGCCCGCGCGGAAACGGCAAGTCCTACTCGTTCAGTGAATTCTCCCCTTATGCCACGCTCCTTGGCGCTCCCACTTCCGCTTCCACGTTGTGGTGGAATGCCGGTCGCAAACAGGTTGGCCTCATCGGTTACTGGGACGTCGTCGCCTTCGACGAGGTCGGAGAAGGCGTCATCGTGCGGGATCGCGAGACGTTTCAGATCATGAAGCAATACATGGCCAATGGCAATTTCACCCGGGCCAACGCCACGGTCACCGCCAACGCCAGTCTCGCTTTCATCGGAAACATTGACGATTCCATCGAGTCCATCGTCCAGTCATCCGAGCACGACCTGTTCAAACCGCTGCACCCCGTCTTCGATCTGGCCATCATTGACCGCTTCCACACATTCGTTCCGGGTTGGGAGATTCCCAAGAACAAAGATGAAAGCCTCACCCGTCGTTACGGCCTGATTATTGAGTATCTCGCGGAAGCCTTTCATCATTCGGCTCGCAAAACCAACCGCTTTGCCTACGTCAAATCTGTCTGCAAACTCGGCAAGGGCTACGACCAGCGTGACCAGACCGCCGTGCTCAAATCCGTTTGCGCCTTCCTCAAAATCCTTCACCCTGGTTCAGACCCGACGCCGCAGGAACTCGACGAATACCTGGCTTACGCCATCGAAGGCCGCCGCCGGGTAAAGGAGCAGTTGAACAAGCGTAAGCCCGACGACGAATTCGCTCACATCCAGCTTTCGTTCTTCCGCTCCAACGGCGAAGAACAAATCGTTTTCTGTCCCGAATCGAAGAATGCCCAGGCAACCCAACATCCAGTGCGCTCCGGGGACAGGCTCACCGTCCCTCTCCAAACCGCTCGAAGCGTAATACCTGCGCCGCTGCTGTCAGCCGCTTCTCCGGTGGCGCTTGCGCCGTTCACACCCGCTTTTCCTGCCGCCAAGGAGCGCCACTATCGCATTCATTTTGGGGCCACGGGCTTTACCTACGAAAGCATCTTCGGGGAGTATCTCATCGGAGCCGATGAAATCGTGGTCGAAGACCCCTACCTACGGGCGCACCACCAGATCCTTAATTTCCTGCGCTTCTGTGAAACTGCCATTCGCGTCCATCGCCCCAGAAACATCCGTTTGATGACCCGTTTCGATAGCGACCTGGAGAAAGATGAAGCAATGGGAAAATTCACCACCATCACCGATAGCCTCAAGCAGCACGACGTTCAGTTACAGGTGCAGACCAATTCCAAGTTGCACGATCGCGAGGTCCGGCTCAGCAGTGGTTGGGTAATCAAGGTCGGCCGGGGCTTTGATATTTACCAAAAGCCCGATGATTGGTTGACCATCGGGGCTAGTGACCTCGCCCTGCGCCCCTGCCTGGAAACCACCGTGGATATTTTCAAGCTTCAGTCCCCATGAAGCGATCTACGGATCACCCTTCGTTACCAATTTCGAAAGCGCACCGCTCGCCGGAATGTCCCCCGTTCCGCCCGGCTCTTTCGCCATCCATCACAAACTCGACTTTGTCATCGGGTCAAGCCGGTCGCTACGGCTTTGCCGTGCCTGGCATGGAGTCCATCGCCTTTTGGAGCGCACTATTGTCGTGGTGGCTGTAGCGCTGGTGCATTTCTCGGGAGGAATGCCCCGTCAATTTCATACGCATTTCCTCAGATACCCCCTGGTTGGCCAGAACGGAACTGAAGGTGTGCCGCAAGGAGTGGAAAGTTCTCCGGGCAAAATTCCTGGTTCCCTTCCCTTTCACAACTCTGAGATCCAAGCCCGCCCGCACCACGATGCGTTTGAATCCTTCCGACAACCCATGGTTGCCAGACTGTTTCTTTATCGCCAGGGACCGGCACAACGGACCGAGAGTGCCAGACTCCGATAAGGCATGCAGATGGTGGAGGAGATCGCGGTGAACCGGCAAAACGACCTTCTTCCCCGTTTTCTTTTGAGTGTAACCAATCATCGCATTGACCGTATCGATGTTGTCCCAAGTCAAACCAACGCAATCCCCCAAACGGGCTCCCGTGAACACGCCCAGATAAATCAACGTCTTCCAGTCGCGGTCGGGAGCTGCGTTCACAAGTTTTCCGATTTCATCCATCGTAAAAACCTCGCGCTCCGACGAAACCGACTTGGGCAATTTGACCGCCGGAACGGGATTCTTGTCGATGAAGCCGTATCTCTCGGCCCTCCGCAGGGCGCTCCCGAGGGTCTTGATGTCCACGATGGCGGTCTTTGGGGCGGCTCCGCCGTCCAGCCTGACGTTCAGAAAGAGCTCAATGTGCCTGGGTGTGAGACCCCGGAGCGGTTGGTCGGCAATCTGGTCCAAGACTTTCAGGAATTGCCGCACCGTGGCTTCGTAACGTTCCTGGGTTCCCGACGTGGTTTTCTTCCGGATCGAGACCAACCACTCCGTCAGGTATTCCCGGGTCGTCTGCGAAGACAGACCCTCCCCAATGGCCCGCTTCGAGATGTCCGACACGACCTTCTGAAAAGTCGTCGCCGTTGCCCTGCCTTCCTTGGCGGCCCGTTCCAATTCTTCCCATTCGAGCGCCATGCGAGTCGCACTTGTTTTGTCGCTAGCCTTGGTCGAGCGACGGACAGTTTTGCCGTTCTGATCGGAGTAACATGCGAACCAGAACGGAGACCCGGGACGTTTGAAAACAGTGGCCATAAAATTGTTCGTGTATCGTCGCTCCCACTGTGCAGTAAACTGGGAATACTTCCCACTACACTTCCCACTAATTTGTAATAAACACCAACAATATCGTGTGTAAAATACTTGGAACGAGACGATGGTTCGATTCCCTTCACCCGCTCCATTCATTATCAAGCACTTACGAATCAGTGCAGTAAAAGTGCAGTAAACTCGTCAAGGCGAAGACCGACTTCTTCTTCATTCGGCAACTCTCGGTTTTTGGCCATTCCATAGGGAAACTCGATTTTCTCGACGCCTGAAATCAAGCCCCGCCGGATAAACTCACCCGGTTTGTTCGCCACTGCCACGGCCCGAGCTTCTGTAGACGTGCAGTAACGCAGTCTCTCGACCAGATCGACGCCTCGATCGATGACTGAACTGGCAATCCGCGTGGGGACGATGCGTGCCTTTCGCTTGCACATGTTCACGAAATATGTCATGTTCACGGAACCGTGAACACGTTCTATACTATGAACAAAACAATCCTTTCAGGAGCGGCGCTGGAGAAAGCTCTGGCTGCGAAGCTGGAGGAATTGCTGCGAGGCATCGCCTGGCTGCGGGGCTGGCAGATCGAGCATGTGGGTGGCGAGTCGGACGCCGGGTTCGATTTGCTCGCCACCGTGCCCTTGTCGGGCGGAGGCAAGGCGGCGTTGTGTGTCGAGTGCAAAGGTGAGATGCGTCCGAGCGTTTTCCGAATGATGGCGGACAGAGTGTTTTCGCCAATAGGGCACCCCAAGGTGGTTGTGCCGGTGCTGGCGCTGCCTTGGGTGTCGCCACGCGTGGCGGAGTTGTGTGTGAAACATGGATGGAGCTGGTTCGACCTCGCGGGCAATCATCGGCTCGACATCCCGGGCTTGTTCATCCTTACGCACACTGGCAACAAATCGGTGCAGGCGCACCCCCGTCCGACTGCGAACCTCAGCACGAGGGAAGCCGGACGGGTCATCCGCGCATTGCTGCTGCCGGAGCACGCCGGGATGCGATGGACGCAGCGTCACCTGGAAGGGCATTTCGGCGAACTGGCGACGCCTATTCCCGAGCCCAGTCTCGGCTTGGTGAACAAGGTCGTTCGCTATCTGCGCGATGAGGCATTCATCGAGGGCGCTGAGGACGGCGGCTTTCGGTTGCGCGATCCTGTAAAACTATTGTTCGCGTGGCGTGACGCCTATCGCTTCGATCGCCACGAACGTCGCGGTTATTTCACATTGTTGCAGGGAAAGAAATTGCGCGATGCGCTGGCCCGACTTGGATCCGAAACCGGTGGTTACGCGGCTTACGCGTCATTTTCTGCGGCAGATTTACAAGCGCCGCATGTCCGGCAACCCAAGACATGGCTGTATGTCCGCGAGAACGAAGTTTCCAAGTTCGAGGAACAGGTCGAAACCAAGCGCGTGGATTCGGGCGAAAATCTAGTGGCGCTGATTCCCGATGATGACGGGGTTTTCTACCTGGGCGACGGAGGTTCGGTGGGTGCCAACCGCATGGCCTGCACGAACGCGGTGCAAACCTATATCGATTTGTGTCACTGCGGCGGCCGAGGTGAGGAGGCGGCGGAAGCGTTGCTGAGTCAGCGCCTGAAGCCAGGATGGAAACTGCGAGGGCTAAACGTATGACCCCCGAGCCCCGGAACGAGTCGGACTACAGCCAACGCCAAACGATAGCAGCGCGTCGCGTCTTGGTGGACCTGGGCCAGGTGCTGGCCTCCTTTGTCGATTGTCTCGTGGTGGTGGGCGGATGGACGCCGGACTTGTTGTTGCCGGACGCCGACGAACCGCACGTTGGCAGCATCGACGTGGACCTGGCGTTGGAGGCAGCCAAACTGAAAGACGGACGATACGCTGAACTGGTGAAGCTGTTGCTGGACACGAAACGCTACCGGGCCGGCGAGAAGGATTTCCAATTGGTGGTCGAAGTGGACCTCAAGGACGGCGAAAAGCCCGTGCAAGTGGAAGTGGAGTTTCTTGATCCCAAGGCGATCAAGCTGAAGAAGAACAAGCCCAAGCTACTCCAAGATTTTCGAGTACTCCAGATCGATGCTTGCAGTGAGGCATTCCACAATCCCGACGAACTCACGATCTCGGGGGAAAATGTGCGCGGTGCGACGAACACGGTCCGACTACGGGTTGCTTCCTTGGCCGATTTTCTGGTGATGAAGGCGCACGCCATCGGTGGCCGAGACAAGCCGAAAGATACCTATGACTTCTGCTACTGTCTGGAACACTTTCCGGCAGGAATGAACAAACTGGCCGAAGGGTGGAAGAATCGAGCCGGGGAGAAGAACATCTCCAAAGCGATTGAGATTTTGCATGAGAAGTTCTCCAGCGTGGCTGCCTTCGGTCCGCAGCAGTTGGTTGAGTTCCATTCTGCGCCTGATGCTGACACTCAGGCAATGCACGCCCGGCGAGCCTACGAAATGGTTCATAAATTTCTGAGCCTGCTGTGATCGACCAAGAAGCACGAACGAGCAGCGCGTTTTTGGCATCACGACAACGGGTGCATTTGGCATGAGTGAGCGATCTCCACTATGAGCGCATCCGACTTCCAGGACTCAAAACTTGCTGAAGCGCTTGCGGAGTGCGAACGGCTGCGCGAGGAGAATCGGCAATTGCGTGGCCGATTGGAGATGCCAATCCCGGAAGTTGCGGCGCCGCCCGCTGCTGCGCCCACCCCGGCAGGCACGGTAACTGGCAAGTCCAGCCCGGAAGAAAAAGTGAAGGTTTTCCTCAGCCTATTTCGCGGGCGCGAAGACGTTTATGCGGTGCGATGGGAGGGACGCAATGGAAAGGCGGGATACTCCCCCGCTTGCCGAAGGGTTTGGGGTAAGCCCTTCCCCAAGCATTCGGAAGAACCGCAGGAATACTTCCCATTGACCGCCCAGATTATTCACGACCATCTGACGGGCAAACTCACCGCAGGCATTTACCCGCTGTTGACCGACGAGACGTGTTGGTTGCTCGCTGCTGATTTTGACAAAACGACCTGGCAGGAAGACGTGCGGGCGTATCTCCACACATGTGACGAGTGGAAAGTGCCCGCCCTGCTCGAACGGTCACGCTCGGGACGCGGCGGACACATCTGGATTTTCTTTGCCGCGCCAATGCCCGCTCGACTCGCCCGCAAACTCGGCGCGGCGATTCTGACCCGGACCATGGAGCGGCGGCATCAATTGGGTCTCGACTCCTACGACCGTTTCTTTCCGAGCCAGGACACCATGCCCAAAGGCGGTTTCGGCAATCTCATCGCTCTACCGTTGCAGCATGTGCCGCGCGGGCATGGCAACAGTGTGTTTCTCGACGCCGAACTCAACCCCCACCCCGATCAGTGGTCAGTTTTGTCGGGCGTCCGGCGAATGGGATTCGTGGAGGTTGAGAGCGTTGTGCGGGAGGCCAAACGGAGTGGAGACATCATCGGTGTCCGCCGTAGTGTGACGGACGATGAACAGGCAGAAGATCCGTGGACATTGCCACCATCCCGGAAGAAGCAGGACGAAGTCATCTCCGGTCCGTTGCCCGCGAAAGTGCGCGTTGTTCGGGGCAATCTGGTCTTTGTCGAAACGGAAGGATTGCCGTCCGCCATGCTGAATCGCCTGCATCGGCTCGCCGCGTTTCAAAACCCGGAATTCTACCGCGCCCAGGCCATGCGGCTGTCAACTTTCGACAAGCCGCGCGTTATTCGTTGCGCCGAGGAATTTCCGAAACACATCGCCTTGCCTCGCGGCTGTCTGGGAGAAGTCACCGCGCTGCTCGAATCACACGAGGTGGCTTTGGACCTCGACGATCAGCGATTCGCCGGTCCGCAGCTTCAGGTGACGTTTCACGGCCAGCTTCGACCCGACCAACAAGCCGCCGCCAGCGACATGCTGGCCCATGATGACGGTATCTTGTCCGCCACGACCGCGTTTGGAAAAACCGTCGTGGCCGCATGGCTGATCGCCGCGCGGAAGACAAATACACTGGTGCTCGTGCATCGCCGCCAACTTTTGGACCAATGGCGCGAGCGGCTCGCTTCATTCTTGGATTTGCCCATCAAGAGCATCGGGCAAATTGGCGGAGGCCGCCGCTGCCCGAACGGCCTGATTGATGTTGCGGTTATCCAGAGTCTGAATCGAAAGCAAGTCGTTGACGATCTGGTTGCCAACTACGGCCACGTCGTTGTAGACGAGTGCCATCATCTTTCCGCCGTGAGCTTTGAGCAGGTGCTCCGCCAGGTAAAAGCGCGTTACGTCACCGGACTCACCGCCACACCGCAGCGCAAGGATGGCCATCACCCTATCATCGTGATGCAGTGCGGGCCGATACGTCATCGCGTGAACGCAAAAGAACAGGCCCTGGCGCGACCGTTCACCCATACGGTCATTCCCCGTCCAACCAACTTTCGAATGCCGACGACGGAGGATAAGCCGGAGATGCACGAACTGTATTCCGCGCTCGCTGGAGACAAGGCTCGTAACGATCTCATTTTCGAGGACCTGTTGGCTTGCATCAAGGCCAGACGCTCCCCGATTCTGCTCACAGAGCGCACCAGCCAAGTGGACGAATTCGCCTCCAGAATTGCCCCCGTGGTTAAACACGTTGTGGTCCTGAAGGGTGGCATGGGGGTGAAGCAACGGCGAGCCGTCGCCGCGCAACTGAAAGCTATTCCCGACGGTGAAGAACGAGTTTTACTGGCCACGGGTCGCTACATCGGTGAGGGCTTCGATGACGCCCGCCTCGACACGCTCTTCCTGGCCATGCCGATTTCCTGGCGCGGGACGCTCCAACAATATGTCGGCCGCCTCCATCGTCTTCACGACAATAAGCGTGAAGTCATCGTTTACGATTATGTGGACGACGCCGAGCCGGTCCTTTCCAAGATGTATTCCAAAAGAGTGCGCGGCTACGAGGCCGTCGGTTACGTAATCCGCGCCACTTTGTGATCGCACCATGGTTTGGCCGGGAGTGGTATCCAGTGGCGTTGAGTTCACTCCAAGTCCATCCGGTGGCCTGGAATGGTGGTGTTTCCCCTCACTTTTGCCCTGGAATCATGGAGTTTCCTCATGAAGCCGCTTTGGTAATAACCACGAGGGTTCGATTCCCTTCACCCGCTCCAACTTCTGCAACTGCCACATTTCCAAGTAGTTAATCACTGGGAAGTAAATCTCGAGCACGCAATTGGGAAGTTTTTTGGGAAGTATTAAATCGAAAAAGTGCCCGGAAAACGACTTTTCCCCAGCATTTCTTTTGCTTCTGTTTACTCCAATTTGGGAAGTGGAACTCTCGTTTCCAAGTTCGAAGAATCGAACTTCCCGACATCTCGCTCAGAATCGGTATCCAGCTATCCTGGGTTTCCCTATCTGGATGCGGGAACACTTGTCGAAAACCACCCGATTCATTACCTTGCTACCAGACAAAGCGAAACGGCCATGAGATTCCAACTTTACACTGATGCCGTCCTGACGTCCGACCTAGCGGAGCACCGGCTGCGCCGCGGCGACCTCGTCAAGCTCGTGGACCACCATATCGCGCCCAACGGCAGCGAAGGCTACTCCATCGAGGTTTTCAATGCTCTCGGCGAAACCATCGCCGTGACCGCTGTTCCCGAAACTGCCTTGGAGCCGTTGCGGGAAGACGAAGTCCTGTGCGCGCGAGTCATGGCAGAGGCGTGACCCCGGTGCATGTCTTAGAGGACAGTTCACTCACCTTCGCCACGGTCTTTTTTCTTCCTCCGATTGATGTCCTCCCAGATCTTCTTCGTGGCTTTCTGCCTTTCAGCCTCCGAAACATCAAGACCCTGGGTTGCCTGTTTCGGCTCGGAACCAGCGGTTGAAGGCGCCTGTTTAGCCTGGTGAGCCGCCCCCAGCCCAGACAAACTGCCAAGGAACTCATCGACCGTGACGCAATGGATCCTGCGTTGCTCGTCAGACGTGCATCCCGCTGCCACCATTTCCTGGATCTTCGCCCGCCGCTTGGGCGCGTTGCAGATGATGAAGATATGATCCCTGGTGGTGTAGCCATCGTCATTCAGCGGAACCAACCGGTTCCCTTGGGCGTTGCCCATCGGGCGCAGAGCACCGGAAAGTGCTTTTAACAGCTCCATCGACCGGGCCTGAATGGCGGCTCAAGCTGGACCGGTTGCGGGCAAACCTCCCATCCACGCCCTCGCAGCTCCCATCGGTAGAATTGCTCGGTGAGAGCCTCCGCGATCTGTTGACCAATCAGCATCAGGTTGAGGAATGCAGATCCCGCCTGACCGGCCCCGGGAGATCGGTCGGCAGAGGTCGCACTGTCTGGACCTCCTCCAGGCTTGAGATCACTTGGTTGATAATCCCATTCACCAACGTAACAAACACGGAGTGAACATCCTGACGGTAAAAGGTGTCAGGCCTGAACCATCGGAGGTAGAGAGGCCCAATCACCGGAACTTCCGGCAAGTGATCCGAGAGGACCGTCGCAGTCGAGTGCGCGGCGTAACGACAGACCGACCAATCGAGAGCTGCGGACATCGCCAGAACCAGAACTCCACCGAGGATACCGTTGGCAAAGACCCCACCGATCACGGCCGGCAACGCAAGAAATGGGAGTGTGACATAGTGGAACCATTTGGTGTGCGGGAATCGGTCGATCTTCCGCACAGAAATCAAGTAGGAGTTTCCCACCAGCGCCGCGCAGACCAATAACTCGCTGAATTCACGTCGAACCTGAAGGTAGGCGCGATAGGCCGAGAAAAAACCGCTCTCATGGAGGACCTCCGGGCCACATTTCACGTCCGGGATATTCAGCTTCTCGACCTCATCGACGATGCTCTTGTAGATGGCCTGGGTGGACAAGCGGACTTGGGGATACACGTTGCGCACGGTGATCTCGATCTTCGGCTCTGGACCTGTCCAGAGAAACCAAAGCCATGCCAGCCACCCTTCGGGCTGCTCGGACGAGTAGGGGTCACCGAAGATTTCTTTGACCCTCCCAGGTGTTCCAACGTAATTGTCCGGCTTAACCAGGCTCTCTTTCATTTAAGGTCCCCCCCAGTTGGGATGACAACGCTTTTCGAAATTTCTCCAACTGATTCTTGCTGCGTATCGACTCGACTTCTCCAACGACCAAATCAGCGAGGCTTACGGAGCCCGCCTTGGCTCGGATTTCTGTGTGCCCCGGCTACAGCTCGCAAACGGCTATCCTGGTTTGGTAAACCGCCCCAAACACTGGGACTCCTGAGCGGAATCTCACAGTGAACAAGTGGTCGTTGATTCTGTTCAGCTCTGAAGCCTTCCCTTCCTTTCCAGTCTTGGATATTGTGTCTATGGCCGTTCGAACTTGCTCCGAAGGCTTCGTGGATTGCCGTGTCGCTGAAGGAAGTGCTTTTGAGACCGTGGTGTCCATCTGTAAGGATTCAAAAGCGGATTCGAGTTCCTGTTTTCGTTTCCGAACCTCCGTCTCTGCTCTTTGTTTTTCCTGCCTCGCCAACCGGTCTGCGGATTCCTTTTCCTTTCGAGTTTTGATCTGAGTGATTTGAACCTTTAATGTTTCCGTGGTTTCGGCCTTCGGATTGACCTTCTCCAATTCCTCAATGACAGCCGCGATTTCCGGGAACCGGCCTGCCTCGGCCAGCGCCAATGCCGTATCGCGAAGGGCCGCAGGTTAGACCTTGACCATCAACTCCGTCGCATCAGGGTCGTTCGGTTGCTCCGTTAACGCTGCCTCCAGATTGGCGAAAGCCAGGATGTTGTTATTGAGTCGAATGGCGCTCCGTGCCGCCTCCATCGACCGGGCGTAGCGCACATTGTTCAGCTTTCGCGAGACTTTTGAAACGGCCGCTTCCTGAACGTTCAACTCAAACAATTCGGGCTCATGATTGGCCTTCACCAATCGAATCTGATACTTGCCCGGAACCACGTTGGTTAGAGTCAACGGAGTTCCCCCTTGGTCCACTCTATTGATCGACACATTCGCCTCAGAAGGCTCGCTGAGGATTTCAGCCGCTCCGTAGATGAATTTCACAACTGTCACGTTGGTTTCATTCGGCCTCACCACGAGTCGAATTTCCTTTTGGTAGTCCCCTCTCCCGGCAGCAAGGCTGTATTCACCCGCAGGCAACCAAGCAATGGTTTGCGGAAATTCGCTTGTCCAGGACCGAACGCTTTGCGAGTTCTTCAATTCGAATTTGTCCCCTGGCGGTTCCGAACTCAACGCGATAGCCCCTACTCGTCCGATCAACGGGATAACGGACTGACCGCGGCCTGTGATCTGCAACGGATGCACATCCTTCAGATTTCCATAACTCAGTGTCGCTTTATATCGAGCGGCGGGCAGATCTCGGAAGGAACCAGTGCGGCTCGTGAACCTCCCAAGTCCGCCTTGGAGTTCGATCTCATCTGGAGTGGGCTTCGCATCCACGGTTAAGGAGACACGCTGGCGATGCAAATCAACCGATCCGAGGTTGTTTGGTCCATACCAAACAAAACGGTTGGTGCTCACCGGGTCCGAATATGCCGTGGAGAAAACGAGATTCTGCGAACCGAGCGTGATTTGATTTCCGAGGCGTGACGCCGTTCCGTCAACCAACATCTCAAACCCTTCCACTCTAAAGTTGAAGGAACTGTCGGCAGCGGTAGGATTGCCGAACTACAGCGTAGTGGCGACGAACACCAAACGCTACGAACAACGGTTGCAAAGCGATCGCACCGAGCAATCCCAAATGAAAGCAGTGGCTAAGTTGTTGAATTGTGAGATGTGATAAACATTAAGGGCATTGAGTGAGTGGACCTCCTCACGGTAAAGCGTTGTCGTCGGGATTCGCATGAAACGAGAACAACTCAAACCGTAAGGAGACCGAGATGAAATTGATGGCCGGAATGGACTTGCACAGCAACAACGTAATGATCGGGATCGTGGACCTGGATGGCAAACGAATCGTGCATCAAAAACTGGAGTGCGATTTGTGGAAGGTGGCCGAATTCTTGAAGCCGTATAAGAAGCGGTTGGAGAAAGTGGCGGTGGAATCGACTTACAATTGGTATTGGCTGGTGGACGGATTGAGCGGGCAGGGCTCATACCCAATGGTGTTGGCCAACCCGGCCAAGATCGAGCAATACAGTGGACTCAAACACGGGGACGACAAGAGCGACGCGTATCATTTGGCGGATCTCCTGCGGTTAGGGATTCTGCCGGACGCAGATCTAGGATAAGGAACTGAGGCCGGTCCAGGATCTACTTGGGCGAAGAATGGGGCTTGTGCAGCAGCGCACGTCATTGATGCTGAGCTTCAAAAGTCTGTACGCACGCACGACGGGCCAGGCGATGACGCTCTCGAAGCTCAAAGGCATGGAGGTTAAAGAGGCTCAGGAACTTTACGAGCATCCAGCCAACCAGCTGATCGCCCATGTGCAAAAGCAGCACATCGATCAACTGACAGAAAGCATCGAGAAGTTGGAAAAGGCGATCCTGAAATCAGCCAAGTAATTACCCTACTACGAGAAGCTCAAAACACTGCCCGGGATCGGGATAATTCTGGGCCAGACGATCACGCTGGAAGTCGGAGACATCAAGCGGTTCGCCGAGCCAGGGCACTTCGCCAGCTATTGCCGGACAGTGGACGCGCGGCACCTGAGCAACGGGAAGAAGAAGGCTGAGAACAACCAGAAGTGCGGCAACAAATATCTGGCGTGGGCGTTTGTCGAGGCAGCCAACTTTGCCCGGCGCACCGATGAGAAGTGCCGCCGATGGTTCGACCGGAAAGCAGCCAAGACCAGTAATGTCATCGCCGTAAGGCGTTGGCCTGCAAGTTGGCCAAGGCGGCCTGACACGTGATGGCCCACCAGGTCAACTACGATGAGGCGCGTGTCTTTCCGGAAATGGCGGTGAAGAAAGCGTCATGACTTTTTCTTGCTCTATGACCTTTACAGTGGGTACAAACTGGGGCTCTGCCCCAGACCCCGCCCCACTCCCACCCACCTCCTTGGCTTACGATTCTTTGCGGGTTTCCCCAGCGTTTGGCAGAAGGGGTGAGCCCTAAAAGAACCAAGGCCGTCATGCCTGATTTGGCTTGCCGAGATTGGTGTTACGGCTGCGTCACTGAGATCTCATCTTTACCCCTGAAAAACCAGACTGAACAAAGCGAATGACTTGTGCAAACTGGGCGGATGTTGGACGCAATCCGAGTGAGCGGGCGCTGGATCAGCAAGGGGCTGCTGAAACGAATGACTACACGGACCCTCGGGCCCAATCCACCGAGACGTCAGGCGATGCTCAAAGAGTTTTGTCGGCTGTCCAATTGGTGTAATGGCAAG
>CAMAWP010000098.1 GCA_945861765.1 Akkermansia muciniphila | reverse complement strand
GGGCGGCTTCCCAGCCGCCCACAAGACGGCGACAAGGATGTCGCCGCTCCAATCGCCGCCGAGGTTGAGCTAGTCGTTGGCTCGGTTCGTCCACATCCCGAGAGTTGACTTCTTGATGACTTGGGCGTGGCCGTCACAAAAAGTGGCGTTGAAGCCTTTGTTGTGGCGTTTGGCGATGTGGCCCATGGTCGGATTCTTAGTGTCCGGGCTGTTGCCCAAATAAGCTGGGCCGTAGCCGGCATTGTACCACCCTTCCACTTGCTCCAGGCGCCAGATTTCGAAGACGTTTGTGCTGCCATCGCTGATGGCAATGGTGCCGGACGGGTCCTGGATTTCAGACATGCGCCGGCTGGGATTTTCCCAGTTGTTGATGAACGGGCCGTTCGCGCCCACCCAATCTTTCTTCCCGCTCTCCGGATAAGCGCCGCCTTGCGCGTTGCAGATGTAGTCTTTCACCAACGGCTTTGGAGTCCCCAGTGGACGCCGATCCGTCCATGTGGCGTGTGGACGAGCGCTGGGACAGCTATAGACCGACTCGGTCTGCATGTACGGCCGCAGCAGGTCCTGCCACCAGTAAAGATCCTTCTGACCCGGCCAAGTGTAGGCATAACCGTAAGGCATGAATTCTTGATGATCTTGCACGTACATCACCGTTCCAAGTCCGATCTGCCTCATGTTGGAAAGGCAAGCTGTCTGCCGTCCCTTCTCTTTGGCCTTCGCCAAGGCGGGCAGGAGCATTCCAGCGAGGATCGCAATAATAGCAATCACGACGAGAAGTTCGATGAGTGTAAAGCCACTTGCGGCTCGGAGTTTTCTTTTTGAAGCTTCTCGGATCAACACGAGGCACTGCCGGTGGGTGTTCATTTCGCAAAACTCCGCCTAACCGTATCGAGCGTCAATCACAATTGTTGCAGCCAGAGAAAATTCCGTTGAGACTTTTGGCGAAGAGGCGCACTGTCGGTGCTCATGAAATTCTCTCCCATCTTCCAATCCATCTGTTTGCTCGCTTCCATTGTTCTCGCGTCCGCGCAGGATAAGACGGGCTTTCAGCTCAAAGACGGCGACCGCGTCCTCTTTTACGGCGACAGCATCACCGACCAACGCCTTTATACGACGTTCGCGGAGACGTACGTGATAACACGGTTTCCGGATCTCAAGATCGAATTCGTACACTCTGGATGGGGCGGAGATCGCGTCACGGGCGGCGGGGGCGGTGAGATTGATCTGCGCTTGCGTCGAGATGTGTTTGCCTACAAGCCCACGGTGATGACGATCATGTTGGGGATGAATGACGGTTCGTACCGCGCGTTCGACCAGCCGATCTTTGACCGATATGCCAAAGGCTACCAGCATATCATTGATGAAGTAAAAAAGGGTCTCCCAGGGATTCGGCTCACACTGATTCAGCCATCGCCGTTCGATGATGTGAGTCTGCCGCCGCGGTTCGAAGGCGGTTACAACAGCGTGCTGGTGCGATACTCACAGTTCGTGAAGCAAGCGGCCGAGCGAGAGCACGCCGGCGTCGCTGATCTCAATACGCCGATCGTGGCGGTGCTGGAGAAAGCCAAGGCGACCGACGCGGAATTGGCGAAGAAAATCATCCCAGACCGAGTTCACCCGGGACCATCGGGTCATTTGTTGATGGCGGCGGCTTTGCTGAAGTCGTGGAATGCGCCCGCGACGGTCACAGCGGTTGAGATAGACGCCGCGGGAACGCGAATCGTTCGCTCGGAAAACACCAAGATCACCGACCGCCAAGCTGCCAATGGATTGTCCTGGACGCAGACCGACCGCGCTTTACCCCTCTCGGTCGAGATGAGCGATGCGGTGATGGCATTGGCGGTTAACTCGTCGGATTTTGTCCAGACGTTGAATCAGCAACTCCTCAAGGTGACTGGACTAAGCGCTGCCCGGCACGCTCTGAAAATCGACGGCGCGATGATCGGAGTGTTTACGAAGGAACAATTAACTGAAGGAATCAATCTCGCGATGCTGAACACACCGATGGTGCAGCAGTCAGCGGAAGTTCATCGGCTGACGCTTCAGCATAACAACACGCATTTCACGCGCTGGCGTCAGGTCCAGGTTCCGCTGGCGAACAACAAATCGCCGAAGGTCCAGAAGGCAGTGGCGGAATTGATGAGCGCATTGGACGACGACGAAGGGGAAGTGATCAAACAGCAGCGCGCCGCGGCTCAGCCCAGAGCCCGCAAGTACGAATTAATTCCGGAATAGGGTGGGGACAAGCATCAACATGCAGGCGCGCAAAATTATGGGCTTGTCCAGGTGTTGCGCCATGTCCGTCGCGCGGAACGGTGGCGGTGGTAAAAGCGAAGCCTCATGAGACCGAGTTGTTGCAACACTCGTTGTCGATCCGAAGCGTTCACCTTGATCGAACTGCTCGTGGTCATCGCCATCATCGCCATATTAGCGGGCATGTTGTTGCCGGCTCTTGGCCGGGCGAAAGAGAAGGCCAAGCGCGTGGCGTGCTTGAACAATTTGAAAACCCAAAGCCTGGCGTTCATCATGTATGCCGACGATTTCAATGATCGGTTTCCCACCGCAGATCAAGTAACGGCGTGGAAACTCGATGCGCTCTACGTCATGAGCAAGGACCAAGGTCTGACGCTGCTGAGCTACGGAATGGCGGGCGGGCAGATTCGAAAGAGCGCGGCCGAGTTCGAGGTGGAGATAAAAAAGAGCGGTTTGCCAACAGCTTGGAAATGCCCGTCACGTAAGGATCAGCCCCGGCTGTTCGATGAGAAAGGGCTTTTGCATGTGGATCATTATATGTTGTTGGCGGGACTCTCCGGAACTCGATTCAAGGGCACAAATTCACCGGCGAAATCGACCGGCCCCACGGGTCCGTTGACGGCCGATCACACCATGGTCTTTCCAGCCCAGAAAGCGTGGACATCCAACCACGGCAAGAACGGCCCTGTGCCGGCGCTCGGTCAAGTGAGCCTCGCCAACGAACCCGCAGGCCACAATCAATCGTTCAGCGATGGTCATGCGGATTGGATCGCGGAAAAACGCTTTATCCGAGCAACACCGACGTCACCTTACCCGAAGGCGTTATGGGCTTCCGGCTGGCCGTGGGACTGGGCGTGGGTCGAGTAAAAGGAACGTCCTTTAGTAGAAGCCGAGGAGCCATTTCTCGAAGCTCATTCGCCGATTGAGAGCGCATCCTGTCGATTCCGTTTCATGGAAGAGGTTCACTATTTCTCCTAGAGAGCGACCTTGGGAGTGAGATGAGGAAATGTCGCAGCCGTCCGTTTGGCGACATTCGGATCCAGACAGCCCAAACGCACTGAGATGGAGGCAGAGCGCCGCTCTTTCCCTGAAGCAGCCAACGGGTCAGGTCGGCGATAGAAAAGTGAAACCTGAGCACCATCAGGACACTCTTCGACCTTGATGATTTGACGCAAGCGACTTCGTATCGAGCCATATCTCGCAACCACATTTCAACCCGTTCTGCGCGGAGAGTCTCTTCAAGGAACTTGGCAACCCCCTGCGTGTCTTCCAGAAGAGTTCTCGTTCCTTTGGACTCCTGAGTGTCGAAATATTGCTCGACCAACGCATCGAAACGCAGCCCCAAAGCTCGGTGGGTCAGCGGAAACACTTTACTGATCTCATCCAGGCGTTTGCGTCGCAGCGAATGGGCGAAGAGGCTCAGTTGGGAAGGAGACATTCGAGCCATTTGTGATGCTTCCACGGCGCTCAATCCCAGAGCGACACTGACCGCCACTGGATCGGCACAGAATTGTTGCCGCAGCCTCGTGTTCGTGTAGAGCTGCGCCAAAGCCCGTTGTGTTTCGGCTAAGGCCATCGTCCGTGTTTCTTACCGATTGAACGCGCTTGCCGGAGTTCTCCGAGGAGCTCCTCAAATTCCGGAAGGTTTTCATCTCGCTCGAGGATGACGCCTTTGACCGGCGCGCGCGCGATCACGGTATCGAGTAAAGACCAGACCTCCGGCGGGGTCGGCTGTGAATGGCTATCGACCAGAATACCGTCCTTCTGATGGCCGCCGACAAAGTGGAGTTGAACGACTCGCTCCCAAGGCAGGTTCTCCAGAAAAGCGCTCAGGTCATACCCGTGATTGGTTGCGTTCGTATGCAGATTAGTGACATCCAGCAGCAGCCCGCAATCGGTCCGCTCCAGGACTTCCGTGAGAAACTCCACTTCACTCATCTCCGCGCCAGGAATGTCCACCGTGTAAGTGATGTTCTCCAAGATCAGGGGCGCGTCAATCCACTGGCGCACCTCGGCCAAGTTTCGGCAAAGCACTTCCACCGCTTCACGCGTAAATGGTAATGGCGATAAATGCCCAATTTCCACTCCTCCCGCCCGCGTAAAGGCAATGTGGTCGCTCCACCAGGGGGGCTTCAGTCTCCTGACCAGTTCGGCGAACTTGCGAACGTAAGAGATATCGACCCCTTCCGCGCTGCCCAACGACAGGCTTAACCCGTGCGGAATGAGGGTGAAGTGCGCAGCCAACAGATCCAGCTCCCGCTCTTTCTCCGACGAGCCATCGAAGAAGTGGTCGGCGGTGATCTCTAAGAAGTCGATTTGTCCTCGATGCAAAAAGACATCGGCTCGAAACGGCTCTCGAAAACCAAGTCCAACTCCAAGCGTAGGAAGAGAGGTAAACATGGGTCGGTGGCTTTAACTACCACAGCCTCCACAACCGCCGCCGCAGCCTCCGCCACCACCGCACGAACTGCTGCTGCACGAGCTCCCGGTGGAGCTGGCTCCGCACGAACTGACGCCGCAAGAACTCATCCACGTGGAGGCGGAACCGTCACTTGAAGCCGCGGCGCGTTGAAACATTTTGGGGTAATAAGCGTACGGCGTCCCGGCCAGCACTCCGATGCCGAACACGGCCGCCAATAACAACAGGGACTGGTCAGCCGAGGCGGAACTCACGCCCGTGGCTCGGTCCTTAAGCCGCTGCAAAGCCAATTGAATCCTCTCCAAGTAAGCACGTCCGCGGCTCGTGAGTCGAGGACTCTGGCACATCCAGATGAGGCTGATTATTGAGATCACTCCCATCACAATGAGGAACAAAACGTTCGTGTGGTCTTTCGAAAGTGCAACGAGCAGTTTGTATCCACCCAAACTTGCGATCACCAACGTTCCGAGCAAACCAACTGACCAAACGGAACTCCGCATCGCTTCCGACGTCAGCAGGTTCTCGTCTCGGAGCCGGGCTTCGTACGGTCGGCAGTGAACCCGGAGGTGCGTCGCCAAGTCATCCGACTGAAAGATATCCTGCGCTTTGGTCGGTTTTGAGAACCAGCCAAAAATTTCGCTTTCTAACTCGGACAGGTGGCGTGGGTCTGAATGATTGGGATTCGGTTCAATGTGCTGCTCGGCCGCGCGGAACCATGTCTTCGCTGTTTCTGCCACGCGAAGGTAACCTCGTTGGATGAGGCTAAGGATCGCTAGCCGCAACACCTCATTCTCTCCCCCTCGAAGGAAGGCGATTTCATAGGGGTCCAAATTAGCGGGAACCAATGGTGGAGACAACGTTCGGCTCGAGTCTGCCTGTCGCGACTTCATCCTGCAAATGACCAGGGTCCCCACGATGACAACGGCGTAAAGAGCCAGGAACTCCGGCCCAGGCATGTCGGCAATTGGATTGTGAAGCAGGCGATCCATTGACATCAGATAGTATTCACCAACTCGACGGCTTGCTGAACGACTTTCATGAACGAAGCGTAGAGGGGTTTCAGTTCTGAGACACTTGGCTTGAACTCCCCACGCTTCAAAAGGAGGAGCTGGTGCAACAGCTTGGCGTCGATTCCGATATTCCCGGCTGATTCGACCACAGCCGCCTTGGTCGGAAAGGATTGGCCAGTCTTCAATTCCATCGCCACGCTCAGATTGATCAACAGCGTGGCGACGGATCGTTGCAGCGTGCTCTCAATCAGTTCGGGACGTTGCCTTCGCTCCAGATAAAACTGCCGGAGGCGCAACTGCAAGTTCATGATCTCTCGGGCGCACTGGCGACGCAGGCGCTCTCTGGGCACATTCAACGCGCTCGCCACATCCTTGCCAAATAGCGTCCGGTGATGCCTTTGAATATCGAGAAACTTGATGGGGAAAACTTCGGCAGAATCGGCCAAATCAGCCTCCGTCACGGTGAGTAAATTAAGCTGAAAGATTCGACGAGCCTCGTCCAGCGCGGGGATCATTTGGTCCAAAATCTCCACGCTGATCTCTTGCAAGACGACCATCACATTTACATCAGATGTTTTTGGAGTGAATTCTCCTTTGGCCAAGCCACCGTAGAGAACGACCGCTGTTAACTTCGTTCCGAGCCCGGCGTGCAATTGCGCGCAGAACGTATCCAGAGCGTCTTGAACGGTAGCAGGAATGGCAGCTTCGGTCTTGTGGTTCTTGTCCATGAGTAGAATCGGTCGGCTCCGTGGGTTAGTTCCAATGAGGTTTCAAGAGGAGACGCAGGCGCGGCGGATTTCGGGCCTCTGGCGAGGCTTGAGCGAGGCGCAGATCCGCAGAGATCTGTATCATGAGCACCGAAGCCAGAGGGCCGAGTGAATTCGTCTCATCATGAGAAGCGAGTTGGACTAAGAGAGACACAGATGGGTTATACCGTAACCGCTAAATTCATTGATCGCCACGTGCGACTGGAGTCAGAGTCTTAACTTGTAATACTCGTTTGCCAAGTGCAAAGCTCGAATTGGCGTTTGGCGAAACTCTCTGGGCGGACGTGAAAGGCTTGGATCGCCCGCGCGGGATGATGAGAGCGCGACTGCCAAAACCAACCAAAGACAACACAGTTTTATGATGATTCAACTCAGCAAGCTCTCTCTCATCGTTTGCGTGGCGTGGCTGGCGAGCGCCGACACGGCTTTTTCACAAAGCCCGCTCCAACAAACCGCAACCAATCCCATCTTGGCTAGGGATCTACAAGCCGTCGTAGAGGATGCCGTGGCCAAAACTCTAGAACGGTTCGCAGCACAGAGACTAAAGACCAACGAGCTGGCTGTGACCCTGGTTGATCTGCGCGATCCCGAGCGTCCGGTGCAAGCCAGTTACCGCGGCGATGTCCAGGTTTATCCGGCCAGCGTGGTTAAACTGTTTTATTTGGCTGCGATTCATCGATGGATCGAAGATGGCAGGATTCAAGAAACGGACGAAGTTCGCCGAGCCATGCGAGATATGATCGTCGATTCTGGAAACGATCCAACGCACTACATCGTCGATTTGCTCACCGGCACCACGAGTGGACCTGAGCTATCGTCCGTTGGGCTTGAGGAGTGGTACTACAAACGCAACGCGGTGAATCGTTATTATGCTTCGCTCGGCATCACGAACATCAACGTGAATCGCAAACCCTGGTGTGAAGGTCCTTATGGGCGCGAGAGCCAATCGGTCAAAGCCCACGCGCCGAACCATCGGAATTGGCTCACCACACGCGCCACGGCGCAACTGACATCTGAAATTGTCACTGCCCGCGCTGTCTCCGCCGATCGATCGGCTGCGATGATGAAATTGATGGAGCGCGATCCCTTTGCGACGAAAGAGAGCTCCGATGGCCAGGCGCGCGGCTTCACTGGTTTGGCATTGTCGCCAGGCGACAAATTGTGGTCCAAGGCTGGTTGGACGAGTGAAACGCGACATGACGCGGCTTACATTGAGCTAGCGTCGGGCGCAAAGTTCGTTCTCGTGACGTTCACCACCAATCACGCCACTGAACGCGAGATCATTCCCACCGTGGCCAGGGTGATTATCGCGGAAATGAAGGGGCGACGTTAGGATTGACGACGCGGCAACACCGATGGTGTTTAACCCAGCCAGCAGAGTTGAATGAACACTGTTATCCCCTATCAGCTCGCGCCGGGTGATGGCGAATCGAGACCGGCAGAAACCTGGTGCGACTCCAGATCAAGCGCAGCGATATGCACGGTCGGCACGAATTGGAGGCCGCGACCTTCGGGCTTGACCCAAAGCACCCAGTTCCGAGCTGGCGGCATCAAAAGGTAATCCGGATGATCCACGCTAATGGTGTCACCGTTGACCAGACGCAAGGTGCATCGACGCCATCTTTGGCCGAAGAGGGCGGAGTGGATTTCATCGTTGGTCATCTCAACGAAGTATTCCGCGACCGTTCAGCGAGGTCAACCGGCATTTCCTTTACGGAAATCTCTCGTCTTGAATTGAGTCGAACACGCGCTGCAACGCCGCGACCGTGAAGATTTGCGGATAGAGCCGTTCGTAATACCAAAGCTTGGCAAAATAGAATCCGATCGGTGCCGGTGTTTTCCATTGGCCCGACTCGACCTGCTCGATCAACCAGCGGACGCCGGCTTCAACTGCGGCTTTCAGTCTTCCCCTTCGATCCTCTCTCGAAGAAGCAATCGATACCGCAGACCTGGCCAACGCCTCGAGCGCGAGCGCCGATTCTTCGGTCGAGGAGGGTCCATCCGGAGCGCCGCCCCAACCGCCATCGCCATGCTGCGCCGAGATCAACCATTCCGTTCCCCGTTCCAGCAGCGCATCCGCGACAGGAAACTCCGTAGCAGCTAAGTCCTGGAGAGCGGGAAGCACGCGTGCCGTTCCGTAAACGGGGTTTTCGTCGTCGGCCATGAACTGATTGCCGAACCACAAAGGCACCCAAGAACCATCGAGCCTTTGGCTCTCGGCCAAGTAGGCCAGGCCTTTTGCCATTGCTTTCCGCACGCGCGATTGCATCTCGTCTGGAAGCTCCTTGCGCCACGCGGCCCAGGCACGCAAGGCATGAGCCGTCAAATCCGGACTGCTGCGATCAAAGGGGAGCGTGCCCCAACCTTTGCAAAATGTCGGAATGCCTCCGTCTCGATTCTGTAACCCAAGCAACCAGTCAACCCCGGCTGTGACCGCTGCGCGAGTCCGCAGATCCGGGCTCCCAATGCTCCTCAACGCCATCAAGGCTCCAGCCGTGTCATCCGCGTCCGGAACCCCACCGGGCAAATCAGTCCAAGCCCACCCGCCGGGTGCTGCGTGAGTGTAAGGATGTTCCTCGAGGTATTGCTGGCCAAGCAACCACTCTCGGATGTTGGCGCGCCCTTCATCGTCTAGAGCGGCCGGCCCGCGTGCCGCGGAGAGCGCGTTGACGGATAAGGTGGTCACCCATGTCGCTAGGTTCGTGTCGATAGGCCAACTCCCATCCGGACGGGTTGATGCTCTCAGAAACTCAGCCCCTTTGACCGTCGTGGGGTGCTCGTCTTGCCCGCTTCCCGCCAGACTCATCACTACAAAGCTGGTTAACGGCGTGGCTTCGAGGAACCCTCCGCTCGACGGCTGGATTTCTCCGAGGATTTTCAGCGTTCGGTTGCGAGTGAGATTCCGAACTGTTCGCGCGAATGGATTTCGCGAAGGCAGATGGTGATGTCGAGCCTGGCCAATTGCAATCAACGCCGGCAAAGCATAACTGACCACAGGCAATTTGAGGGCGGCAAACCAGCGATGCGGGCACGCGGCGAGTTCGAAGGGTAACGGCAGAACCCAACTCCAAGCCTCGCTCTGAAAGCCAATCCGTCCAGCCAGAGCGCACATCGTGAGGATTGGGACGGAAAATGTGCGATCCTTTCCGTAGCGCTTGATAATAGCCGGCGCGAGCAGATGGGGTTCGATGCCGCCGGCGCGTTGAATGAGCCATCGCTCGGCATTTGAAACGGTAATACGATACTTTTCATCCGCGCCCGAGACGACGCCAAACGCTGCCCAGCACAGCGCCGTCGTGCTGATATTGCTCAGGCTAAGCGTTGTGTCGCCCCAGCCCCCATCGGCATTGGCGTGGCCGGCGAGCCATTCGAGGCCGCGGTGGATCAGAGAAGCGTCATGCGTGATGCGTGATGCGTGACCGGAAGTTTCTCTCTCTACCACGGCCAGCGCACAGACGGCCGTTGCGGTGGAGAGGGCGCTGCTCGACAAGCCACCGACCCAATAGCCAAATGGATTGCGGGCATTGAGGAGTTCCTGGCGAGCCTTCTTCAAAGCTCCGAGGAGGCGGGGGGAAAGCTCTGCTTGGTTTAAAGGTGCCATGCGGCAAGCCCGCGAACCGACTCGAACGTCCAATCTTCAACCTCAAATATCCAACCTTGAACAGACATGCGGCCAGGGGAATGTAGGTTCAGCGTTCGATCATTGGTGTGGGACGTTGGCTCATTGATTGGCCACGTGGTAGCACTCGCTTGCGTTCAGACCAGGTCCTTCTCACGCTTGCGTGTGGGCATTATAGAGCACGCCTCCTTGCATCCAAAGATGCGGCTCAAAATATAACGGTTTCGGCTGATCCACGTATAAATTTTCTCCGCGACCCAGATGACGCCTGGCAACCAGAGGATCAGCGCCAACGGAACCAAGAGCGGCATGCGGATTCCGACAAATCTGATGCACCTGGCACCTCGGTAAATCCTTCCTGTCGGCGTCACGCAGTGAATGGCAGAGAGCAAATCCTCGCGAGTCAAGCTGGGCGCAATGACCGCTGCGCGAGAGTGTGAGAGTGGCATCAAGCTGACGACGTGGCACCAGTCCAGCCAGGTCAGGACCTTCATCTGAAACGTGCAAAGCGGGCATTGGTCATCGTAAAGGACGATGTGGGTGGCGGAGTTCATACAGATAGCTTTCTCTTAGGTTAGTGGCGAAATTGTATTTCCGTCAACAAACGTCGCTGGCGTTCAGCAATTCTCACTGAACTGAGCGCTTGAGTGGCGCACCGAAATCCCTAGTCTGAAATCGATGCGCTTGCGCCAAATATTTTACGAGTCGGCCTTTCGAACGATCTGGATGGCCAGCTTCCTGGCAACTGGATTGCTGATCGGTGGCTGCCGCAAACAGAACGATCCTCGGAAAGCATCTCCTGTCGAAGCCAAATCCACCAACGAACTCGTTGGAAGCTCAGCACCTGCTGTCCCCGTGCGAACGAATGAGCCGATCGCGTCGCCAACTAACGCACCTGTTTCCGCTGAAGCACGCGCGACAAATTCCACTCCTTCAGAAATCCCCGCAACGGACTCGGACAGGGCGATTGCCTTTTACAACGACGGCGTTGCTCGGATGCAAGGCGATGGCGTGCCTCAAAGCATGAGCGAAGCGAGCAAGCGCTTTCGCCAAGCCGCTGAGCTCGGCCATCCTGGAGCCCAGCACAATCTGGGAGTTCTTTGCCTCTCCGGCCGGGGCGTCACGCAAGACCTGGCGGAGGCGAAAGCTTGGCTTCAGAAATCCGCTGACCAAGGGCTCGCTGAAGCCCAATTCAAGCTCGCGAGCATTTACGCCAATGGAATCGGAGTGCCGCAGGATTTTAAGGAAGCAGTTGCCTGGGTTCGCAAAGCTGCCGAACAAGGGCACATCGAGGCCGCGTATAATCTGGCGACCCTCTACGTTCAAGGTCAGGGAGTGGAGCCGGATTTGGCGGAGGCCGCTCGTTGGTATCTGACAGCGGCAGAGAAAGGCAAGGCCGCCGCGCAATCCAACATGGGCGTTTTTTATGCGAGTGGCAGAGGAGTGAAGCAAGATTTCGCCGAGGCAAATAAATGGTTTCGGAAAGCAGCGGAGCAAGGCCATCCCTTGGCTCAGTTCAATTTGGGGCACTCCTATGCTGAAGGCAAAGCGCTGGAGCAAGATTACATCGAAGCTTACAAATGGTACATTCTAGCGGCGGGTCAAGGCGACAAAGATGCGGCGAAAGAACAGTTGGAGCTCGGTTTGAAAATGAGCGCTATCCAGGTCGGGGAGGGTATCCGCAGAGCGAATAAATTCTCAGCTCGGCTGGAAACGAATCAGCCGCCAGTTCTCAACGCCCGTCGTCCGGCCACGAAGTGAAATACTTATGAAACAATGGCTCTTAATCGTTGGACTCGGTTTTATTTGCCTCACTGGGTTTGCTCAAACTCAAAAATTCGCGACCCACTTTCCTTCGGAATCGATCGAGGTTCCATTTCCGGTTCGCCAAAAACCGAACGGAGAACCTTGGACGGGAACTGAGACCGGACCGGTTCCGGGTTTGAAGCTGTTTGCCACGGAGAAGTCTGGCGCGGTCTGGCTTGGTGGGGTTCAAGGTGCGGCCCGCTTTGATCCGCAGGCACGCCATCGCTGGGACCGCTGGCAATATTTCTACGGGCGCCGCTGGTTGCTCGACGATGACGTTCAAAATATTTGGACGGACGAATCCGGTTCCGCACGGAAGATTTGGGTTCGGACTCGGACGGGCGTTTCCCTGATCGAGTGGCGGCCGATGACCTTGGAACAAAAGGCGAAGCTCTTTGATGATCGGGTTGAGAAGCGTCATGTTCGCCACGGTATGGTTGCGGGCTCTCATCTCGGTGCGGCGGGAGATTTGAGCACAAGTTTCCAAAACGATAACGACAACGACGGCCTCTGGACGGCCATGTATCTGAGTGCTCAGGTTTATCGCTATGCAGTCACGCGCGAGCCCGATGCCCGAGTCAAGGCGCAGCGCGCGCTTCGGCTTCTAATCCGATTGGAAGAAATCACTGGTAAGCCTGGCTTCTTCGCCCGCTCGTTCGTGTCCATGGATGAACCCCGGCCTCAAGGGGGTGAATGGCATCCGACGCCTGATGGCAAATGGCTTTGGAAAGGCGACACCAGCTCCGATGAAAGCGTCGGCCATTACTATGCTTACGCTCTCTATTTTGATCTCGTCGCAAACAAAGCCGAGAAAGAAGAGATCCGCAAAGTGGTCTCACGGTTGACCGATCACATGATCGAGAATGACTACGATTTAATTGATCTCGATGGCAAGCCGACTCGCTGGGGCCAATGGTCCGAGCGCTACTTTCAAACCGAGGAAGGCAGTTACGAAGCCGCTCTGCGCTCGATCGAATTGCTGGCTTTTCTCAAGACCGCTCATCACATCACGGGCCAGAAAAAATATGCGGACGCGTATCAGGATCGAATTCGGCGGGGCTACGCCGAGCACATGCGCCATT
Organism: Akkermansia muciniphila; assembly: GCA_945861765.1. Lineage (GTDB taxonomy): Bacteria > Verrucomicrobiota > Verrucomicrobiia > Limisphaerales > SIBE01 > SIBE01. The sequence goes on along the minus strand of CAMAWP010000098.1, from coordinate 6,447 downwards.
ACCGACGCTGGGCCGGTGGTGGCGAAATTAATTTCTCCGACGACGAGCTTGCCTATCTCTCTTACGATCCTTTGCTGCGCTACGAGAAGGATGCCAAGCTCCGCAAGATCTATTTGGACGGGCTTCGTTTCACATCGGAAAAGATCCGCCCGGACATGAATCCACTTTGGAACTACATCTCCGCGGCCAGCGGCGCAGGCCGCATGACGCGTGAGTTACGCGAGGAGTCAGCGCTGACTTTGGAACGAATCCCGATGGATTTGATCGATTGGGGAGTGCGCAATTCACATCGAGTCGATGTCGAGTTCGAAAAGGACAAGGACCGCTTTGGCCAATCCCAACTGATCAAAGTTTTGGCGCCCGACGAACGCCCAATCGGCAAGTGGAACAGTAATCCCTACCGTCCCAACGGAGGCGGGAACGGGAGCGAGGAAGATGATGGCGCGTTCTTTCTATTGCCCTATTGGATGGGGCGTTACCATGGTTGGGTAAAGTGAGAGCGCTGGAGTTCAGCAAAGCGCCATCGTGCCCAACTGAACGTCAATTGCGCGGGCTCGCATCGCGCTTGCTGGTTCCAGGTGATCTGAGCTGCCACCATAGCATCAACTCCAAGCCGATGCGGTTGGGATAGGATCGAGGCACCCACTCTGCGAGAAGTTCAAAGTAAGGAGAAAACCGCTCCCACAATTCCGCGCGCGTTGTGCCGAAAGGTGGCCCATCCTCGTCTGGAATCAGATAATTGACGGCTAGATAATTGCCGCCTGGCTTCAGCCATCTCAACACAGCCTTGACGTAATCATCGCGCCGCCCAGGATTTATCGCGCAAAAAAGCGTATGCTCGAAAAGCCAATCGAACCGCTGCGGCGGCTCGTCGATGAGAAAATCAGCGAGATGAAACTTCGGTGCCAGCCCTTCCTCACGCGACTTCTCTTGCGCGAGGCAAACGGCACTGGGCGCTATATCGTAGCCCTCGGCTGCAAATCCAGCTCTCGCCCAAGCCCGGACGTCGTGGCCGGTGCCGCACCCGGGGACACACACCGTTCCTTGGGGCAATCCAGGGTGATCAGCTAGGAAATCAACGATGCCCGGTGATGGCTCCCCCTTCTCCCACGGCATGTCCTTTGTTTGGTAGCGTGTTTCCCATTCAGTGTCACTCATACTCGAAAGATTTTTGGTGCCGACCGCGCAGCCGCGAACTGCCGACGGCGCAACTCGCTCGCGAAAGACAGGCGAATCAACCATGTTTCTTGACTTGATGCACCCAACTCTGGTTGTCCAAATACCATTGAACGGTCTCGCGAATTCCCCGTTCGAAGGTGTAGCTGGGGCTCCAGCCAAGTTCATTCTTAATTTTCGTCGCGTCAATTGCATAGCGCCGGTCGTGTCCGGGCCGGTCTTTGACGAACGCAATGAGCTGCCGCGAGTTGCCGCCGAGTTGCGGCGCCAACTGATCCATCAAAGCGCAGATGAGTTCAACGATGCGCAAATTCGGCCACTCATTATTGCCGCCAATATTGTAAGTCTCGCCTGAACGACCCCGCGACAAAACTCGCCAAAGCGCTTCGACATGGTCTCGAACGTAGAGCCAATCGCGCACGTTCATGCCATCGCCATAGACGGGAATTGGGCGCCGTTCCAAAACATTCCCGATGATGACAGGGATTAGTTTCTCGGGAAATTGATAAGGTCCGTAGTTGTTGGAGCAGTTTGTAATCACCACCGGCAGTCCGTAGGTGTGATGGTAGGCCCGGACGAGAAGGTCACTGGAAGCCTTGCTGGCCGAGTAAGGAGAGTTCGGAGCGTATGGCGTGGTCTCAGTAAAATATCCGGTTGCACCAAGACTGCCGTACACTTCATCCGTGGAGATGTGGTGGAATCGTTTTCCAGCCAGATCGTTCGTCCAACAATCGCGGCATGCCTCCAAAAGATGAAATGTTCCTACGATATTGGTTTGAATAAACTCGCCGGGACCAGTGATAGAGCGGTCCACATGCGATTCTGCGGCCAGATGCATCACGTGGGTAATACTGTGTTTATGGACTACATCCCTGACGGAGGCTTTGTCTGTCAGTGACGTTTTTTCAAAAAAATACTTTGGATGAGCGCTCACAGCGGTGAGGTTCTCCAAATGCCCGGCATAGGTCAGCGAATCGAGGTTCACCAATCGATTTACCTCGGGGTTGTCGATGACGAGGTGAATCAAGTTTGATCCAATAAAGCCAGCTCCTCCAGTCACAAGTAAGTTCATATTCTCAACGCGGTTGATGCAGCGATACTAAAGTGTTCAATCGCGTTTGGCAAAATCAAGTTCGGACAAATCATCAGACCGTTTTCTAATAACCATTTTTGCGTCGGTCAGGGCAATTCATTTTGGGCCACTATCCAAGTCTCAGGTCCTCCGTGATCATTCATTCTCGGTTCGAGTCAAGGATTTCAAACTTGTGGAATTGAACTCAGTTGCGGTTGAATGCGCCTTCAATGGAACCTTTTGATCGAACCGATCCAGCCGGTCAACCATTTCGCCGCCGACAGCGCACGATCGGCAGCGGCCTTTTACTGGAGCGCGAAAGGCCCGCTATCCAAACTCCACAAACCTACGTTGTTTGTGACGGTATGACGGAGGTGCTGCTCCATTTCCTCATCATTTTTACACCGTGGGCCTTCGGAACAACGGAGTTATGGTCCATCTGGACAATGAACATCGCTGCCTATGCTCTTGGGGGTTTGCTCTTGATAAAATGGTTGATTCGTTGGCGGACCGGATTTGAGTTGATCCGATGGGGAACGGATTCTCGGGCTCGAGAAATCCTGGCCATTCGTGAGAAGGGTTTTCGGATTTTCACGCACTCTCTCGCTGCCTTGACAGTCCTGGTGTTGACCTACTGTCTGGTTAGCGCATCGAACGCTCGGGCGACCTATTTGCCGGGACACCACCGGTTCGAATATCACGATTATATCCGGTGGTTGCCTCACAGCTACGATAGCACAAGCACGTGGAATGCTCTTTGGAGCTATGTTTCCATGGCGCTAGTGTTTTGGGCCGTCCGAGATTGGACACTCGGAAAAACCAGCCGGGAATGCCGCGAAACTCAACTGGAAAAACCAGCGTCACAACCAGGTTTCTCCACGTCGGCATTTGGACCGGGGGGTTCTTCGCCTCCTCAGCCGAGGCATCGTGAGTTGATCGTCGTGCCCTCGAGGCTGCGCCGCCTCCTTTGGGTGCTCTGCATAAACGGCGCATTGGTTGCCCTCGAAGGGATTTTGCAACGTCTGGACGGCACGAACAAACTCCTTTGGCTCGTCGAGCCACGTTTCAACAACACTGCGGAAAGCCAATTCGGCCCTTACGCGTATCGCGCCAACGCGGCCGCCTATCTGAATTTGATTTGGCCAGTTTGCATCGGTTTTTGGTTCGCCTTAAATAGTCATCCGAGTCTCAACAATTCTTCTGGGCGACGGCTGGGTGCGGGGAGTCATGTCATGCTCTTGCCGTGCGCGGTCGTTATTGCGGCCTCGTCGATTATCACAACGAGTCGTGGAGGGGCTTTGACGACGCTCGCCATGATGTTAGGAGCTACGGGAGTCTTCTTGGCGACGACTCGCCGCGAGAGCATTCTCTTGCGAACCAGCGTTCTCGCGACATTCGTGGTGATCTTGGGATTGGCTGGTTACCTCGGATGGCAGCAACTGCGACCAAGACTTGAGATCGTGCCTCCTGACGATGTGGGGCAACGAACTGAAATCTATAAGAATGCCGAGGTCGTTTCGCGGGATTTTCCTATCTTTGGAACGGGCCCTGGAACCTTTGGGTCAATTTATCAACTATACAAAGATCCGATCCAGATCTGGGCCGCATACGCTCACGACGACTGGCTCGAAACACGCATTACTTTTGGATGGGCTGGCTTCAGTCTGATTCTCGCGATGGTATGTCTTGTATTTTTGGGGTGGTTCTTTGGCGACGGGATATCAAGTCCGCCGGGATTCGTAGCGATGATGTGGCTTTCTCTTGCCGGTTGCCTGGTCCACGCCAAGTTCGATTTTCCATTTCAGATTCATTCCGTTTTGCTCCTATTCATCCTGTTCTGTTCGCTACTGTTTTGCTTGTCTCGGAAGAAGAGCTCTCCGGCGAGAACGCGACTACAACACTCTAGCGGCGGGTGACTGAATCCGGTGAGGCGACCGCCGCACAAACCAAATAAAAAAACCGGGTTTCTAAGTCAGGGGATGACCGAGAAACCCGGGGAATTTTCAGAATCAGTACTACTGTAGTTTACGGGGAATATTCGGCCTTGACCGTACAAAACCAAGACCGAAATCTACTGGGCGTTAGCTCAAAGAACAAAACCGACATTTCGCCCTAAAATCAATCTGCCGTAAACCGCAGTGAATAGAACACGCTTCCCTAACAATGTCAAGCCATCAAAAAACTTCGTTAGCAGTTCATTTGGCGGAATTGCTGGAGAAATGGGTTGTTTTTGCAATTGCGATGACTGCGAACGAGGGTGGCTGGAATGGTTGGGAGTCGAAAAACCTAGGGATTTTGAGCGTCGTCGTCCGGTTTCAGACACAAGCGGGATCCAAGAACAGGCTGCAAACCCACGAAATATAAGGGAAATCTGAGCGAAATTGCCATAATGAATCGCTGTCTTTGACACTCCGGTTTTCGCGACTCACAGCTCAGTCCCTTTTCCAAATAAGTCCTTTGACAAAAAGGCGGCCTGTGGTGAACACTGATTCCATGAACAAGCCGATTCTTCTCTCAGCCGCGTTGGCCTTCGGTTTGGTGCCTGCTTACGCTCAGGACGCCGCAAGTGTAAAAACCAACCTCGATGCTCAAAAAAGTGCCAAGGGCGCTGAAAGAATGACCTTGTCACCTCCCAAAGCAGTGACGAGATTTGTCGGCGGCGAGGTTTCTTATGGAGGGTTTCTGGTAGATCTGGCGAAAGCAAACCAGCCGGTCAAGGTGCTCGATCCACGAAACCCCGACAAAGTTAAGGCCGGAACGGACAACATCTATACCGATCCCCAAACCGGAAAGCCCAGAGGTTTTGTCTTGTTTGCGATCAAGTTTTGAATCCAGAACACGATAGAGCTACCCGGGAACTTCGATTGGCGCAACGCTGGTCCGCCTTCACTCGGAACTTTTCCGCGATGTAGGTTCTTAGCCTCAAGTTTCTGAATGCTTGTGGTAGCGTGGAGACACGTCGGCTTTCCCAAGAAAAACCGCACTCGCAATTAAAACTACAGCGACACTTCGCGATATTGTTCAATGATTACAAGGTAAACGGCCCCGTTTGACACCATTCATGTCCGTTTGGTCAAGCGATGGACGGTGTTGCTGAGGCCTGCTCAATCTCCGGCTGTGGTTGGCCGAATGGTTCTTGTTGGCGTTCCGGCAAGTTCGCCACGCCTGGGATTGCGAGATGTTCCCGACTTGCCGGTTGGGCGACGGAGCGGAGTCTGAATTTTGTGTTTCTTTTCTTTGCTTCGTCGCAGAGTGTCTGACCCATTCTCGTAAGGCAATCGAACAGAAAGAACAGGTTTTTATGAAGCAGTTCTCGTCAATTATTACGGCGGCCTTTGTGTTGTCTTGGCTGGCGATCGGGTGTGGCACAGGCATCAAAATCGACACCAACAAGCTAGAACAGAGTTTTCAAAGTGCTCCGCCCGCTGCCAAAACCGAGGCGAACAAAGCTGTTACGGCGATCAAGTCCGGTAATTTTTCCGCCGCCGTCACATCGCTGAAGAACGTGATCAGCGCTGGCGGGTTGACTGAGGAACAAAAGGACGGTATCAGTACCGCCCTTTCCGGAATGCAAATGGTCGCAGCCAAAGATCAAAGCAAGTATTCGCTCGAGGTTTATACGTCACTCAGCGATCTGATGGGCTTGGTCGAAGGCAAACAGGCTGTCACCAAATAGCGTTTTGGCTGCCCACTGGCTCTGATAGCGCGCTTCGAACGCCAAGCAATCAAATCAGATTACGGGACCCTTCCGGGCAAACAACGATCGTGGCTCGGGATCAAGTTCAGCAGATGCGAGATCTTTTCGCTTACCTGATGAGACGGGCGCCTCTGAAGCCTCAGAGATCCGCTCGGCGACAAATAAATCGGCTGATATCTTCCAGCTTCAAACCGGTGCATCCCGAAGTCGTTGGTAGCGGAGCGCGGCGTTCACGCCGCTTCGGCTTGAGAATTCAGGGGCATCTCGATCCATCCCTACGCTCCAGCCTTTCGCACGTTGAAGCGGGATGAAGCCTGCGCTCCAATCGACTCCAACAACTTCGGGATGCACGGGGCCCGATGGAGTTTCTGCCACCCACAGCAGGGCGCGGCGAATGTGCGGGCGGGTGGCTATGGGGCAGTCGGTGTGGGTGACGGCAATGTTCCCACGTCCCGGGCAACGCGACGGCGGTTTGCGAACTGTTTCAGCACGGTGATCAGCC
>CAMAWP010000097.1 GCA_945861765.1 Akkermansia muciniphila | reverse complement strand
CTGTCAGGAAAAGACCGCCTCTGGAGCGTCGTTTCGATGCTAGTCGCCTTGATAAAGGCAAACTCCGATTACCGGTTGCACGAGGGAAACCCGGGATAGGATTACGATTACGATTACGATTACGATTACGAGAAGATCTGGAAAAATCTGAGAGGCGCACGGCTTGCCTGTTCGCAGCGGTGGACTAGCCTTGGGGAAGCACTCTATCGTCGTGGGTCTTAATGTCGCGACAAGACTATGAAGCGTGTTTCAACATTCGAAACCCTGTCCGAGCCGGCGACCCTTTGTTCGTGGTGCGATCGCGTGATCGTGGTGGGAAAGAAGGCCTTTTCCATTTCCATATCTTTGAAGGCAGAGGCTTTCGATGAAGTCACGCCGGGGACGATGGAACGGTTGCTGCTGACGAAGGCTGAAAAGAAGGTTCGCATGGTCATCCTACCCTTGCAATCCCCTGGCAAACTTTTGGGTAAAGACGCGCTTTTTCCCTTGTGCAGCCGACGCTGTGGCATGGCTCTCCAACGCGCTTTACGCGCCGAGATGGAGTCAAGCCAACCCGATGCCCCGCCCTGATCCTGCTCCTACTTCTGCTCGTAATCGTAATCGTAATCCTCCCCTCTGTTTCAAAGGCAACACCCGAGGATCACGATTACGATTACGATTACGATTACGATTACGAAAAATGGAGGCATTCAACTTGCCCGTCCGGATTGCGATTTCAACCGCTTTTGCTGAGTTCTGAAGTTGTTACTCGCTCACTTTTTCTTCAGACCAGCCAGGTACTCCACAAGATTCACCAGATCGGAGGGAGACATCGCCTGCTGCAATCCAGCAGGCATGATCGACAGTTTCATCTTGATGCGGGCTTTGATGTCGATCTTCCTGTGTTGAGACATGCCGCCGCCCTGTGTTTTGACCATCACTGCATCCTCGGTTTCGCTCGCAATCAGCCCGAAGACTTCATCCCCAGATTTGAGCTCGAATTCCCAGGCTTCGTACCCAAAGGAGATCCCAGAGCTCGGATCCAGGATCGACTCGTACAGAGCGTCTTTCCCTAGTTTTGATCCAATCTCGGAAAGGGCGGGACCGAAGTCGATCCCTTCGCCCAGGACTTGATGGCATTTGATGCAGCCCGCCGTGTCGCGCCGGAACACCTCGGCCCCTTTGGCCGCATCGCCCTTGCGTTTCAAGAGCTCGCTCACGGGAGGGAGCGGTTCGGCGTTCGACGAGGGGGGCAGCGGGAGAACCTTTGCGGCTTCGGCACGAATCTGCGGCCACCGGACCTGATTAAGCTCCGAGGTGGCTGTGAACTTCAGATCGTCCGCCAACTTTTCTTCTCGAGCGGCTGAGAGCAGCCATGTGGCGCCTTCCTGGGTTTGCGCGAGGGCTTGGACGGCAATTTTGCGCAGGCTGACTTCACGCTGGGCATCAGACACCATCGCCGCCAGCAGCGGCACCGCCAGTCGTTCTCCAGAGTGACCGAGCGCCTGAGCAATGGCAGCGGCGGCCGCTTGAGATCCGGCCAGCCCCTTCTTCAGCGTTCCAAGGTCCCTTTCAGTTAGCAACATGCGGGCCGCCTCCGCGGAAAGACTGTGGGCCGGCTGCTTTTCAATGACCTCGATCAGGCCGCCTTCTTGACCCGTGAGTTTGAAATCCTGAACAATTTGAACGAAAGCAGGCGTGCGGCGAGTGGATTCAAGGACTTTGAGAACCGCGTTCTTCAACGCTGGATTGGCTTCTATATCCATGCCCTTCAAACGCGAGAGGGCCTCGATGGCAATGGTGTTGACGGCTGGCACAGGGTCGCTTTCGTCGGAGCGGAGCGGGGCGCATGACGCTCCCCAGATGGCACCGATCACAAGCGAGCAGAGGGTTTGTCTTAGAATTCGATTTCGAAGCACGGTCCCGCACAATAAAACAGGAGTGTCCCGCCGCAAGGCAAAAGGGAGCCAGCCGGCGCATCTGCGCAGCCCTCACGAGATCAAGATGCTCTGCATCGACTAGGTTGAGGCAGTTTCCCAAATCGATAATCCCGCGTCCTAAGGACTGCTGGTTTCTTAATCTTTCCGCGTGCTTTCTTGGACTCGTCCTGCGCCCATTTCAACGCGCGGACGCTGCTGTCTTCCCAGAAATACAATCCGCTGCCCAGCCAGTCGTAATCATTTTTGCTAGGGATTTGATCCACTGATGAAATGGAACCCGAAATGGCATTCGTTCTGGAACTGGGAAAGTGGAACTTTCAATTTTCCAGCACGCGGTTTTTTGCTCCTCATCATCGCTCAACTCGTGTAAAAACTAACGAATTCGGGAATGTCCATCGAAACAACAACGAGATTGATGACACCCCCCATCGCCAGATGGGGGATCGCAGTCGTCACGATCAGCTTCAAATTCGGCGCGCACATACGGGGTGGTGCATGATCGCGATTTCCCCTGACCAACTTCTTGAACAGGTTCGCGCTGCCCAAAGTGCGTATCACCGATTGGTGATCATCGCGGGCCTCTCCGGTTCCGGGAAAACGCGCCTGTTGAATCAGGTCGCCACTCAACTCAACCTACCCATCATCAATCTCAGCCTGCTGTTGAGTCAGCACTTGCTCGGCCTCACACGGCGTCAGCGGGCGCTTAATGCGGGAGAGATCGCCATCGAACTGATCGACGAGCACTTCCAATCCGGCCTGTGCCTCGACAACACGGAGATTCTTTTTGACTCCACGCTGCACCTAAACCCGCTCGTTTTCCTCCAGGAAATCTCCCGTAATCGCCTCATCATCGCGTCTTGGAATGGCCCGCTCGACGCTGGCGAATTGCGGTTCGGCTACGCCAGCCACCCTGATTTCTTCAGCCAGGCCGTGACGGGCTACCCCGTCGTCACTGCCTCCGAGGAAAAACTTCAACTTTACCTGACGACATGAAATACAACGAACTCATCCAGTTCCAACCAATCGAATCCGTCATCGAGCTGCGTCAGGCCAACAAAAGTGCCAAGGCGCGCGAGTTCGTTTCCACTTACGTCATCTCCGACGACATGGCCCAGCGGCTCTGCGACCTCGTCTTCCCGCAGTTGCAGTATGCCAAGCCGCAGGACAATCGCGGCCTGCTCATCGTCGGCAACTACGGCACGGGCAAGTCTCACTTGATGTCCGTCATTTCCAGCGTCGCCGAGAGCGACGAATTGCAGCCGCTTCTCAAACACGAGAAGGTCCGCACCGCCGCCGCCGCCATCGCCGGTAAATTCAAAGTCATTCGCTTGGAGATCGGCTCCACGGAAATGTCCCTCCGCGAAATCATCACCGGCCACCTTGAGGAAAAGCTCGCAGAATGGGGCGTCAACTTCCAATTCCCGCCCGCCGACAAAATCCGCGAAAACAAAACGGCAATCGAGGCGATGATGGACGCCTTCCACAAAAAGTTTCCCAATTATGGTCTGCTGCTCGTAGTGGATGAGTTGCTCGATTACCTTCGCACGCGCAAGGATCACGCGCTGATTCTTGACCTCGGCATCCTTCGCGAAATCGGCGAGGTGTGCAAAGACCTTCGCTTCCGTTTCATGGCCGGCGTTCAGGAAGCCATCTTTGACAGTGGCCGCTTTGCTCATGTTGCGGACAGCCTGGGCCGCGTGAAGGACCGCTTCCAGCAGGTGAAAATTGCCACCACGGACGTCAAGTTCGTCGTCGCCCATCGCCTTCTGCAAAAGTCACCGGAGCAACTGGCCCGCATCCGCGAATATCTCACTCCGTTCGCCAGGTTCTACGGCAACATGACCGAGCGGATGGACGGCTTTGCAGCACTGTTCCCGATTCATCCTGATTATGTCGAGACGTTCGAGCGCATCCCCATCGTCGAAAAGAGGGGTGTCCTGCAAATCATCTCTTTTGCCATCAAAGAACTGGTCGGTCAGGACATTCCCCAAGACCGCCCCGGCGTCGTCGCCTTCGATAGCTATTGGAAAGCGCTCAAAGAAAATGCCGCCCACCGCGCCTTGCCGGAAGTGAAGGCCATCATCGAATGCAGCGCCACGCTTGAAGCTAAAGTCCAGAGCGCCTTCCCAAAGAAAACCTACAAGCCGATGGCCATCCGCATCATCGAGGGCCTGTCGGTCCACCGGCTCACGGTGGGCGACGTATATTCCCCGCTCGGCCTGACGCCAGAGGAACTGCGCGACGGTCTGTGCCTCTACCACCCCGGTGCCGCAGAAATGGGCGGCGACCCGGCGGAGGATTTGCTGTCCATCATCGAAACCACTCTCCGCGAAACCCACAAAACCGTCAGCGGCCAGTTCATTTCGTCAAACAAAGACAATCGCCAGTATTTCCTCGATCTAAAGAAGACCGACGACTACGACGCCCTCGTCGAGAAGCGGGCTGACAGCCTCGATGATAACGCCCTTGACCGGTATTACTATGATGCCCTTAAACAGGTGCTCGAATGCACCGACATCCCCACGCACATCACCGGCTTTCAAATCTGGCAGCACGAAATCGAATGGCAGGACCGCAAAGCTGGCCGGCTGGGCTATCTCTTTTTCGGTGCGCCCAATGACCGCTCGACGGCAGTGCCGGCCCGCGAGTTCTACCTCTATTTCATCCAGCCGTTCGAAAAACCAGACTACAAGGACGAGAAAAAGGCCGACGAAGTTTTCTTCCGGCTCATGGGCAAGGACGAGGCGTTCTCCCGAAGCCTCCGACTCTACGCCGCCGCGTTGGAACTCGGCGCGATCTCTTCCGGCATCAAAAAGCAGACCTACGAGAAGAAGGCGATTGAACATCTCGACGACCTGACCAAGTGGCTTCGCGAACATCTCTTTCAGGCCGTCGAAGTCACTTACCAGGGGTCGCGCAAGAAGTTTGTCGAATGGCTCAAGGGCACGGGCGGCGGCGCCCTGAACATCCGCGACGCCGTCAATGCCGTCGCCTCCAAATGCCTATCCGAAGAATTCGCCAATCGCGCTCCCGAATATCCGCACTTCTCGGCACTCGTGACCTACGGGCAGGGCGGCAACGCCCAGCAGGCCGCGCAGGAAGCGTTGCGCGGTGTCGCGTCGCCCAACCGCACCAAGCAAGCAACGGCGGTTCTCGACGCCCTCGAACTTCTGGATGGCGACAAAATTGACCCCAGCAAATCCCGCTACGCTAAATTCATTTTGGATCTGCTCAAAGCCAAAGGTCAGGGCCAGGTCGTCAACCGGCAGGAAATCATCACCACACTGGAGCCTGGCATTGAATTCATGTTGCCAGACAAATTCCGCCTCGAACCTCTCTGGGTCAGCGTCGCCTTCGCCGCGCTCGTTCACTCCGGCGACGCCGTCCTCGCGATTCCCGGCGCCAAGTTCGATGCCACGAACCTCGCCAGTCTGGCCACAACTCCGGTGGCGGACCTGCAAAACTTCAAGCATCTCGAACGCCCGAAGGATTGGAGTATCCCGAGCCTTAAAGCCCTTTTCGAGTTGATGGATTTGACCCCCGGCATGGCGATATTTGTCACCCAAGGCAATGTCGAGCCGGTGCAGCAGCTTCACAAGGCCATCCAGGAGCGCGTCGAAAAACTGGTGCGCGCCAACCAGCAAATCGCCATCGGCATCCCCTTTTGGGGACAGAATCTTTTTACCGACGCGGAGGTGGAAAAACTCTCCACCATCCTCAGCAAGACCAAGGAGTTCCTCGAAAGCCTGCAAGCCTACAACACGCCGGGTAAACTCAAAAACTTCAAATACGACGCTTCCGAAATCAAAAGCTACAAGTCCGCGTTTGACCGGTTGAAAGAATTGGAAGGTCTCCAGACCTACTGTGGCGAACTCAGCCAGTTGACCCAATACCTCTCCGCAGCGGAGGCAGTGTTGCCGGAAGACCACGCGTGGGTCGCCGAAAGCAAGCAAAAACGCCCTGAGTTGCTGGCCGAAATCCGCAACCCCGCGCAACGCGAATCTGAGACGTTCAAAGCCGACCTGCTCAAGCAGTTGAAAAAACTCAAGGCCGGTTACATCAAGGTTTATCTCGACCTCTACCGGAAAGCCCGACTCAGTCTCGCGCAGGATAAGGAAAAGAAGGATCTGTTGCAGGATTACCGTCTCAAACATCTCCGGCGGCTCGCCACGGTCAACTCCATCAATTCCGTTCAACTCACCGAGTTCGAGCGCCAGCTCGACAAGCTCAGGACCGGCACCGCCCTCACCGAAAAAGACTTGGAGAACGAACCCAAATCAACCGACGGCTTCTGGCCAAGCATGGAAGATACAAGCATTTCGGCCCAGACCCGGCTCAACAATCAGAAAGCCGAATTGGACACCATTCACAAGAGTTGGACCAAGAGCCTGCTCAATGATTTGGCAGACCCCGTCATCCAGAGCCATTTCGAGCTGCTCAAAGCGCCGCAAAAAAAGATGCTTAGGGATTTCATGTCAGCCAAGGAATTGCCCGACGAAATCTCCATGGAGTTTCTCGCGGCCATTCAGCACGCATTGTCCGGCCTGGCCAAATTGCCCGTGCGGCTCGACGATTTGAAAAAAGCCCTTTTCCCGGACGGCAGCCCGGCCACGCCCGCCGAGTTCAAGGAACGCTTCGTGGCGTATCTGGACCAGATTCTTAAAGGCCGCGACGCCGCCAAGGTGCGTTTGGTGATGGAGTGAACCACAGATGACACAGATTTTCACAGATACGGTGACCAAGTTCGCCGCCCCACGGTGAGCTTGGTCAGTTTGCCAGTGACCAAGTTCCATCTGTGTTTATCTGTGCCATCCGTGGCCAAACTCAGGCCAGCAAGATTGTTTGTGGACTGAATGTGGATTTTGTGTAGATTTTAACCATGCCAACTACATTATTGGAAGCCAGACCGGAAATCATGGAGCGCGCGGCTGAACTGCAAAGCCAGGTCGCCGCCATGCAGGAGAAACTACAGGTGCTCCTTCGCGGCATCGGGGGGATTCAGGTTGTCCTCCCTGAACTGCACGATGAAACGACCGGACGGATTGACGCGCAGAAGCTCGCCGTTTACCTGGGCGTGCCCCTCAAGCGGCTCGCCGAGGGGCTGCAACTCAACTACAAGGCCATCCATCGCAACCCGTCGGCAGAGGCGTTCCAGTCCACTCTGAAACCCGTGAAACGCTCCGCTGAAATTCTTCACGACTTCTTCCATAAACCGGAAACGGTTCGGGTCTGGCTCAACACCTCACATCCCGACCTCGACGGCCACACCGCGCTGGAATTGATTCTGGCCAACAACCCCAACGCGGTCCTGCGGATTCTCGAAAACGCCGCCGCAGGCGTGCCCGTCTAATGCTGCCCCTCCTTCAACTCGCCGCCACGCTCAACAGTGCTGCTTTGGTTTCGGCGCATGGGCCGTGGTCGCGGGCCATTGGTTATCGCTACCTGCTTGGTCCGCCGCCGGGTCTGACCGGCCCGCCCCAACCACTGTGGGGCGGGGCGGCCAAAACTGCCGGCGCTCGCTTCACTCCCGCAGGCAGCTTTGATTCCATCTATCTGGCCCACGATCCGATCACTGCCTTCATTGAAGTCTCCGCCTTGGTTCTGCTCCCCGGCGGTCCGGTGCCGGTTCGTTCCGCGCCCTGGGTCGTCATCAGTGTGGATGGCATCATCAACAACCTGCTGGACCTGACCGATCCGGCCACCTTGACCGCGCTGGGCACAACCGCCCAGGAAATGACCGGCACATGGGCGACCCTGCCACACCCGCCCACGCAACTCCTGGGGCAACTCGCCCACGATTCCGGTCGTATCGCCGGGATCAAGTATGCTTCCGCCAAACATCCTGGCGGCATCAATGTCGTGGTGTTCCCCGACCGCATCACCGTTGCTCCCGGCAACTATCTCGAAGTTTACGACCCTCACGGCAACCTCGCCCAGCGCCTCGCATGAAAATGAAATGAACCACCGATGACACCGATGACACCGATGGACACAGATAATGCCAACCCCCAGATTCCGTCCGCCGCCTGCCGGGCGGCTGTGGCTGTGTCACCATCTGTCGCGAACGGTCGCAAGGCCCGTTCACAATCCGCTCCGCCAGTAGGCTGGCACACAACTCTTCCCATCGGCTCGCGCGGGCCGGTGGGATTTTTCTTTCTCCCTCTCCGCCTCGACCGGGGAGAGCCCGACGCCACCCTCGCCCATCGGATGGGAGAGTCTGGGGGTGAGGGTTTTGGGTGAGGTGTCGAGATTCTCTACTTCCAAACATCTGCGAATATCTGCGTCATCTGCGGTAAAAAAAGTCCGGCCCGTTTCCCATCTGTGTTTATCAGTGTCCATATGTGGTTAAAAATCCCATGAGCCAATCCAATCTCAATCTTTCTTCCAAACCCGCCGCCCCGGTGGAATGTCTCGGCGAGACGTTTGCCAGCGAGGACGCGCGGCGGGAGCATTACCTGAAAGTGCTCGCGCAGAAGCTCAAAGAGCCGGATTTTCGCAAGATCGAGGGATTCCCCATCGGCAAGGACGAGGACATTCTCGAGCTGTCCGACCCGCCTTACTACACCGCCTGCCCGAATCCGTGGCTGGGCGAGTTCATCAAGGGCTACGGCACGCCTTACGACCCGAAGCAGCCTTATCACCGCGAACCCTTTGAATCGGACCTAGAGGAAAGCCGCAACAATGATTTTGTCAACGCCCTTCCTACGCAACTAAAACGCCGCATCAAGCCATAATGCGGTTGCTTATCCATTTTACAAATCCGGGAGATGTAATTCTCGATTCGTTTGGTGGGACAGGGATGTCTGCTGTTGCCGCCCAGTTATGCGAACAACCGGATCAGGAGTTCAGAGCTAGCGTTGGGCAAAATAACTCAAAAGTTAAGTGGGGGCATCGTTGCGCAATCGTGGGCGACCTCGGACCGGCAGCAACGTTTATTGCGCGTAACTTCAATTGCCCTGACGACCGGGGCGATTTTGCGCGTGAGGTTGAAAACCTAACCAATAGGGTCAAGGATGAACTTGACTGGATGTTTCGAACCCGACACACCAACGGCGCGGAAGTTGAGATGACTTGCGTATTGTGGTCCGATTTTTTCACGTGCCCGAACTGTGGACATGAGTTCAATTATTGGGAAGAGGCTGTGAACTTGAAGGCGGGGACAATTGACGACGAAGTGACATGTCCGGACTGCCGAACCCTCAATTCAAAAACGAAAATGGGAAAGTGCTGGGCAACAATTTTCGACAAGGCTCTCAAAAAGAACGTCCGGCAGATCAAGTGTAAGCCAGTTCTAATTCTCTACGACTACGACGGGAAACGTCACGAAAAAATACCTGACAAAGAGGATCTCGCCCTCATCGAACAAATCGAACAGTTCGACATTCATGATTGGTATCCGACGGTCGAAGTCCCATTGGGGTTCAATACCGAACAACCCAAACGATCACATGGACTCACACATGTACATCACTTTTTTACTAAACGCAATTTAGCGACGTTGGCCTGCGCTTGGAAACATGCGCATAGTCTAAGAGCACGGTTTTTACTCACATCGCTGATGTATAAGTCCAGTGTTTTTTGCGCTCCGCTCATGTCCAATTTTTTTGCCTCAAGAAGTGGTAAGTCACGAGGAGGTTGGATAGGCAAGGAGCGTTCAGGAACTTTATATTGCCCGTCGATTCATAGTGAAGTAATGCTGCTTCCGCAAATCTCTTCACGTTTTAAACCAGTCCAGACTCATGCCGAATCTACATGTCGTCCGTTTATTACGACGCAGTCTGCTACCTTACTTCGGTTGCCGGATAACTGCATCGATTACATTTTCACCGATCCCCCGTTTGGTGCAAATCGGATGTATTCTGAATTAAATGTTCTGTGGGAAAGTTGGCTTGGGGTGCTGACCGCCACTGCGACGGAGGCAATTGAACATTCTGCCAGAAACAAGACCCTAGCAGACTACAAAACTGTCATGGTGAGTGCGTTCAGGGAATATTTCCGCGTCCTCAAGCCAGGGCGTTGGATTTCTGTCGAATTTTCAAATACCCAAGCGACAGTATGGAATACTATCCAGGCAATTCTTGGCGAGGCGGGGTTCATTGTTGCAGGCGTGGCCGGTATGCACAAACAGCAAGGAAGTATTGAAGCATATACTTCTACAACTGCCGTCAAACAAGACCTCATCATTTCGGCCTACAAACCCAACGGCGGTTTGGAAGACCGTTTCGCCAAACGTGGCGAAACGGAAGAAGGCGTTTGGGATTTCACCCGCACCCACTTAAACAACCTGCCCGTGGTCAAAGCGCAGGGTGGTCAGTTGGCACTCATCGCCGAGCGCGACCCGCGCATCCTCTACGACCGCATGGTCGCCTTCTACGTCGGTCATTCCACGCCCGTTCCACTCAGTTCCGCCGAGTTCCAAGCCGGGCTGGCGGAAAAACTCCCCGAGCGCGACGGAATGTATTTCCTGCCCGAACAGGTCAACGAATACGACAAGAAGCGAGCGCAAGTCGAGAACATCGGCCAGTTGGCCATCTTTGTGGAAGACGAGCGCAGCGCCATCAACTGGCTGCGTAATTTTCTGAAAAACCGTCCGTCCACTTCACAGGACATCCAGCCGGAGTTCATGCAGCAACTCGGCGCGAGTTGGAAGAAATGGGAGACCCGGCCCGAAATGAGCGGGTTGCTCGACCAGAACTTTCTTTGCTACGACGGCACAGGCGACGTGCCCAGCCAGATTCACAGCTATCTTTCCACGCAGTTCAAGGAGTTCCGCAACCTGCCTAAAGACGCCGCGCCGTTGAAGGCCAAGGCCAAAAACCGGTGGTATGTTCCTGACCCGAAAAAAAACGTGGACGTGGAAACGCTCCGCAACAAACGGTTGCTGGAGGAATTCTGGTCGTATCTGCCGGAGGGCTACAGCCCGCCCGCACTGACGGCCAACAAGGGCCAGACCTTGCCCGGCTTGACCATCCCGCGCCCTAAGATTCCCAAAGGCAAGAAGCTCAAGGAACTCCGCACCGAAGCCGTCCGCGTCGGCTTCAAGCACTGCTACCAGCAGAAGGATTACACCACGATCCTGGTCGTGGCCGACATGATTCCCGACTCGGTGCTCAACGAAGACGAACAGTTGCAAATGATTTACGATACAGCGGTGACGCGCACCAGTGGCGGTGGCGAAGTTTAAACTTGGCCTCGAAACTTATGATTAAAGAAATTCGATTGCAGAATTGGAAAAGCTTTCCGAAGGCTACGCTTTTTTTGGATCCGCTGACCATCCTTATCGGCACCAATGCGGCCGGTAAATCCAACGTGCTCGATGCGTTGGATTTTTTGGGTCAAATTGCGCAAGGTAAAGAGATTCCTTCGATTCTGCAAAGCGATCCCAAGGCACTTACCTTTCGCGGCGGGGCTGAATGGGCGGCCCTGAAACCGGAAAAGTCATTCACCGTCACTGCGTTGATTGAAGGGGAGGAAGCCAAGCTGGATTACCTCTACAGCATAACCGTTCAGACATTGCCAAAACCTAAATTGTTGGCTGAATCCCTGCTGCGATTGAAATACCGCCCGCGCTCCAAATCCGAACCAAAGCCGCTCAAGCTGTTTTGGACCGAGCCGTGCGCGGCAGATGATCCAGCGATCATTACCAGGCTCTATAATCTCACCAAAGGATCGCCTCGTGATGTGCAACGCAGTTCATCCGTGCTGAGTCAACTGAAGCTGTCCACTTCATCTCTGCGCAAGGAAATAGCCGATGGCATCCAGTGTGTGCTGCGCGCTTTGAATAATATTTTCATATTGAATCCAATCCCCTCGCACATGCGCTATTTCAGCCCGCTGGCTGAAAAGCTGGCCAATGACGCATCAAATATCGCCGGTGTCCTGGCCGCTTTGCCAGACGACCAGCGCGCCAAAGTAGAAAGCACGCTGCAAAAGTATGTGCGGGCTCTGCCAGAAAAGGACATTCAGCGGGTCTGGACGGAGAAAGTGGGTCCCTTTGAAACCGACGCGGTTTTGCTGTGTGAAGAGGCCTGGAAAAGCGATTCACTGCCCACCAAAGTTGATGCCCGGGCGATGTCCGATGGCACATTGCGTTTCCTGGCCATCTTGACGGCGCTGTTAACGCTTCCTGAGCAGTCTCAACTCCTCATTGAGGAAGTCGATAATGGCCTCCATCCGTCCCGTTCCGACATGTTGATCAAAATGTTGCGAACGGTGGGTGCCAATCGTCACATCGACGTGCTCGCCTCCACACATAATCCGGCGCTATTAAATCGGCTGGGACCGGATATGGTTCCGTTCGTGGTAGTTGCCCACCGCAATCCGCAAACCGGTTGCAGTGACTTGACCTTGTTGGAAGATGTTGCCAATTTGCCAAAATTGATGGCCTCCGGCCCGTTGGGCGAGGTGACTGCCAGCGGGGCGCTTGAGCGTTCGTTGCAGGCCAACGGAGGGCAGCATGAGTCATAAAAATGTCATGATTCTGGATACTTCGATCTTGTGTATCTGGCTTGAGGTCCCGGGCAAGGAAACTTGTGGATCGGGTGCGTCGTGCATTGATTTCGCAAAAGTTGATAAGGAAATTCAGTCGGCGGTGGCAATGAATTACACGCTTGTTTTACCATTGGCCACGATCATCGAAACTGGCAACCACATTGCCCAAGCCCCGGAATGGCGGCATCAACGCGCCTCGCAATTGGCGGATTTGATGGTAAATGCTGCCAATGAATCAACCCCTTGGGCGGCTTTCAGCGACCAGCAAACCTTGTGGTCTGCGGATGGTCTAAGGAATTTGGCAGCCAAATGGCCAGATCTGGCGGCCACCAAATTATCGATTGGGGATGCCACAATTTCAGAAGTGGCCGATTATTACGCTCAGATGGGTTATATTGTAGAGGTGTACACCGGTGATGCAGGACTGAAAAAACACCATTTAATCACGGCTACGCCTCAACCGAGGCGGCGAAAATAATTCGATCCATTCTTGATTGCAATGTATGACTGATGCCTTCCACAAATTTCCGCACACGCCCCATCTGCTCTGGCTCGGCACCGGCTCGCCGCGTGAGGACAAAGTGCTCACCCCGGCAGAGGTCACTGAATTTCTTTCCGGCGAAGTGATTGTCGAGGAGAAGGTGGACGGCGCAAACCTGGGTTTATCTCTTGGCCCGGACGGACGCGTGCGCGCCCAGAGCCGTGGCAACTACCTCACTCCCGGCCGCAGCCATTCCCAATGGAATCTTCTCTGGCCATGGCTGGCCGAAAAAAGGGAGAGTTTGGAAGAGGGATTACAAGGCGGTTTGATGCTGTTCGGTGAATGGTGTTACGCTCGGCACACGGTTCCCTATGACGCATTGCCGGACTGGTTTCTCGGCTTTGACATTTTTGAAAGTTCGTCGCGCCGGTTCTGGTCGGTGGATCGGCGAAATGCTTGGTTGCACGAGCGCGGATTGGTTTCGGTCCCGGAAGTTAAACGCGGCAAAGTTCAGTTAAATCAGGTGAGTTCACTTCTCACTACTTCAGCCGTTGGCCATGTTCCGATGGAAGGTATTTATCTGCGCCTAGACAGCGCAGGATGGTTGGTGTCTCGCGCCAAGGTGGTGAGCGCTGTCTTTAAGCAACAAATCGAAGAACATTGGACGCGGCGGTCAGTAGTTCCGAACCACCTCGCAATGGCTCATGTTTGAAAACGGCCAATGGCTATGGAGCATCGAACACCGACAGCCCTGCAAGGTGGTCGAAGTCTCGCGCCTTTGGGATGACGCCACCTACCACGTCTGGCTGCCCGCGACCGAGAGCGTCGTTCGCGCCACACCCGACCGGCTTAAACCGTTGGACGCGGCTGAAGCTGGCAACCCGGCACGCATCCGTTACATCCTTTACGCCGCCCGCATCGCCAACCTATTGAGCGAAGACGTGCTGCTCGCCCCGGCGAGTGCATCGGTGATTCCGTTGCCGCACCAGTTGAAAGCGCTTCGTCGTGCCGTCTCGCAGGACCGCGTTCGTTTTTTGCTCGCCGACGAGGTTGGACTTGGCAAAACCATCGAGGCGGGGCTCATCATGCGCGAACTCAAGTTGCGCGGCTTGGTCCGGCGCATTCTCGTCATCACGCCGAAGGGACTCGTCACGCAATGGATGGCCGAAATGCAGACGCACTTCGGCGAGGAATTCCGCTTTTTTTCGCCTCCTGATTTTTCCGCCTATCGGCGCATCGCTCCCAGCGAAAATGTCTGGCGTTCGTTCGACCAGGTTATTTGCTCCCTTGATTCCGTAAAGCCGATGGAGTCGCGGCAAGGCTGGTCACGCGACGACATCAGCGAATTCAACAAGGAGCGGTTCGAGGACCTCATTACCGCCGGCTGGGATTTGATTATCGTGGACGAGTCCCACCGCATTGGCGGCAGTTCCGAACAGGTAGCGCGTCATCAGTTGGGCCGGGGATTGTCCGAAGCGAGCCCGTATTTCCTCTTGCTGTCGGCCACACCGCACCAGGGCAAAAGCGATGCCTTCCACCGGCTTGTGTCGTTGCTGGACAAGAACGCTTTCCCCGAACCCGGCAGCGTTACCCGCGAGCGCATCCATCCCTACGTCATCCGCACCGAGAAACGTCAGGCGATTGACGCGGACGGCAATCCACTGTTCAAGCCGCGCATCACAAAGCTTGTTGGCGTTAGTTGGGAGGGACACGCGGATCAAAAGCAGCTTTACGACGCGGTCACTGAATACGTGCGCGAAGGCTACAACCAAGCCATGCGCGAAAAGAAAACGTATGTCGGCTTCCTGATGATTCTGATGCAGCGGTTGGTCACCAGTTCCACCCGCGCCATCATCACTACGCTCGAAAAGCGTTTGAGCGCGCTGCAAGAGCCGGGCGAGGAACTTACCTTGTTGCCGCTCATGGTCGAGGACGAATGGAACGAGTTGGACGGGCAGGACCAGCTCGAATCACTCCTCAAAACGCGGCTCGCGGCGCTAAAGAATGAACGTGCCGAAGTGGAATTGCTACTCACCGCCGCCCGCAAGGTCGAAGCGCGCGGCCCGGACGCCAAAGCCGAGGCGCTGCTCGAATGGGTTTACAAGTTCCAGAAAGAGGAAGGCGACCCGGACGTGAAGCTGCTCGTGTTCACCGAGTTTGTTCCCACGCAGCAAATGCTTGCGGAGTTTCTCGGTAATCGCGGCATCTCGGTCGCTTGTCTGAACGGCAGCATGAGCATGGAGCAACGCCAACAGGTGCAGGAGGCGTTCGCCAAGGAAGCCCGCATTCTCATTTCCACCGATGCCGGCGGCGAAGGCTTGAACCTCCAGTTCTGCCACATCGTCGTCAACTTCGACATCCCGTGGAATCCCATGAGGATCGAACAGCGCATTGGTCGCGTGGATCGTATCGGCCAGAAGTCGGTTGTCCGTGCCATCAATTTCCTTTTTGCCGACAGCGTGGAATTTCGCGTGCGCGAGGTGCTGGAGGACAAGCTCGCCGTCATCCTCGAAGAATTTGGCGTGGACAAAACCAGCGACGTGCTGGACTCCGCCGAAGCCGCGCACATGTTCGACAATCTGTATGTGGATGCTTTGTTGCATCCCGACCGCATCGCCCAATCCGTCGAGCAAGTTGCGGAAACCATCAAAGCCCGCGCTGGTGAAGCCCATTCCAAGAACACCATGCTCGCCAATAGCGACGCGCTGTCACCGGACGAAGCCCGGAATGCCCTGAATCAGCCGTTGGCCGAGTGGGTAGAGCGCATGACCGAGAATTATCTGGATGCCTTCGGCGGCAAGTATGAAGCGGAGTTGGATTGCCTACGCATTCAGTGGCCCGGCGAGGCGCAGATGCACCGCTACGCGCTGCCCACCCGCACCGGCACGCCGCCACCCAAAACGGAATTGCTCCGGCTCGATCATCCCAAGGTGCGTGGCATCCTGTCGCGCCTGCCTCGCTTCGTGCCGGGTATGCCGATTCCGTCGCTCCGTTTCCCGTCGCTCCCCGCCGGTATCACTGGCCTATGGTCGCTATGGGAAATCTGCATCGTCACACAGGACCGCCAACGACGCCGGATGCTGCCGTTGTTCGTCCACGACGATGGCCGGATGCTCGCGCCCACGGCTCGTTTCTTATGGGAGCAGCTTTGCCTTGAACCGTGGCGCGTGGACGAAACTCCCGGCGCGACCTTGGACGAAAAAGCGTTTAGGGCGACCGAGGCGCTGGCGCACGAGCAGTGCCGCGATCTTTATTTGGAAATGAGGCAGCGCCATGTGAATCAGCTTCAGCTCGAAAAGGACAAGGCGGAATACAATTTCCGCTCGCGGCGCAAATTGCTTCAATCCATCGGACTGCCCGAAGTCCGCGATTTCCGTCTGCGCCAACTCGCGCAGGAAGAATCTCAATGCGCGGAGGAGTTGAAGCGGCAAAGCCAGGTCTTGCCGCAACTGACACCGTTGCTGATGCTGAAAGTCTCCTGACCATGTCTGAATGGCGTGAACAAATTGTTCGGCGTTTTGTGCCAGGAGTGGCGCGGGTCACCGCCGTCTCCGACCCGGACGGCTTGCTCCGCGATCCTGGTGTGTTCCAGGCGATTCAAGCGAAAGGCTTTTCCATCGCGCAGTTTGAGGACTCCGTTTCCTTCCGCTTCGACTACGAAAGCCGCTTCCGGTCGAAATGGGATGCTGGCGCGGCAGCGGAACTCGTCGTCGTCTTCAAACCCGAACAGCGCGACTTTGAAACTTTGCCTGCCGACGTTCTCGCTAACGCGCACCGCCTCTCGTTCACACTCAAGGACATATTCCCTAAGCTCTCCTACGCCGTTGTCTCTCAACTGGAAACGGTTTATTTCGACGCGCTGTTTCGTGCCCAGCAGCAAAGCGCCTCGCAGCCGCATGACGAGGCTCAGACACTCGCCTTTGTTCTGCGGCATATTTTTGAAATTGAGCCGACGGTCATCAAGAGCGTGCCCAGTCTGCTCAACATACTCTGCCAGCGGCACTACACAAAGGCCAGTATTTCAGCGCGATTGGATGAATACTTGGTCGCCTGCTTGCGGCGCAACCACAACTTCCACGGTTGGCCACTGGAACGCATCGTCCCTGACCGCGCCGCCTTCTGGGAATTCCTCAACGAACGCTGGCCGATTTTTGTTCGTCAGTCGAAGGGCGGAACGCTCGCGCTTCAGGAAAAACCGTCGTCCCTCAAATATCCCGGCCCGGAGTTGTTGCCGTTCGACCACGACCTTGTTCGTATCTACATCGACAACCTGTTCGATGATGGCTTGCTGACGCCCGTGGAATGGGATTGGAATCAGGCTCTTGACCAAAAATGGATTCGCGTTGGGCTGCTCGGTAACAAGGTCGAGAACACCGACCTTCGCTTCTCCGAACTCGGTGAGAACCTGCTAAAGGACTGCCCGGACAAGTGTGCCACTCCGCAATCCTGGCTGGCTTTCGCCTACCGTTACGCCCAGGCCAGTGTGCTTTGGACCCAAGTCAGCCCCGCCACTCGCGCTCAGTTTCAGGAGCAGCTTCCCGAGTTGCGGGGTCATGTGAACCAGCAATTTCTTGCCTGGCTCACCGCCAACTATGGCGGCCTGTTCAATTACCCGGCCAGCAGTCCACTCATGGTGCATCACATCCCCGGCTTTATCGCGCACCAGTTCACCAACAAACTCTGCCGGCGCGCCGCGTTCATCCTCGTGGACGGCCTCGCGGTTGACCAGTGGCTGATTCTCAAAGAGGGACTCAAAGCCAACGGCTTGACCGCGCCCATCGAGGAGAATGCGCTTTTCGCCTGGATTCCCACCATCACGCCCATCTCGCGGCAGGCCGCGTTCTCCGGCAAGATTCCTCGTTACTTCGCGGACACGCTGGACCGCACCGACCGCGACGAAACAGGCTGGCGGCAATTCTGGTCCGACCGCAGCCTGTCCGCAGCGGAAATTGGGTTCGCCGCTGTGCCCGGAGATCGGGCCGACCTTGCCACCATCGAGGAGAATATCACGCCACTGACCCGTGCGTTGGGGATCACACTTTTCAAAATCGACAAGATCATGCACGGGATGCAACTCGGCAGTGTTGGCATGGCTGGACAGGTTCGCACTTGGGCCGAGGAAGGATTCCTGTCCGACCTCCTCAAGTATCTTCGCTCGCAAGGCTTCGACGTTTTCATTTCCGCCGACCACGGAAACATCGAGGCACGAGGCATTGGCCGTCCGCAAGAGGGCGTTCTCAGCGACAAACGCGGGGAGCGCTGCCGAATTTACTCTGACCCCGTGCTTCGCCAGACCTGCCTCGCTGCCTTTCCCGACACTCTGATCTGGAATCATCCCGGCCTGCCCGATAACATCAGCACGCTGGTCGCGCCCTATGGCGAAGCCTTCACTCAAAAGGACGCGACACTGCTTTGCCACGGGGGCGCGGCCTTGGAGGAGGTATGCGTGCCATTTCTTAGGATCAAAAGTAGTCCCTGAATGAACCACTGCTTTTGATGCAATCGAGAACTGACATAGGCTTTGGGAAAAAAATCCGGCTTGCTTGGCTTGATTCCGCACTCGAACATGCCGCCTCTGGGAAATCGTTCGAGCAGGTGAGAGAGGAACTCGCCAAGGAAATTGCCGTCGAAAACCCCGGTCCAGAGGCGATCCGGAAAATCCAGGCCGCTCTAAAGCGTGTTTGGTTTACCCCACCCGATTATTGCCAATCTCTTCATGATGCGGCGATCCGCCTCTTCCGCCAAAATCATTCCCAGAATTCGAGATTCCTACTCAACTGGGGTATGGCGACCGCAGCTTATCCCTTCGTCGGCACAGTTGCCGAAGCTCTTGGACGCTTGCTGAAGCTTCAAAAGGAAGCACGCCGCACGGATGTAGAACGGCGTATTCACGAACAGCATGGCGACCGCGACTTCGTCAGCCGCATCACGCGGTATGACGTGAGTAGTTTTTTGGATTGGGGCGTCATTGCCGAAGCCCAGACAAATGGCGTCTATCTTTTAGGGAGACAGGTTCGTCCTGGAAACGTCGAGCAACAGGCATGGCTTGTGGAGGCGGTCCTTATCTCGCGCGGCAAAACACAAATGGCATTGTCGGAACTCCGGCATCATCCCGTCCTGTTTCCCGTCGTTATGGAGTCGTTGCACTCTTCCACATTGCGTAGCAACCCTCGCTTAAAAGTAGTCCGGCAGAATTTGAGCGAAGAGTGCGTTGTGCTCAGCCAGCCTAATGGTGCAGATTGAATGAAGCGGAAAAGAATGAGAATTGTTTTTGTTGGGGCACAATTCTCTCGGGCTGTGTGAACATTTGGAATAACCCGGAATCTTTATTACCTGCGCATTCATTCTGTTGAACTGCGGGTGAATTTCAACTGTAACCGTCCGGCGGAGCCGTGTGGCGCCGGCGGCGCGGCGGGGAGTTTCGCGGGTAGAACGAACGGGCCGGGTTTAGATTTCGGCAGGGGTCAGCCGCTGGGACTGGCCACCGGGCTCTTGGGCGCGAAGGATTCCTTCCAGCCCC
>CAMAWP010000096.1 GCA_945861765.1 Akkermansia muciniphila | reverse complement strand
ACTGCGAGTCAGAATACCTGCGCCCAGCCAATTTCTCTGGCCCTGCTGGGTCGGGAAAACTCAACCGTCCCTTCGGGACTTGGGCTTCTACGACGCAATCCCACCCTTGAAAGGGTGGGCTATTCTCAAGTCTCCCATCCGGGAGATGTGAGTCGCAAAACCTCATCGGCACTGGAGTTTGGACCTATTGGCTGACTTCGTCTCCCGGAGGGAGATTCGAGAATAGCCCGGCAGTTGACTGCCGGGTTCGCTTTAGCGATTGCATAAGTCCCGCAGGGACGGCCGAATCCCCCAATGTCCTACGTCAGCTCCTACTGTCTGTTCAGGACAAAGGATCGCCGGAGAATAGTTCAACCGTCCCTTCGGGACTTTGGCTATTTGCTACGCAATCCCACCCTTGAAAGGGTGGGCTATTCTCAAATCTCCCTCCGGGAGATAGGTGTGGGCTATTCTCGAATCTCCTCTCCGGGAGATGTGAGTCGCAAACCTCATCGGCTACAACAGCACACGGCCGGAAAACGTCCAAACTCCAGACACCCCTCCGGAGTGAGTCTTCCAGCCCGGACACGGAAATGGTTCCACTGAAAACAGCGGGGAACCCCCGCAACCTGGCACCCCGGGGTTCACCCCCCGAGCATCAGAGCATGAAGTCCAACGTCGCTTGGCCGCCGAAATCGGCGAGATTGCCGTAGAGGTTCTGGAAGATCATCGCTAAATCGTTGTCCGAGACGCCGAGCCATTTCGCGAGGGTTGCGGCGTATTGCTCGACGGATGTGGTCGGGATAAGCGCGCCGCGTGAACCGCTGTCGTCGGGACCGCCCAGGGCCAGCGTCGGGAACGCGCCGTGAATGCGCCCGCCTTGCACAGCACCGCCGAGGATCAGGTGATGGCTGCCCCAACCGTGATCGCAACCCGAGCCGCTGGGTTGCAGAGTGCGACCGAAGTCCGACAGCGTGAAGCTGGTCACTTGGTTAGGAATGCCCAGTTCCTGATCGGTGCAATGGTAGAAGGCGGCCATTGCCTCCGAGACCTGCCGGAGCAAATCCCAGTGCTGCCAGGTTTGCGCGCCGTGGGTGTCGAAGCCACCCAACATGCAGAAGAAGACCTGCCGCTTGACGCCGGTGACGTCGCGCAACTTGATGAGCTTGGCGACCTGTTTGAGTTGATCGCTCAGGCTGCCACCTGGGAACGTCGAAGTAATCGTCGCATTGCCGCTCTTCATCAGCGTATTGAGATCGAGCGCATCCTTGCGAACCTGGTTGGCGGACTGGACGAGAGTGAGGCCGCTGTCGAACTGAAGCACCTGTTGCAGGCCGTTGAGGCGCGCGGCGCCGGCGGAGGCTGGCCAGAGGCTCATGCCGCTTGGGTCCAGATCGAAGCCTGGCAGCAGGCTGGCCGATTGGACGATGTTGCCGGTGCAGAACAAAGCCGGGCCGGCGCAGGAAATCGCCGCAGGAAACGTGGACGTTCCATTGAGGCCACTGACCTTGTCCGCCGCGCGGGCACCCCAGCCGGTGCCGGCCGAACTGGACGGAATGGCCGCCTGCATCTGCTGAATCTGGTCGGAGTGCGAAAACAGGTTGGTGGGCAGCGGCACCGAGTTCCCGAGAAACTGCGCTCGCGAGACCGGCTTGACCAACATACCAACGTTGGCGAGCACGGCGAGGCGGCCCGTGCCCGCGCCGTTACCCCAAAGCGGCGCGAGCGCTGCGAGACCGGGGTTCAGGCCGTAGGGCTTGGAGTTTGTGTAGTCCTCGACCGGCAAGACTGGGCCGTTGCCGTCTGGGAGCGCGAGAGTGCCACGGGCGTTCTTGTAGAGGTTGTAGTCCGCCTGCGTGAGCGGGACAATGGTGTTGTGGCTGTCATTGCCGCCGACGAGGAAGATGCAGACGAGGGCTTTGTAGTCCGGAGGATTGCTTTGTGCGAACGCGTTCATCCAGCCGAAGCGGGTGAGCAGCGCAGTGGCGCCAAGCCGTTTAATGAGGGAGCGACGAGAGATGAGATGTTGATTCATAGCGTATGGTTTCCTTGAGTTCGTTGGGAAGGGCGGGATCAGTGTTGGACGGCGTATTGGCCGCTAAGCGAGGTGAGGTAGAGCACGGTTTGGATGCGCGTGATGGAGTCGTAACCGGGTGTGGCGGCGTCAATGAGAGTCTGCTTCATCGCGGCGGTCATACGACCATAGAGCAACTTCTGGTTCACGAGTTCCACGAGCCCGGGCATGTCGTTGGCGAACGGCTGGAACGGCATGAGATCGAGCGTGAAATCGCCGCCCGCCGGATTGCTGAGCATGTAGTGGAAAAGGTTTCCGCGCAGGGTCGCCTCCATCGGCGTGTAGATCTGAAACTCGGGGCCGAAGATCGGGCTTTTGGGCACGCGATACATCGGCGAGAACCAACTGAAGACCGAGGGCGCGTTCAGAGGGGACTGCGCCATGTAGGCGTAGAGATAGACCATCGCGTTGGGGTTCTTGAAATGGCCATTCAAGGCTCGGAGGAAACCGCATGTTTGCAGGATCGGCTCTTTCAGTCGGCCCGAGTTCGCGGAGGGAAGGTCGTTGCGCGCCTCGCTGTCTGTGAGGATGGCAGTGATGGTGGCTTGCAGGTCGCCGCTGGTGTCCGAGAACACTTGAGCGACGCGCTGAATGTAGCCGCCCGACGGGTTGCTCAGGACGAGACTGCGGATGAGGCGCGTGGCGATGAACGGCGCCGTGTTGGGATGATTCATGAGAATGTCGAGCACACTTTCCAGATCAGCTTCGACCGTCTGCCCGGCCGGGATCGTGGTGCCGAGCACGGTTTTGGCGTTCAGGTCATGGTTCTGGGATTTGGCCACCATCGGGGCGCCGAACCATTCGTAGGCGGTTCCGCCGGGCGGTTGGGCATACACCCAACCGGTCAGGGCGAGCGCGAGCTGGGCTACGTCAGCCTGGGTGTAGGTCGGGATCGGTGCGCCGTTAGCAGCGAATTTCTGCGTGCCACTGGTTTCAAGTTGCCAGAGGCCGATGGTGAAAAGCTGCATCAATTCGCGCGGGTAGTTCTCGTTGGCCGCGCCGCCGTTGCCTGGCTTAATGGAGTTGGCAAGGTCAAGATACTTGCCCATCGAGGAACTCTTCGTCACGTCGCGGAGCAGGTCACGGTAATTGCCGAAGGCATGCTGGCTCAGGACGTTCATCCACGGAAGCATGGCGTCGGCGTAGATGTTCTTGTTGGCGGACACCACAATGATCTGGCTCAGGGCGTAGATCACGCGCTGGCGCAATTGATCGGGCGCGGTCGTGAAGGTCTGCAATTGCCATTGCTGGAGCGCGCCCACCGAGTTGTCCGGCGGCACGGGGATGGGCGTGGCTGGCATCGCGAACTGTTGCGCGAGGTAATTGCCCATGCCCAACTGCTGAATTTGCGTGAGCAACGCGTCGTTCGGACCGAAAGAGGTTTGTTCTGCAATCCGCGCCGCGGCGAGCAGCGCGGCGTAATCCGGCGCGGGTGTGAGTATTACGGCCGCGTCGGCACTGGAGTTGGCGTCGGCGACAGACGTGGCGCGGACTGTCACCGTGGGCGAGGCGGGCATGATGGCGGGAGTCAGGTAAACTCCCGCGGCGGTGATCGTGCCTTTGGCTGCGCCGCCGAGCACCGACCAGGTTACGGCTGCGTTCGCCGTGCCCGTGACGCTGGCGTAGAATGATTTAGTGTTGCCGATTTGGACAGATGCACTGGCGGGCAAGACTGTCACGAGTATTGGCGGCGGCACGAGCGTGATCGTGGCGTCGGCGGAGGTGAGCGCGTTGGCCACCGAAGTGGCGCGCACCGTTACGGTGGCAGGATTGGGAAGGGCGGCCGGAGCGGAATAGAATCCGCCAGAAGTTACCGTGCCGTTGGCGGAACCGCCGAGAACGCTCCAGGTCACCGACGTGTTGGCGCTGCCGACGACAGTGGCCGAAAACGATTTCGTGGCGACGAGTGTAACGGTCGCCGTGTTCGGGTTGACCCCGATGGTTACTACAGGCGGAAGCGTCACCGTCACTGTGGCGTCACTATAAACGGACGAATTGGCCGCCGAAGTTGCGCGGACTTTGATTGTAGAGGAGGCCGGCATGGCCGCCGGCGCGGTATAGACGCCGCCGGAACTCACGGTGCCATTCGCCGCCCCGCCGACCACGGACCATGTCACCACCGTGTTGGCGTTGCCCGAAACCGTAGCGGAGAAATTCTGCGAGTTGCCCAATGGCACGGAGGCCACGCTGGGCGCGACGCTTACCGCAATGGTCGGCGCGCTGACGGTGGCCGAAGCTTCGTTGCCGGTGACGGCCCCCGGTCCGGGCAGCCGCGCGGCGAACTTAATCGTGCCGGTTGCCGCCGCGATGCCGTTGGCCTTGAGGGAAGTTTTGGAAACGTAGATCGTCGGCAAGTCCACGCCGTTGGCCTGCACGACGGCGTCCGGCGCGAAGTTGGCGCCGTTCAAACTGATCTGGTAATTGCCGACTTGAAGGGACGAGGGTGACACGCCCCAAAGCCATGGATATTTCCGGGTGATGGTCAACTTGGTCGCAGCGAACGCGGATGGGTAGGCGGTGCTCTGGGCTCTAATCGTGAGGACATTGTTCGTCGGCGCCTGGGCCGGGGCTTGGTAGAATCCGCTGGCGTTGATCGTGCCGAGCGTGGGATTGCCGCCAGGGAGGTCATTCACGAGCCAGATGATCGTGTTCGGGGAGAGCGGCACGTAGGCGCCGAACTGTTTCGTGCCGCTGATTTCGACGGTGTTGTTCTGCGGCCAGAGGTCCATGCCACCCGAGGACTGCGCCGTCAGGCGGGCGGGCAAGATCGCAAAGACCAGTGCGGTCAGAGCGTAGAAGATTGACTGGAAGTGAATACTCATGTTTTTCGGAATTTTTTGGGTGATGATTTTCATTAGGTGATGGGGTTGGACTTGGAAAACTTTGGGAGCACGGAATACTCAGTTGTTGTTAAGGACATCGAGCAAAACCTGGCCGTTGAAATCCAGGAGCAGCACGCGTCCAAGGACATATTTGTCAGACGCCGCCGGGCTGAGTCTCTCAGCAAGAATGGCAACCGGGCACCATCCGGACCGTTTGATCCGGCGTCCCGGATGAGTGCGCGAGCGGGGCCGACTCTGAAGTTGCCGACAGCCACGTTCGCGAGGATCAGCCCGGGGTTGGCCGAGACGGCCAGCGTGCGGGCAGTCGGTGCCCGATGGCGATCGGCGGCCGCAGGTGGAAGAGCGCGCTGTGTTGTCATCACGCAAATGGTTTACACCCGCTTGCACTTTTCGACCATAGGACGGAAGACCTAGCCTGGACATTTCACACGCGGCCGCGGGACACAAGGCATGTAGTCCCGGCTTCAGCCGGTCCGACAGGGACGCGACCAGGATACCGAAGCGATTTCGCACGGCTCGCCGTTGCGGACACGTTGCCGGCTGGTGTCGGGACGACGTGCGCTCCGGATCCAGCACGCCAGCCGCCCTTTCTGCTGACCTGGTCAACGAAACTGTGAACATCCGGGCTAGCACGCAGAGGGGAACCCGACGCTGCGAATCAAACAGAGCGCCGGAGGAACCACATAATGCCCCCTGAATTCGTGGTCCTTGAGAATCGCCGACCTCGGGCAATAGGTCGAAAGTCCTAGGAACGCGGCGATTCGGCTATTCCCATTTGTCGATCGTGCCGCCATGCTCCTGCCCGTGACAAAGGCATGCCCAACCCCCCGATGGCGCGGCCCCGCCGCGCTAGCGCGTTCGAGCGCGTATCGCGGCGCTAGCTGGCTGACGCTCGCGTCGGCGCTGCTCGCGGGTTGCCTCGTCGGCGCGGCTGGCGCCGAGGGCGAGGTCGCCGCGTCGGCGCGCGAAGTCACAACGATTGAGCAAGTGGTGAAAATCGGAACGAACCTTCTCATGGCCGGTCCGGTGGCTGCGCGGGTGCAGGGTGTCGTCATCTTTGTTTCGCCGCTGTCGCGTCGTCTTTATGTGCAACACGGGGAATTCGGCGTGCAGGCCAATCTCTCCACGTCCGTCACGGCCTTTCGCGTCGGCCAGCGGGTCGAACTCAGCGGCAAGGTCGAGGATGCGTTGCCGACGCCCCGGCTGGTCAACACCACGGCGAGCGTGCTGGGCGAAGAACCGTTGCCAGAGCCGTTGCCGTCGTCGGCACACCGTTTTGCGCTGGGCAATGATTTCCTTCGGCTTGTGAAGTTCCGCGGCGTGGTGCGCGACATACGTTCCGAGCGGGACGCGCTGATGCTGCTGCTCACGGCGGAGGGGCTGCCCTTCGAGTTGTCGGTTCAATCGACTCCCGGCCCCCTGCCGCGCGAGTGGCTGGACGCGGAGTTGGAGGCGGTTGGATTCGCATTTCCGTTTTACACGCCCGAGGGGCGGCGCACCGGCTTTCGCGTTCATGCGGCCAGCACAAACTTCCTTCGCGTCGTCCGGGCGGGCGGTTCCAATCTCTTCGACCGTCCGCTGCTCACGATCGCCGAGGTCGCGCGGCAGCCGAGGGCTTGGCAGCCCCGCTACAAGGTCGCCGGCACCGTCACGCTCCATCGCGGCCCGGACCTCTACATTGATGACGGCACAGGCGCGCTGCACGTCAACCCCATCGGCTTGCTCGCGAAGCCAACGCAGGGCGAATCGCTTCCGCACGAGCCGCAGACGCCGCTTCGCCCCGGCGAGCGCGTCGAAGTCATCGGTGTTCGGCAGAATTGGTATTTCCTCGCGCCGATGCTGCTGCTTGCGGAATACCGCCGCGTCGGCACAGCGCCGCCGGTCCCGCCCGTGCCCGTGACACCGGCCGATCTCAAAGCGGGTCGGCACGCGGGAAAGCTCGTGTCGGTCGAGGCGAGACTGCTCAACCAGCGCACTTGGGGCGATCGCAGCACCCGGCGGCATCTGATGATGCTGCAGGCAGGCGAAGAGGTCTTTCAGGCAACATGGGCCGGGGATCAACCGGCGAAGTGGGACGTCAAACTCGACTCATTTGTGCGCCTGACCGGCATCAACGAGGCGCAGAGCGGGCAGATGAAGGACCGTATCACGTTTGAGTTGCGCCTGCGTGGGCCGGAGGACATCACACCGATTCCGCCGCCGCCGTTCTGGACTCGCCCGGCCATTCTCAAACCGCTGCTCGCCGCCCTCAGCGTCGCCATCCTCGCCACGGTGTGGATGCTCGTGCAACGCCGCCAGATGCGACGCTTGCGAGCCTCGGAAGAACGCCTTCGCGCGCTGATTGACAACTCGTTCGATGTCACCCTGGTCCTTAACGCCGACGGCACCGCGAAGTATCTCAGCCCGTCCGGCGTGCGCCTGTTTGGCGAAGTGACGGGGTCGCCGACAGGCCGGAGTATCGCCAGTTTCGTGCATCCGGAGGATCTGCCGCGGATTCTTGAAGCGCACCGCGAGGTGCTCCAGGAGACCGGCCGCTCGCGGGGCGTGTCGCGTTACCGCGTGCTCACCCGTGATGGCACCGTGCGGTACGCCGAGGCCATCGGGACGAACTGCTTGGACGTGCCCGGCGTCGAGGGCGTGGTCGTCAATTTGCGCGACATCACCGAGCGCGAGTTGGCGCAGCAGGAACTCGAACGCTCCGAGTTGTTGCATCGGCGCATGAACGAGTTCGCCACGTCCTTATCCCCGCTGCACACCGAGGAGGATATCCTCTGGGAAATCACCCGCCAGTGCATCTCGGTGCTGGGCTTCGCGGATTGTGTGATCTACCTGCTTGACGAGTCGCGCGGGACGTTGGCGCAAAAGGCCGCATTCGGCCCCAAGAATCCGCGCGAACGCGAGATCATCGCGCCGATTGAAATCCCCGTGGGCCGGGGCATCGTCGGCTGCGTTGCCAGGACCGGCATGGCGGAAATCATCGAAGACACCAGCCGGGACCCGCGCTACATCGTGGATGATCAGTGCCGATTCTCCGAAATCGCCGTGCCTATTCTCTCGGAAGGCCGCGTGCTGGGCGTGATTGATTCCGAGCATCCCCAGCGAGCTTTTTTCACGAAGGAACACCTGACGGTGCTGACCTCCATCGCCTCGCTCTGCGCCAACAAGCTGGTCCGGGCGCGGGCTGAGCAACGGCTGCGCGAGTCTCACGAAGACCTGGAACGTCACATCGCTGCCCGCACCGGCGAACTGGTCACCGCCAACGCACGGCTCACGCTCGAGATTGCCGACCGCGCCCGCGCCGAGAAAGTGCAGCAAGCCCTCTACTCCATCTCCGAGGCAATCCATCGCGTGGATGACCTGCCGAGCCTTTACCGGAGGATTCACGAAATCATCGGCATGCTCATGCCTGCGGGCAATCTCTACATCGCGCTCTACGACCCCACGACGGAAATGGTGAGCTTCCCTTATCACTGCGACGAAATGGACCCGCCGCCGTCGCCGCGCAAGGGTCGGCGGGGCATGACGGAATACGTCTTGCGCACGGGCCGCTCGGCGCTGGCCGACCTCGACGAAATCGCCCGTCTCAAAGCCGCGGGTGAATACATTCAAAGCGGTGCCCCGGCCAAAATCTGGCTTGGCGTACCGCTCTCCAGGGGTGGCTACCCCTTCGGCGTCATGGCCGTGCAGGATCACCACAACCCGAGGGTCTATGGCCAGGAGGAAATGCAGATCCTCAGTTTCATCGCGGACCAGACGGCGCTGGCCATTGAACGGAAACGCGCCCAGGACGATCTGCGGGTGGCGCTTCAGGCGGAAAAGGAATTGAACCAACTCAAAGGCAGCTTCGTCTCGATGGTCAGCCACGAATTCCGCACTCCGCTCGGAGTGATCCTCTCGTCCAGCAACATTCTCGACAACTACCTGGATCGACTGTCACCGGAAAAGCGCGCCGCCCAATTGCGCGCCATCCGCAAGTCCGTTCACCGCATGAACGACCTGATTGAGGATGTGCTGCTGCTCGGCAAATTCGACGCCGGCGCCCTCGGTTGCCAGCCCGTGCCGCTTGATCTGGTGTCATTCTGCCAGCACGCGGCCAAGGAAATCGAGTCCGCCACCGGGCGCGACGGTGCGATTCTTTTCACGCCTACTGACATCAGCACGGGTGCCACCGCTGACGAAGGGCTGTTGCAGCACATCCTTGCCAACCTGCTCGGCAACTCGGTGAAATACTCGCCGCCGGACCAATCGGTGGAGTTCCGGGTGATCCGGCGCGGACCCGATGCGGAATTTGTCATTCGCGACCGAGGTTGCGGCATCCCGACGGCGGACCAGGCCCGGCTGTTCACGGCGTTTTATCGCGGCAGCAATGTCGGCCACAAACCGGGCAGTGGACTGGGCTTGGTCATCGCCAAGCGCTGCGTGGATTTGCACTGCGGCACGATTCGCTGTGACAGTGAGCCGGGCCGCGGAACGACCTTCACCGTGACATTGCCGTTGTTCGATGGCACGCGCTTTTTTCGCCGCCGCCCGTATGGTGGCAGCTCGCTGGCCGAAATGCCGGTTTTGACCAAGACCTGACCCTATGACCAAACTCCTGATCATCGAAGACGATGAACAAACTCGCGAGAATCTCGAACTCATTCTCGACATGGAAGGCTACGCCGTTCGCGCGGCGGCGAACGGCAGCGCGGGACTCGCGCTGGCCCGGGCCGATCGGCCTGAATTGATCATTTGCGATGTGAGCATGCCGGAACTCGACGGATACGAAGTGCTGCGGCAGTTGCGCGCCGCGGCGGAAACGGCGGACATTCCGTTCATTTTCCTGACGGCCCAGGGCGAGCGACATCATCAACGCGCGGGGATGAACCTGGGGGCCGATGATTACCTCTGCAAGCCGCTGGACGTCGAGGACCTGCTCGCCGCCGTGCGCGCGCGATTGCAACGGAAACGCGAGAACTACGATGCGGCGCTCGCGGACGCCGGGCCGGATTTCAGTTCACCCAAACCGCTGGAAGCTCTCGGCTTGACCGTGCGTGAAGCCGATGTGCTTCTGTGGGTCTCGCAGGGGAAGGCAAACTCGGATGTCGCCATAATTCTGGGCATGAGTGAAAAGACGGTAAAAATTCACCTCGGTCACATCTTCGAAAAACTGAGCGTAGAGACCCGCACCGCCGCTGCCCTGCACGCCATCGAGGCGCTGTCTCGCGGAGGAATCTCGAAAGCTTGATCATTTGGTCACCCGCCACCGTGGAAATCGCCCCGTCCTCTTCAACGAAATGAGCGCGTTCAGAGTCTGAACCTCGACCGAATCAAAAACATCGCCGCACCCTGACCGAAACCCCGTTGTTGGCCGGACGGACTGAGAGAGCAAATCAGTGCTTAATGGTCGCTCAATGTGATCCAGACTACACTGACAGCAGGACAATCAATCTTTTGCTCTTTGTAACCAGCCTCACGAGCCTGGCGCTGTCCGACAGTTCGTCCGCCACGCCCTTGCTGGATTCTGGTAGCGGAGCGCGGCGTTCACGCCGCTTCGGCTTGAGAATTCAGGGGCATCTCGATCCCATCCCTACGCTTGTCTATTGCGTCGAATCAAAGTAAAAAAGTCCGCCATGAAACTCATTGATCGAAAAGCTCTCTCTCAAAAGGAACCTCATGCCCAAATTTAAAGTCGTTCTTGTCAAACATGGCTACCCCTCGGTCGAACCTGAACGAAAGGTCGTTACGGATGCCGGCGGCGAATTCATCGATGCCGACCCGATGACTGACGCCGAGATGTGGAGGCAATGCGCGGAGGCCGACGCGATCCTGGTCCGATGGCACCGAATCACACCCGAGTTGATCAAGGAGTTTCACCGATGCAAAATCGTCATTCGTTACGGAATTGGCTTCGACAACGTGGATGTGAATGCCGCCACTGCGGCGGGAATTATCGTCGGTCATATCCCGGCTTATTGCGTTGATGAAGTTTCCTCGCACACCATCGCTCTGCTGCTTGCCTGCGTCCGGAAGATCGTCGCGACGCACAACAAGATCCAGCGCGGTGGATGGGATGAGAACCCAAGTGACCGCATCTGGCGAATGACAGGCCGGACACTCGGCTTGGTGGGCCTGGGCAAGCTCGGCCAAGCAGTCGCCAAGAAGATGAGCGGCTGGGGGCTCAAGTTGCTGGCGAGCGATCCTTACCTAGATCCGGATCGAGCCGAGGCTCTGGGCGTCACCTTGGTGGATCTCGACACCCTTTGCCGCGAGTCAGATTACATTTCCCTTCATGTCCCGTTGCTTCCGGAAACGCGCCATCTGATAAGCCGTCGCGAGCTGGAATTGGTCAAACCTGGCGCCATACTGATCAATACATCACGCGGACCCGTATTGGACACGGAGGCGCTTCTCTGGGCACTGGATGAAAAGAAAATCGCGCGAGCTGGCCTCGACGTCTTCGAATCGGAACCACTGCCGGCGAACTCACCGCTGCGAACGCACCCACATGTGATCGTCACTGATCACGTCGCATGGTATTCGGAAGAGTCTCAAATCGAACTCAAGATTACGGCGGCCGAAGAGGCGGTTCGAGTATGCCTGGGAGGATTGCCTCTCGCGGTCGCGAACCCAGAAGTGTTGCACAAATTGGGACGTTTTGCCGAGTGGAAGCCGAGCGATGCAGTGAAATGGCAGTTCAAGCGCCTTGAACAGATCAAAAGCAAACCGCTGTAACGCTCGCTTGGAGCGAAGCCGGCGTGAGGAGGCTCTGACTTCTTCTTCGAATCGGGTCGGAGAACGTGGATATTTGAGCCTCGTTACCTCCACCCTCCGCAGTGCTGCTACGGAGGACGGGTCGGCTGCTACGATGACTTGATGAGTTTTCAAACAGGCTCTTAGAGAATACCTGCGGTGAAGGTTCGGTGAAGGAGCCTATTTGCGAAGACTTCTCTGTCTTTGCATTGCAATACGTCAGAGTCAACCATGCTCGCGAAGATTTTTAGCCACGGATCACACGGAGGGCACGGATTGGAAGAGATGTGGCTGCATTGCATTCTTTTTCCATCCGTGTAATCCGTGGTTATTCAATTGCGGCTCAAATGCTTTTTCCAGGATTAGCGCTGTACGATGCGGTAAAAGCGCGATTGGCCGGCAAGATCTCGAGAGTCGGTGAATTCCACGGAAGCGTCCGTCGCTTTGAGGGTGGTCACATCCAGCCAACGCACCAAATCCTCGGAGCGTTGCACGACGTAGGTCGTGCCGGGTGTCGCGCTCCACGCCAACGCAATACCGCCGTCAGGTCGCACTGAGATGGTCGAGATCGATGGCGGCACCACTGGCAAGGCCGACACGATGATGTTGAAAGTGGTGGTGGCGGAAAGTGGGGGCATGCCATTGTCAACAACTCGCACGGAGATTTGGTTGGTGGTTCTGGCGTGCGCCTCCGTGGGAGTCCAAGTGAAGCTGCCAGTCTGTGAATCAATCGATGCGCCCTCGGGTGTGCCGGGCTCCAACGTGTAGTTCAACACGTTCAGCGGCAGGTCCAAATCCGCTGCGGTGACCATGAACTTCAACTGTGTAGCTGGCCCTGTGATCTTGTCGGTGATCGCCCCCAAAGATGGAACCTCATTGACCTCGTTCACCGTGATGGTGAACGCCTTGGTGTCGCTCAAGGGTGGCGAACCGTTGTCGGTCACACGCACGGTGATCGGATAAGTTCCGGGGCCTTGGAGTTCGGTGGGTGTCCAATTGAATGCGCCCGCAGCGCTGATGCTCGCGCCGGAGGGCGCGCCAGGATCGAGGGAGAAGGCCAGCGCGTTCGCGGGCAGATCGGGATCAGTGGCCGTAGCTGTGAACGTGAGCTCGCGGAGTTCGTCAATACTGGCATCGGAGATGGCGGCCAGCGCGGTCGGCGAATTCACTTCGGTCACAGTGACCGTGAAGGTGGCTGAAGCGCTGAGGGGCGGTGCGCCGTTGTCGGTGACCTGGACAGTGATCACGGTGGTTGAAGGCCCTTGTGCTTCCGTGGGTGTCCAGGTCAAAACGCCGGTCAACGGATCGAGGGTCGTGCCTGCCGGAGCATCCACCAAACCGAACGCCAGCGCGTTGGCCGGCAGGTCGGCGTCACTGGCCGTAATGTTCAGAGTGAACGGCGTGCCTTCCGTTGCGGATTGGTCCGGGATGGTCGGCAGAACAGGCGCGGAATTGACCTCGTTGACTTTGACGGTGAAAGTCTTGGTATCACTCAGGGGCGGCGCGCCGTTGTCAGTGACGCGCACGGTGATCGGATAAGTTCCGGGACCTTGGACTTCGGTGGGTGTCCAATTGAATGCGCCCGCAGCGCTGATGCTCGCGCCGGAGGGCGCGCCAGGATCGAGCGAGAAGGCCAGCGCGTTCGCCGTCAGATCGGGATCAGCGGCCGTGGCGATGAAGGCCAGTTCGCGCAGTTCATCAATACTGGCATCCGGGATGGCCGCCAGCACAGGCGGTGAATTCACTTCGGTCACAGCCACCGCGAAAGTGCGCGAGGCGCTGAGGGGCGGTGTCCCGTTGTCGGTGACATGGACGGTGACGGCGAAGCTGTTGCCGCCGGCATCTTCACCCGGCGTCCACGAGATCAGCCCGGTGGCCGCGCCGACGCTCATGCCTGGAGGGGCGGAGGTGAGTGCATAGGTCAATGTGTTCGCCGGCAGATCGGGATCGCTGGCTGTGACCCTCAAGGTGAATGGAGTGCCTTCCGTAGCAAATTGGTTTGCGATGGGCGCTAGAATCGGTTCGGAGTTTACTTCGCTAACAGTGATCGTGAACGTTCGTTCCGCGCTCAACGGCGAGTTTCCAGTGTCCGTCAGACGAACGGCAATTGGATAGGTTCCGGGACCTTGGGCCTCGTCGGGCGTCCAAGACAGGCGGCCAGTAATGGAGTTGACAGTCATTCCCACAGGAGTTCCTGCTCCGAGACTGAAGGTCAACGTGTCGGCTGGCCAATCCACGTCGGTGGCTCCGACGCCTGGTGGCACGCGGGTCTCAACTTTGAACCAGGTGATCGATCCGTCTGAGCCGTCGTCTCGGAAGTTCAGGCCTTGCGGCGTAAGGGCCAAATCCACGATATCGTTCGGATTTAGCAGCACGTAAGACTGTCTTGGTGGATTGGCTTGGTCTTCGCCCGCGATCGTAATTGAATCGACGAGCTTGCCGTTGAGAAACAGTCCGCCAGTGACACCGTCACCCCCCGGGCTGAATTTTTTCACCTGCCACGTAATCGCGGCCGGAGTGATGTTTGTGATCCGAGTCGCGGTCCATCGGCGGATGGCCCAATGCTCTTCCTTACCGCCATACGGATGGGCAAATTGCGCGGCCATTTTCGTCCAAGGACCTTGATTCGTATTCTTCAATTCCCAAGCGAACTGTGGAGCACCAGTCCATTGCTGATTGATTCCATCCCAGCTTCCCATCGCGGTCCCACCTCGAAAGGGAATAAAATCTTTCTTTGCATCGTATTCAGTTTGACCGCCATCTTGGGTGAAATTCCGGTATCCGTACGTCCAGTCATTTCCAGCCTGAACTCCCGAAAACTGAGCTACCGAATCTGCCAATAAAAAGGCGGAGGCGCTGGTTGGAACTAAATCTTTACTGACAAGAGGAGTTCCTTCGCTAATGACCTGATCAGGGAAAACCGCGAGGGTTGGAGGTGTGTTGTTTTCACGCACTTTGATTTCGAACGTGATCCAAGAAGTCAACAATGGTGAATCGTCAGCGGAAATCATGACCGTCATGACATTTGTGCTCGGACCTTGGAGTTCGGTGGGCTTCCATGTGAATAGGCCTGTGGCTGGGTCAAGGCGAGCTCCGACTGGCGGATTTTTGAGAAACTCGAATTTAAGATTAGTGACGTTGGCATTTGTCTCCGCCAAGCGCAGTTGGTAACGGAATTCCTCGCCTTCGTTGATTTCAAGTTCGGGGACTGGGACCAGGTCCGGTTGCCAGTAATAAGTCGCCGGAAAGAGGCCCATGTCGGGAAATGGACGTGCGCCGATAAGCTTAACGGCACCAGCGACGTCGCGGCACGGGCTATTAGCCTGGAGGCGGAAATCGTAATGACTTGAATCGACGAAAAGAGGATCAGCACGAACGAGATGGGAACCGATCCATGGAGTGAACCAATCGAGGGGTGAAGCGAGTTCGGAGCGTGGGTCGATCGCGCTGTAATCGAAGATGTTGCTCCGCGGGTCCCAATTGTCGGCTGGGAAGTACGACTCCAAGCGCAAGTTTGACGGCACATTGTCGAACAAGATGTTGTTCAGAAAACTTATCGCCGAAGTGTCTTTTGTAATGCCAATGCCCTCCGACGTATGCCGAGCCCAAACGTTGTGGGCTATTGTGTTGTTGGTCGCACTCAGCACGTAAATGCCATACGGACCATTGTCAAAGACGACGTTATTATAGATGTGATTTCCACTGGCGAAGTAGTTGCCGGGAGCATAACCCCACAGATTCATTCCACTTCCACACTTGAGGATAACATTGCCTCGAACAATGCTGCCGTGGTCACTCTTGCGTCGAAGAGATATTCCGGTTCCCAACCACGGGTAACCGCATTCCCAGAGGACATTGCCTTCAATTAATACGTCTAGGTCGCCCCCGGCTTCGATGCCGACGTCGAAAGCTCGTGAGCACAGGTTGTTGATTATGCGACAACCTTCAGCTTGACCGGAGAGCGTAATGCAATTTCTGGAGAAGTCGCTTGTGTAAGTCGAGCCTCGCCGCCACCCGCCTTCGATTTCCAGTCCATGGAGCCAGACGAATTTGCTGAGCCAGCCGAAGGTGACCGTTGCACTATTTGGGTGGGCATTTTGCCATCCATCCGGTTGAAGGATCTTGGGCCGCTCCCCTGGATACGCAGTTATCACGATCGGTTTGAATTTCGTACCGGGCTGCGTGATCACAAAAGGCTCCGGATAATCTCCACCCCGAATATAGAGAACATCACCTGGCTGTAGTTGAGCGAGCGCGTATTTAAAAGTCCTCCAAGGCCGATTCGTGCTCCCATCATTTGAATCCGCACCCGTCGTTGCCAAAAACAGAGTCCGGTTCAGCGCTTTGAACTCATAACGTTTTCGCGGGACCACAACCGTGACGGGACCGTTGGTAGTGACAATCAAAACGGCTTCGAAACCGTCCGGCTTGGGTTCGTTGACCTGAATCTTGAAGGACTTGCTCGTGGCCAGAGGAGGCAGGCCGTCGTCGGATGCGGCTACGGTCAGCGTGTAGGACTTCAATGCCTGGTTCGGGGTGGGGGTCCACGTGAGGACGCCGTCCGCAGTGACTCTCGCGCCGTTCGGTATCTCTCCGGATAACTTGAAAGAAACGTTCTGGGCTGGAAGGTCCACGTCCATCGCAGCAACCTGTAAAGTTAGCGTTTCGGAGGCACGAACCGTTTGGTCCCCAATGTTTGCAAGGATCGGAGCCCGGTTTGCTGTCAGCGGATAAGGATCAAGAAGGTTCGGGATACCGTCGTTGTCGATGTCGGGATCGTTCGCGTCTGACAGATGATCGAAATCGGTATCCTTCGCGCGTGAGGCCACGAGCAGGGGGTCGCTCTGGGAATTTGTCGATTCGTCGGCATTCATGAAACCGTCGTTGTCGGAATCCATGTCGAATAAGTTCACGATGCCGTCGCCGTCCGAATCCACGGCAGGAACAAAACTTATTTCGAAACGCGCGAAGCCGAGTCCCCAATCCAAGGGGCGAAACTGGACCTGACCGAGAGAGGCATCCACGGGAAAAGGCAAGGTTGCCAACATGGTGTAGTTCTGTTCTCCATTGCCAGGAATGACCAGGTCTTCCACGGTTTGGCCTTTCCAATAAACGCGGCAAAGACGTGCCGGAGGGCCTTCGGCCGACCAGAGCGCGCGAATGCGAGCGACTCCGGGGGAAGGAAACTTGAAAGTGTAGTTCCACCAGTCCGTCGCGCCCGCCGAACGAATATTAATGCCAGTGTCGCTCTTGCCTGTTTCCAGAGAAACGCCGCCCAAATCGCGTCCGCCGCCCGATTGGCCTTCGTCCGAATGCAGTTGATAGTAGTCAACGCCTCTCCGTCCTTTTTGCCCGCTCCCGTATCTGACGCCAAGTGCAGCCTCACTTGGATAGCCCGGCGCCAGGCCATCCGTCCAATCGTAATCCTCGGCCTCGCGGTAGTAGGTTTGAGCCCCTGTCATTGCGATCAACGAGCTTGAAGCGCTCTGGCCGGTCGCGTCGGTGATTCGCAAGTCGATTCTCCATGCGCCTTTGTCCGCATAGACGTGCTGCGGATCACGCACGGTTGATTTCGAACCATCACCGAAGTCCCAAGCGAACGTGAAAGGCTCCTTTCCCCCGACTACGCCAGCGGAAAAGTTCACGGCGTAGGGTGCGCTCGAAGGTTCAGGTCCAGTGATCGAGGCGATCGCTCGAAGTCCTGGAAGTGAAGCGACGGCGAGATTATCAAAGGCGGCGCGGCTGTTCTTGACTCCGACACCGATGACGCCATCTCCGCCTTGCGCTTTGCTCGGTTGCTCCAAAAGGAATTTTCCATCCACGCTGACGGTCACGACATCTGCGAAGACGTCCAGGGTGACGTGGTAGGTGTGACTTCGGTCAAACGCCAGATACGCCTTGGCAATCCCGGAATCGGTTCGCAGTTCGAGAAGCGCAGTTCCCTTGAGGGTGAATTCAGGCTCGGACGGAATCCGCCAACTCAGGCGCGAGTCCGTGTTGGTAGCGGCTCCCGACCAAAGAATCCAGGCTTCGCCGCCGGGATCGGTGAAAGCGACGTCGGCTTCGACGGAATACTGTCGTCCGGCGCCGGTGGGGAGAGCCGAGGCTGACTCCGTGGTCACTTTGGATGGAATGTATCGTCCTTGCTCTATTCTCCATTCTCCGCCGCGAGCCGTGAAATTGTCGGCCACTCCATCGTTGAAATCCTCGCGAACGGTCGGCGCGAGCGGGCCGGTCACATAGACACGAGTCTCTTTGACGGCCGCCAAGCCACGGCCATCGAGGCAGGTTACCTTGGGCTGATAAGCGCCAGGACGACTATAGGCATGCACAACATTCTCGCCCCAACCGATTGCGCCGTCTCCGAAATCCCACTGGAAGACGAAAGGCGGTTTGCTGCCATAGACTTTCGCCTGCAGCGTGACCTCCACATTCGGGGCCTGAGTTCGCCGTAAGTTCTGCTCAATGCGAAGATCAAACAGCTCGTCCTTCATTAGGCGATTTACCTCGCGGGCTTCCTGCTGGAGTCGGCGAATGCTACCGATGCTGAAGTCATTATGTTGCCAGGCATAAAATCCAAAACCAGTCAACGGAACTCCGGCGCGTTTGGCGGCTTCCCATTGCTCGATCAGCGAACCCTTGGGCGGAAGCCCGCTGGCATTGGAGAACGAAAACGCTTTTCCCAGGAGCAACCAGGGTTTGAAGCCTTCCTGAGCATGAAAGGCCCAAAAATCCTGAGGAATTGTCCGCATCACATCCACGTGATCCGGAAGAACACCGGGGTA
This sequence comes from Akkermansia muciniphila, assembly GCA_945861765.1. GTDB lineage: Bacteria > Verrucomicrobiota > Verrucomicrobiia > Limisphaerales > SIBE01 > SIBE01. The sequence goes on along the minus strand of CAMAWP010000096.1, from coordinate 1,009 downwards.
GATGTAATTGATGATGCCGTCGTATGCGTCCCAAGCAACCTTGTGATCGTGTTGAAAAGTTCCCGGCTGCGCGCCTTGAGGCAGAATATACGCCGGAACACCCGGGGCCCACTGTCGGATTTGGTCGCGCACGAAACGTTGGAAGGTCGGAGAGAAATACTGAAGATCAACATCATCGAACGGGACGAAGCAAAAGAGCGCGGGATGGTCTTTCACGACATTGACGTATTGGCGGTATGTGTTTGGCAGTTCGCTTCCGTAAACCGAAATCGTGCCGTTTGCCAAATCGCCGTACTGCCACGTCGCCAGGAATTCCGACGACATACTCTCTTTGCCAGGTTCCACTTGCGCGGAGAGCCCCCCGCCCAGCGAGTTTAGATAGGCGGCGAGCTTGCCGAGGGTATTCCAAGTCGGGTTCTCCAGCGGAATCTGCCGCAGGTGGAGGGGGTGTCCGGGATTCGCGAAGAACACCAGCGAAGGATGGGCGTCACTGTAATGGTGCCGCACGTCGAAACGCAAACTCGCGGGAGCCCCTGCGGCGTTTCGATCCAGAGAAAGGCGCAACCAGGGAACTTGCTGGCCTTGCCACGAACCGGCGATCATTTTGAGCCCTCGCTTGTGCGCTTCGTCCATCATCTGTCTGAGATAGAAAGGATCGCCACCGTATGAATGGACGAGGGTGAAACCTGCGGCCGCGATCCAATCCCATTCTTCGGTCGAGAGCACGGTTCCGTGGTAAAGCACCCGTTGAAACGCTTTGTCGTTTCGGATTTCCGAAAGCGAAACGGCTCCGGTTACAGGTGTCGGCGTGATGCCGCCCGTTCGGCGCACGCGGGTTTCGCCCGTGATCGTTCCCCGTAGATAGAGCCTGTCCCAAAAGGGCGGTTTTTCGGGATGTTGTTATCGGCCGCCATGATTTCCATGCGTCAGAATCATGCGAAGACGTTTCTTGGCGTGTTTCATTGGGTTTTTCGGGAAAAACCTCGGGGTCAGTACACACCGCGTGGTC
>CAMAWP010000095.1 GCA_945861765.1 Akkermansia muciniphila | reverse complement strand
GTGATAATGTTGATGTTCCTTGGGAACGTCTGCTGGGCCAAGCCGCCTATTTTGCCGATCAAATGATTTAATCGGATGACCGAATGCTTTCCTTCAGCTCCGCGGCAAAAGGCCAGAAGCTGCTTAATCAAATCCGCCCCGCGCTGAATGTTATCCTCGATAGTCTTGAGCAAATCCTCAAACTCCGTACTCCCCTGATCGGACGATCGCAGCAGTGAAGCGGACAACATCACCGGCGCTAAAATATTGTTCAAGTTATGCGCGATCCCACCGGTCAAAATCCCGATAGCCTCCATCCGTTGATTCCGCAAGGATCGGCTCTCCATCTTCCTCTTGTCAGTGATGTCGGAATTCTTGGCCAGGATCGACCTCGGCTTTCCGCCTTTATTCCTTAGCAGCGTCCAGCACGCATCGGTGATAATCTCTCGGCCACTCTTTGTTGCTTGATGCAATTCGCTTTTCCATTCCCCCCGTTGCATGACTTCTTGCTTCGCGCTCAGATACAGCCCTTCGTTCTTCTGAAAAATCTCCGGCATCCTCTTTCCCAACACCTCTGATCTTTGCCAGCCATACAATCGTTCCGCCCCAGTATTCCAGAAGAGTATCCGGTCCTCCAAATCCTGCAAAACAACCGCGTCATGAGCACTCTCAAAAGATTCCACCAATTCCACCAAACCTTCCATGTCGTGACCGAGTGTTCGCAGACTTGGCTCTCGAGCCTCAGCGACGGCCCGACGGATGGTGAAGCTCAGTCGGTTGAGTCGGTTCTTGAGCAGGTAATCGGTGGCACCATTCGTCAGCGCCTCGATCTCCTTCTTCTCCTCAGGAACGCGCGTGACAAAGATGAATGGCAACTCGGGCCGCAAGTCCTTTGCTAACTTCAGCGCAGACAGGCCATCGAACTGAGCCAACTCGATCTCAGCAAGAATCAGATCGTGAGATCCATGCTCAAGCGCACTTTGAAAAGCCTCTTCCGTGTGAACGGTGTCAGAAATAAGGGGAATCCCGTCATGAACAAGCCGCTCGTAGAGCAGGTCCGCATCGCGCTGATCATCTTCCAAATGAAGAATACGCAGGGGTTCTGATGAATGTTCGTAATGCATGCTCTCTACGGACAGAAACCGCGTATTCAGTCTCGACGCTCTGGCCGCTGACTCCGAAACCCGAAATCTTCAATTCCTCTGACAAGCATCCGAAACCATCGGACAGGTTTCTCGCTCAACTGGCGGACAGCACCGGTCGGCTACCATCAATGCCAACTCATGGAAGAACCGCCAAAGCCTGCCTGTATTCAACTAGAACTCAAGCAGATTTTTATCTCAATCGCAGGCCGCTAAAAAACCCGCAAAATTCCGAGTTCCACCTTTTGTGAGAAGTCTGTGACAGCAATTCTGCCCATGAACCTGGGTGGGATGAGAGTCCCCTCGAACCCTGACCTTTTCTGGCGATCGAGCATGTCAGGGCTCGACGGCTTCCGGCTCGGAGACTACAGCTCGGAGAGAGTCTCGCCCCACCGTTCAAGGGCGCAACGCGCGTAAAAAAGTTCGGGGTGGTCTCATTTTGGTCCAGGGCGCCTTCCGTTCGCCGTATGTAGTCCCGGCTTTAGCCGGTTTTCACGGGGCGACCGGCTAACTACATATCTCCCAAACTGAGAATTGCTGACAAGAAAGCCCTTTCACTTGGCCAATTATCTGCTTAATTAGCAGAGGATTTTATAGATGATCAGCAAGTTCAAAGTCGGTCTGTATGTTGTGGTCACCGTGGCCGCGTGTGTATTTGGTTACCTTTTCTATATTAACTACACCCGCCTCATGAGTGATTCGGCGGACGTTTCCAAAAGTTCCTCGACAGATGTTCCAGCCCTGGAAACCAAAAAGAGTTCAACGGCCTCCGATGGTTACTCGAAGCTGATAATGTTTGGTGGGGTTTTCTTTCTGGCAATCGTCGTCTTGGGTTTTCTTGCCGGACACGATGTTTCGCAAAGTTTCGGAAATCGCGTTCTGAAAACCCTTTACAATGACGAAGGCGAAGGATTGAAGGATCCGGCTTACGAAAATGCAGAGCAAGAGTGGGCGGATGGTCACTATCTGGAGTCGATCCGGCTCATGAGGGACTACTTGCAGAAATTCCCTCGAGAACAGCATGTCGCCATCCGGATTGCCGAGATCTACGAGAAGGACCTGCACAATAATCTCGCGGCCGCCTTGGAGTATGAGGAAGTCCTCAAGCATAAGCTTTCGCAGGAGCGATGGGGTTGGGCAGCGATTCATCTCTGCAACCTTTATTTTAAACTTAGCCAGACCGATAAAGCCGTCGCTCTTCTCCGACGGATCGATGCCGAGTACGGCGAAACTGCGGCGGCTGAGAAGGCTCGCAAGCGTCTCGCGATGTACGACTCGGGCGCCACCGAAAATCTCATCGAAGAAAGCCCCCCAGGTTAACGAAAATCCGACTTCCGGCGCGGTGTGATGGAACGTCGCAAACTTGGCGGGACTCCGAGCGGATTGGCTTAACTTTCTCCCGCTGGGCGAGGGAGGAGGCCGATCAACTTCTACCAGTGTCAAAAATCTCGGCTACAGTTCAGGACTTCTGGTTGCTCGCGCCGTGAGAACAAATCGATATCGTGTTTCTATCCCGCGTCGTTATTCTGTGGGCATGTCTAATTACATGATCGCTCAATTCGACCAGATCGATCCGCTCAGATGCCCTTGCGGATTCACGCGTCGGGCTTTCGCCGCTCCCGACAATTCGCTGGCGACCGTTCATCAAGTAGATATTCAGGAGGATGCTCGGACCCACTACCACAAGAAGCTGACGGAGATTTATGTCATTCTAGAAGGCGAAGGATCAATCGAATTGGATGGGAAACTATTTCCTGTGAAACCGATGACCTCCATCTTCATCAAGCCAGGCTGCCGCCACCGAGCCGTCGGCAAAATGAAGATCATCAATGTCGCCATACCTGCCTTTGACCCGAGCGACGAGTGGTTTGATTGAGTCGATTAACGCTTGCAGAAGCGCTCGAACCCTCCCCCGAGCAGCTCCTTCACATCGCGCTCGATCTCCGTTTGCGTTGCCTCCCAGCCCGCTTCCGCCAGGTCAGCGTATTTTTCAACCAGCACTCCTGCGATGATTTTTCGGGAGTGCTGCCACTTATAGACAAGTTGATCGAGGACGCGGGCGTCAGAATGTTGCGGAGTGCAACTTAACCCCAGAAGCTCGATACGCATCCGGGTCATCTCTTCGACAACATACGGAACATTGGTAAACCACCAGCAGCCGAAGATATGGAGATTGCGGAACTTTCTGGCCAGGACGCAGAGTTCGTGTTGGTTTTCACGCGCCAACACCGTGGTCAGAAACTTATTGTCCGGATAGCGTGCGCAAAGATTTTCGAGCGCTTCCAAATTGCTTAAGCCCATTCCATCCCCGGCCAATCGCAATGCAGGATTCACCGCGCGCTTGACTCCGAGCATCAACGCAAACGGCAAACCAAATTCACGGCAGTGCGGCAGAACAATTTTCTCAATGACTTGGCTCGTCAAAGATTCCTCGGGAAACGCAAACGATGGCGGAAGCGAGACCATCAAGTATTTCGCCTGAATGCGATTACTCCAATCCGCTAGAAACCGCCGAGCCCCCGACACTGTTGATGTCGAAAGCTCGGGAGTGACGTCGTAGCCCCATTCCTTCAAGCGAGGCGCGGTTTTGGGCCAATCGAGCACGAGGGGGTCAATTCGCAAAGCGGCGGCGAATCGCTCATCTCGCTCAAATCCACGCTCCCAAACCGGTCGTTCTTCGTCATCGAAAGGGGAGTTCGTCATCGAGATAGTTTTCACGCCTCCCAGTTGCATGCAATGAGTGATGTAATCGTCCACTTTCCAGCTCGCAAACCATTTGCGAATCGCTCCCAGGTCCCGCTTTTTCACGTCCAGCCCATGCGCCTGAAGTGTGGTTACAACGCCACGGCACGCTTCGGAAATGGGCGAGTGCTGGAGGAAAAGAGTGTCCCAAATCAGGTCGGCTTGCTCCGTCTTGGTCAAGCTCCAGAACTTTTGATAGGGCAAATCGAGGTGGCGGAACACCTCGGCGACAAGGTAATGATAGGTGAGCAAGTCATCGATGCCCCAGAGCAAAAGACTGCCGAAAGCCCGGTCGTAAAGATGAGTGTGAACGTCATAAACTCCGGTGGAATTCACGATTTGCTCCACTTGCTGAGCCAATGCGGATCGCTTCATTTCCTGCGTCGCGCCCAAATCTCGCAAGAGGTCGGGCCAGGACGCATTGGCTCCGGGGCTATTCGGATTCTCCAGCCCTCGGGCTCTGGCGCACGGATCGCAGATATCCACCCTTTTCATCTTGCCGTTTTGGATGATGGTCAAATGGAAGGTGGCTGAGGTTTGGTTGCAGAGTTCGCAAAGCATAGGTCAGTTCGATAGTATGAGGCGTGCTGTTCGTCTGGAATTACGAGGCGATGGCAAAATTCCGTCGTCGCTTCTCGCTCGCCTCGCGAGGAGGCAATGAGCATAAGATCGCGGAGAAATAGAATAGTGGAGTGATCGTCTGGTTCACCGGTTTTGATCGAGCCTCCCACAAGGACGCTCTTTGTTCGCCGGCAGTGAAGCGTCCCGACGATGGTTTGGTCAAGGTTAGAAACTCGTAATGGCTTCACGTTTGGGTCGGCTTCGATTTGGAGAGCTTCCGATTTTTGCGTGATGTCAGCCATGCCGTTTGAACTTTTTGTCTGTTGGCTTAACGAACACGCGTTAGAATCCCTTAACCATGCCAAAGCATTCCATCACCATCCACGATTGCGACATCCGTTTAACGAATCTCGAAACGCGAATGCCATTCAAGTACGGCATTGCCACCATGACTCGAGTGCCGCACGCTTTTGTCCGAGTGCATGCGGAGGTGGACGGCCAACGCTCGGTCGGGATTTCGGCTGACCTCCTACCCCCGAAGTGGTTTACCAAAGATCCCGACAAATCGGTGAGCGATGAAATCACTGACATGATTCGAGTGATCCAGCACGCCGCGAGCTGCGGTGTCGGCTTGACTGGCTCCAATGTATTCGACGTTTGGCAGCGGCTTTATGAAATCCAAGGCCAGTGGGGAACCCAGGAAAAACTTCCGCCGCTACTCGCTCATTTTGGGACATCGCTAATCGAGCGCGCTTTGATCGAAGCCGTCTGTCGCGCCAGCAACACACCATTCGCCGAGATGCTCCGAACGAATCGCTTGGGCATTCGGCTTGGAGAAATTCATTCTTCACTGCGCGACACCGCACCGGGTGATTTTCTTCCCAAGGCTCCTCTCGGACAGATCATCGTGCGCCACACGATCGGATTGGCCGATATGCTGCGCGACGAGGACATTCCCGCCGCCGACCGGCTGAACGACGGTCTGCCACAGTCTTTGGTCGCTTGTATCGAGGCGTATCACTTGCGCCATTTCAAGATCAAGGTTACGGGCCATCTGGACCCTGATCTCGACCGACTCGAACAAATTGCCGACGTTCTCAATCAGAATGCGACATCTGATTACAGATTTAGCCTCGATGGGAACGAGCAATTCAAGTCGTTGGCGGACTTTCGAGCGTATTGGGAGGCTGTTTTGCTTAATGCGAAATTGCGAGGTTTTCTGAAACACTTGCTGTTCGTTGAGCAACCACTGCATCGAAATTCAGCTCTGAAGCCCGCGGTTGGCGAGATGTTCGCTGGTTGGCCGAACCGGCCGGCGGTCATCATCGACGAGTCGGATGCCGCATTGGATAGTTTGCCAACAGCTCTCGGTCTCGGCTACGCCGGGACCAGCCATAAAAACTGTAAAGGAATCATTAAAGGAATCGCGAACCGCTGCCTCCTGTTGCAGAGGGCGAAGGATCAGCCACAAGTGCCCACCATCATGAGCGGTGAAGATTTATGCACCATCGGCCCGATCTCAGTTCTCCAGGACCTGACGGTAATGGCGGCGCTCGGAATCCAGAGCGTTGAGCGGAACGGGCATCATTACTTTCCTGGGATATCGATGTTTTCGAAGGCAATCCAGCAGCAAGCTCTGGCGGCTCACGGAGATGTTTATCGGGCGACACGCTTGGGCTGGCCCGCGCTCAGTGTGAAACAGGGTCTCCTGGAGATTGGTTCGCTCAACAGACATCCCTTCGGCGTTGGCTTTGAAGTGGATGTCGAGGAGTTTACACCGGTCGAAAACTTTCAGCCCCGGCTGTAGCATCGAGCAGCAGTTCCCAGCTAGACAACCATGACCACCCAGACGCCGTGCGCCAAAACTAACTGTTACCCAGAAGAGGAGATCGTTGCGCCAAAACCGGTGTTACCCGTTGGCACATTGATTTTAGTTTTTAGTGTTGTATGTCTTGTGGTGTACGACTGCGAGTTAAAACGAGCAGGGGGGCGAGCTGCGGCACACTGAGAGTTTGCGTCGCCGTCCACGGTGAGACTTGATTCGTGGCGGGTTGCTCGGCTGGAGCCAACGGCATCAGCTAGCAGCTCGCGGCCGCTGCGAGAAGAACGACACAGGGGCGGCGCATCGGCTCCTTATGAGAAGCGGAAGTCACAATTTCAGTGATGGTTTGATGTCGGCCCGAACCCCGGATTTACCGCGCTGCCAATGTGCTTGCGCGCAACCTGCCCGTTGCGGCCGATGATGAGCGTCGCGAACTGCTTGGCGAAAGCAGAGTAGGACTTTAAAAGCCAGCCACTGACCGCGAGCAGGAATGAGCCTGTCTCAGTAACATTCGGGCACGAACGACTGCTCCCGGATTGGAGGACGAACGTAACCCTTATCCGATTGCCGCGGCGGCAACTTGAGTGGCTTCGGAGTCAAATCCTCGTACTCGATCATGCTCAATAAATGGCGAATGCAATTCAGTCGTGCGCGCTTCTTGTTGTCCGCATTCACAACATGCCAGGGCGCTTGTTTGATGTCGGTATGAGCCATCATCTCATCCTTGGCTTTGGAATAATCCTGCCAGCGCCCCCGAGATTCGAGGTCCATGGGACTCAGCTTCCAGCGTTTGGTGGGATCGTCGATGCGCGCCTGGAATCGCTTCTCCTGTTGCTCGTCGCTGACTGAAAACCAATATTTAATTAGAATGATTTCGGAACGTACGAGCATTCTCTCGAACTCGGGACATGAGTGAAGGAATTCCTGGTACTGCGCCTCCGTGCAGAAACCCATGACGCGCTCAACCCCGGAGCGATTGTACCAACTACGATCGAACAGCACCATTTCGCCGGAGGCTGGCAAATAAGGGGCGTAGCGCTGAAAATACCACTGGGTCTTCTCGCGTTCAGTGGGCGTGCCCAAAGCCGCGACCCGGCAGATGCGTGGGTTCATTCGCTGGTTGATCCGCTTGATGACACCTCCCTTGCCGGCCGCGTCGCGTCCCTCAAAGACCACGACCACTTTGAGTCCTTTGGCCTTGATCCATTCTTGCAGCTTGACGAGCTCGATTTGGAGCTTCTTCATCTCTTTAGTGTAGAACTTGTTTTTCAGTTCCTTCGGTTTCTTTCTGTCGTCAGCATTCGCTTTCTCGGCCTTCCTCCTTTTCTTCTCCTCTTTCCTGTCCCTTCTCTCCGCCTTCGACTTTTTGGCGACAGAATTCTCCTTCTCCGTTCTGACCACGGCACCATTTCCAAGCGATTGCTTCTTACGCTCGTTTTTGGTGTCTTGTTTCGATACCAGTGAATCTTGCTCGGCGAGTTGCGTGTCTTTCATAGACTGGTTGGTGGCTGCTGTTTACCGTCAGGACCGTTATTAAATTACCCGTTGCTTCGACTGCTCGTTCCATTGCTACCGCACTCCACTGATTGGGGCTAGTCATTTTTTGCCAAATGCTGCTCGTAATTAGTCGCAGCCTTTGACCGTCTTGCCTTTCGCCGCCCCAGTCTTCGGACTCCTCAGGTCCGTTAGGGAACGAACGAATGCTTCAATTGCAGATCCATCCAGCCCAGCATTCTTTCCCACATATCGGGTAAATATTCGTGCCCAACGTTGGGATACACGACGCTTTGAAAATGATTCTCCTTTTCATAAAGCCGATAGGCTGGTCGAACCTTCGACTCGATCGTGCGAATCCCGTCCACAGGCGAGCCTCGATCCCTATCGCCCGTCAAAAACAAAATCGGTCGGGGCGCCACCAATGCAATCACGGCTTCAGTGTCGAAGTGGTTTAGCATTCCCGGAACATAATAATAAATCCCATGCTGCTTCAGGCCTTCATGAAGGATCAAATCTCGATAACGAGTGAGGCAAGCCACCGACACGCCCACCTTCAGCCGTTCGTCCAACGCCATAAGCCACCAAGAACGGGTCGCGCCCATGCTAATGCCAGTGACGCCGATGCGATTGGAGTCCACCTCAGGCCGGGATGATAAATAATCGAGCGCCATCAGGTCGTCGCGAAGAATCATACCCCAGAGCGTCCGTCCCACCCAAAGATTGAATTTACTCGCGCTCATTTCGCCGTTGCCTCCCTTTTCGTCGGACCCGCCAGGACCCTGACCGTTGCGTTCGCCAAAGCAATAGGCGTCGATTGCCAAAACAACGTAACCACGTTTAACGAGAGTGGGACCAGGAGCTTCTGGCGTGTGTTCGGCTTTGAAGATTTCTTCCTTTCCGTTGTCGTATTGTCCGCCGTGCCAGTGACAATACAAGATCGCGGGCGATTTCCGATCAGCGTGCTTGGGCAACAACAAATAGCCTGGAACCGTTGCTCCTGCCTTGTTGTCGAACTGAAATTTCTCAAGAATGTAATCACCGCGATCCTCTCGGAAAACTGTCTGGACGACGGGTGTCGCCGGGCGAGCCGGTAAGTTTCCGAGCAATTGCGATAGTTGGGTGCGAACGGTGTTGCGTTGCTTTTCCCACTCTTGACGCGTCGGTGGCACTGTAAATTCGGGAGCAATCTGTGCCGCTTCCAGCCAGCGCAAGGATGCAGTTTCTGGTGCTTGAGCCATGGCTCGGTCTCTCGATAAGGCGAGATTGAGGGCGATCAATATTACTTTTCCGACTGTTCTGAAACGGTTCACTTTATTCACTCTCACGCAAAGTGAAGGCCGAAAAGCCTGACGAATCGAAAACGCTCAAAAAGCTATTGCCCACGTTTCACTTTCCCCAAGTCCTCGCTCGTCATCTCCATCAGGACCTCGCCATTCTTGATCAGAACTCCAACATGTTTCTCAGCGAGGTATTTTCCGGAACGAGCTTTCGCCTTGATCCGAACATCCACGAAATAGCCCGCATCCTGAATTTTACCGCCGAGCAGTGGGCCCTCTTGCAAATATCCGCTGTAGGGTGTCCCGAAACGGTATTGGGCCGAGTCAGCCTCAGAGAGTGTCTTGGCGAAATGATCTTTGATTATTTTTTCGTAGTCGTCGGGAAATCTCCCGTAGCCAACCGTGGACAACTCCTCCTGGGAAAGGGGAGGGGGAGGGGAGACACAACCGCAAAGCAGAGCGATGCAAAAAATCGGCTCAAGGGAAAACAGTCTTCTCATGGCGCATATTCTTGTGGCGGTGACTGTTTTTGACAACGAAAAAGGAAACAAACACAGGAGCGGGATTGGATCGTCAGGGCGGGTTCAAGAAATTCGATTGGATGAATGAGGATGTGAAAGCGGTGCGAATAATCGGGACAGTTTGGGTGGGGGGCGACGGAGCAATCCGTTCCCTATCCACATTCTCGAATCTCTCTCCGGGAGACGAAGGCAGCCAGTAGGTCCAAACTCCAGTCAGCCCGACGGGGATGAAAAAAAGGTCTTCACCCGCTGTGGACCTATTCCATTGAAAACAGCGGGGAGCCAGACGAATCGGCAATCCAAGCTTTCCTCGTGATTTCTTTCCAAGTAAGCTCTCGGCCTGTGAATCCGAGCGTAGAGTACCTGAGCAAATGCCGCGAACTCATCAGTGTTGTTGAGAAGCAGTCGGCTGGTATTGAACGAGCGGCGGATTGGTTCGCTGAAACGATCTTGGCCGGCCGCATGGTTCATCTGTTTGGCTCTGGTCACAGCCGAATTCTGGTCGAGGAGATGTGGCCGCGCTACGGCTCGTTTCCTGGGTTCAATCCGATTGTTGAACTCTCGCTAAGCTTTCACAATTTGGTTGTCGGCTCGAACGGCCAACGGCAAGCCATGTTTCTGGAGAATGTCAGCGGTCTGGCGGAACGAATTGTCCGCAACTTCGATCTAACGCCGAAGGATTGCGCTCTGGTCGCTTCCTCCAGCGGATGCAATTTGGTGCCAATCGAAATGGCGGAGCAATTCAAGAAGCGCGGCCTCAAAGTTGTCGCCATCATCAGCCAACAACATTCCGAGGCCAGCCGCAGCCACCATGCGGCTGGGAAAAAGCTTTCAGATTTCGCCGACCTCGTGCTCGATACAGGTGCTCCGGTGGGCGACGCGATGGTGAAGATCGACGGATTGGAGACAGCGGTGGCGCCGGGCTCGACAGTCGGCGGTTGTTTGCTGATCAATTCCATCAAAGCCGAAGTCGCCGCCCGGCTCACGCGCGCGGGCCAGCCGCCGCGTGTGCTCACGGCGGGTGCGGTCGTCGGCTCGGCAAAGGCGGCGGTGCTATTCGAAGCTGCCTATGACGAACATGCCCGTCGTTTGGCAATGCTCTATTCGAACCTTGGATCGGCAAACCGATGATTGGCCCGTGAGTTATTCTTTTCCCAACTGTTTTCTTGTGGCTTGTTGTTACAAATGAATACGCAACCGCTCCGCACCACTGTCATCGGGAGTTACCCGTTTCCGGGCTGGCTCGAATTTGCCTGCCAGTATCTACACAATTTCGGCGAGGCGGATCGCGAGGAGTTAAAGGAAGACGCAGTGATCGCGGCAATTCACGATCAGATTGACGCGGGCTTGGACGTGATCACAGATGGCGAGCAGGCGCGGCTGGACTTCAACCTGTCCTTCTACGGCTTTCTCGAAGGGATCGAACTCGAACCAGCGCCACTGCGTCGATTCGGTCCCCCAGCACACGATCAACGCGGCAAACACAAGATCGTGGGTGAACTGCGTGCGCCACGCGGCCTCGGGACTGTCCCTGACTTCGAACGACTCAAACGACTCGCCGCACCTATTCTCTCAGCCTTCAACTCCCAATCTCCAATCACTGTCAAAACCAGCGTTCCCGGACCCTACACACTGAGCGGCCGACTCCTGCCTAATAAGCAATATCCTGATCGCTATGCTTTGACCGAGGCGCTGCTGCCGATCGTTCGCGCCGAGCTGGAGGCATTGGTGAACGCGGGCTCGCGTGAGATCACCGTGGATGAACCGTCGATGAGTTGTTACGCCCATCGCGAGGATACCAAACGATTCGTCGATATTTTTAATCGCACGGTCGAGTCGGTCGTGGGCAAATGTCATCTTTCGACGCATCTTTGTTTCGGAAATTTCAAAGGACGCGCTGTCGGACCTCGACAGTATGCTCCGATGTTCCCCGCTTTCTTGAACATGAACGTGGACGAGATTCACTTGGAGATGGCGAGCCGAGAATTTGCGGAACTGGAAATCATTCAAACAATTGCCAAAACCAAAGATGTCGCGGTGGGCATCATTGACGTTAAGAGCTATTACATCGAAACGGTCGCGGATGTCGCCTCCCGTGTGCGATCGTGTTTGAGGCATGCTCCCGCGGAGCGGCTCTCGTTCGCCCCGGATTGCGGGCTGAGCCAAACGGCGCGCTGGGCGGCACGACAAAAGCTGAAGAACATGGTGGCTGGAGTGAAGCTCGTACGGAAGGAGTTGGGAATTAAGAGTTGAGTGATCCAACGCGTGCTATGATCGAACCCGTGTTGAACGAAGCGGCGTTCCTGATGGATGTTGATCGAGCGCGATCGGCCGATCAACATTTCCATCTCTGGTGGTTGGGACAGAGCGGATTTCTCATACAATGGCAGCAGCGCCATCTCTTGATTGATCCCTATCTGTCCGATTCGCTGACCAAGAAATACGCCGACACCGACAAGCCGCACGTCAGGATGACTTCGCGTCCTGTGGCGCCTGAGTTCCTCAATTTTATTGACGTGGTGACTTCCAGTCATAATCACACGGATCATCTCGACGCGGAAACCTTGAAGCCTCTCCTCCGGGTCAACCCGAAACTGGAGATGATCCTACCGGAGGCGAACCGGGAATTCGTGACGAACCGTTTGGGAATTAGGACGGATATGCCGGTCGGGCTGAATAGCGGCGAGTCAGCCCATGTAGCAGGCTTCAACTTCACGGCTGTTCCAGCCGCGCACGAGAATATTGAGGTGGACTCCTTGGGCCGTTGCCACTACCTCGGCTATGTCATCGAAATTGGACCGTGGACTCTCTATCACAGCGGTGACACCGTGCGCTACGATGGCATGGCCGAGTTGCTGCGGCAGTGGAGAATCGATGTGGCGTTGCTGCCCATCAATGGGCGCGCTGTCGAGCGGCGGGTCGCGGGCAACCTCAACGGCCCTGAATCCGCCACTCTTGCAAAGGATGTTGGAGCGCGCTTGGTCATTCCGTGCCATTACGAGATGTTCGAGTTCAATACGGCGAGCCCGGAAGAATTTGCGCGAACCGCCGAGACTCTTCAACAGCCGTATCGAGTCCTGCGGTGTACCGAACGGTGGAGCAGCGCTGATCTGCTTTGATTCGGAAGGGCTCCGTTGGAATCGGCGGGGTTCCCGTCGGCTGCCGATTCAAGCCACAAAGTTCTTCCCCTGGCATCATCGACCAAACCCGCTCTTGTTGGAGCCGTGAAAATGAGCCTCAAGCGAAGTCAGCCGACGAAACAATTTCAATCACTGCGAGGACGTCAGGCGAACGGCGCGATAGAACCGGAAGGTGGAGTTTACAGCCGCAAGATTGAATGCCGCCCTGTTGCTGTCTGGCGCAATGGTGGCTTGTGCCAAACCGATCCAATTCGCCAAATCGGTCGAGCCTTGAACCTCATAACGGCCGCCCGGGACTCCTGTTAGAACCATCTTAAACTTGTCATCCTCGAAGCCATCTGGCACGAGGACCGGCCTGGCCAGCAGAGGCGCGGGAGTTCCGAACAAATCAATTCGGATTGAGCTGAGAGTCCCTGCTTCGTTCTGCCTTTGATCAAGGATCTCGACGTCCCACCGACCCTGGGAATGCTCACCCCAATTGAAGACCGACATGAACTTCCAGCTCTTGTAATCGGCGTTCATGTCCAGGTGTCGTTCTGCAAGCCGACTTCGAGTCCCGTTTGGAGAGACGAGAGTGATCGCTAAATCACCGCGGTGCAGATGCGCGATGGTTGTCGTCACCACGACATGCTCGACGCGCAACGACGGAGCGCTCCTGAAATCGAAGCTGCGTGTCACCCCGAGCGCATTATTGTCCGGGATCGTTTCCAAGAGGTTCGTTTGGTGCAAAAAAATATTCGTTTGCGATGCCAGAGAACTCCAGTTCGTCGCGAGGTGGATGGCGGCCTCGGCATTTATCAAGCCGGCGCCAAATTTGTGGTTGAAATGCAGCCCCGCGCCATTGGTCATCCAGTCCGCATCGGCAGCATCCACCTTGGTGGCGGATTTGATGAGGATTTCCTGGACATCGCGCCACCCCAACAGTGGATTGGAGTTCAGCAGGAGCGCAACGACGCCCGAAGTCAGAGCCGTTGCAGCCGAGCTGCCCCCGAAGGCCTTCGTGTAATTGATGTCCGGCAAATCGCCGTCGGCCATGGAATAGTTCAGCCCCTGTTCGCCGACTAAATCAGTGGTTAGGATGCGCTCTTGATCGGCGGTTTCGATGCCGTGAGAAGGGGCGGCGATGACCAGGCAGGCACCCGGTTCACTATAGCTGCATTGTTTGCCTTGGTAGTTAACTGCAGCGACTCCAATCGTGTAAATCGAGTTGGCGTAGCCGTCATAATTCCCATTGTCTTGCTGCTCACGTCCATTGCCAACCGGCCAAACAAAAATGGTTCCTTTTCCGCCGCGGCCATTCCGAACGGCATTTTCAAAAGCCAGACTCGTGAGTGGACCAGGCCCGTCCAACGTGCGGCCGTCGTCCTCGGGGCCCCAACTGTTATTGCTGACTTGCACAATCTGATTTTGATGAAGCAACGCCGAGGCATTTTGTTCGTCCGTCTGATCGTCGCCACCGATCAGGCGAATCCCCAGAAGTGATGACTCGAAGGCAACGCCGACAATTCCGAGTGAGTTATTACCTCGCGCGGCAGCGATCCCCGCAACCGTCGTTCCATGATAATCATCGTCCCCGCCGGGACTCGGGTCGTCATCGTTATCCCGGAAGTCGTAGTCTATATTTGTGATCACGTTCGGAGCCAAGTCCGGATGCGTAAGTTGGAGACTGTCATCCACAATAGCAATCGTGACTCCTTTGCCGCGGTATCTCGCCCAAACATTTGTGACGTTCACGCCGATGCCTGCACCGCCGATTTGTCCAGATCTCCCGAGATACCACTGGCCGGCGAAAAGGGGATCGTCAGGAATGGATTTCGTCCACTGCCTCTTCCCTAGGATCGGTTCCGCAGACAGCACGCCAGGTGTTGCCCGCAGGAGCGACGCCAGTTGCAGCGCGCCGTTCACTTCGGCGGATTCCACAATGACGTATCCTGGCGCGTAGCTTACTTCCTGAACGGATTTTGTCCCCGGGATGCTTGCCAAGGCCGCCATGTTGACGTCCATTCCGCGATGGACGAGCACTCTTTGAGTTAGGAGTCGCCGCGTGGCTAAGGTTCGCGGGACACCTCTCTCGTACAGAACAATCTTCGACGCTCGGCCAGCACTTTGTTTTGTCCATTGCACGCCGGGGTGAAGCGGGCCGACCTCCTCTCTGACGACCTCGAAGTTGCGACGGTACCCGGAATCCTCGATCTCAATGGCATCCGGTGTTGATGGGTCGGCGGCACTGATCGAAGCTGGGTCGAAAGCCAACACGTAGCCAGCCAGAAGCGGAAGGACAAAAGACACGCGGGTCATTGGGACAAGAAACCCTGTGAAGAAGGTGCCAGTGCGGCGTTTGAAAAGCTGAAGACGCATCATAAGAGTTACTGCACAGAATCAAAACGCGTTGAGGGATTTGAGGCCTGATCAGTTCAACAATCTAAATTGGATTTCTGATAATCGTATCACGTTGCGCCCAGTCGGGGTCAGGATTCGGGTAATCGAGGTTGTAGTTCAGTCCGCGACTTTCCGGCCGTTGAAGGGCGCTGCGGATGATCAGGTCAGCGACCGTCGCGATGTTGCGCAGCTCGAGCAAATCGCTGGTAACTATAAAATCCCAGTAATATTCCTGAATCTCCGCCTGTAAATTCGCGATGCGCGACTGCGCTCGTTGGAGACGTTTGTCAGTGCGGACGATGCCGACGTAATCCCACATCAACCTCCGGATTTCGTCCCAGTTGTGAGAAACCACAACTAACTCGTCGGCGTTGCTGGCATTGCCAGATTGCCACTCGGGAATCCTTGCTTCGGACGGAGGCACTGGATGTGAAATGATCCTTTGCGCGGCGCGATCAGCGCAAACCAGAGCCTCGAGCAACGAGTTGCTGGCCAGCCGATTCGCCCCATGCAAGCCCGTGCAAGCCACCTCGCCCACAGCGTAAAGCCCGACAATCTCCGTTTCCCCATCCATGTTAGTCAACACGCCACCGCATTGATAATGCGCTGCCGGCACCACAGGTATTGGCTCCTTGGTGATATCAATGCCGTACTGCAGACATGTGGCATGAATATTCGGGAAGCGCTCGATTATGAACTGCGCCGGTTGATGCGTGATGTCCAGCAGGACATGATCCGCGCCGCTCCGCTTCATCTCACTGTCGATGGCTCGCGCCACGATATCGCGCGGAGCCAGTGATTTGAGCGGATGATAATGATCCGTGAATTCAACGCCTTCAATCGTCTTCAATACTCCGCCTTCACCACGAACCGCTTCGCTGACGAGAAACGACTTTGCTTTGGGATGATACAAGCAGGTGGGATGGAATTGGATAAACTCCATGTTGGCCACAGCCGCTCCCGCACGATAAGCCATCGCCACGCCATCGCCGGTGGCGATGTCGGGATTCGTTGTGTAAAGATAGACCTTGCCGCAGCCCCCCGTCGCCAGCAGAACTACCGGTGCCGAAAAGGTTTCGACCCGTTGCGTGCTCTTTTCGAGGACATAGACACCCAAACAACGATTGTGCCCCTCATCACCGAGCTTCTGGCTTGTGATCAGATCGATGGCAAAATGGTTTTCCAGAATCTCGATGTTGGGTTGAGCAGCCACGGCAGCGAGCAACGCGCGCTCAATTTCACGGCCGGTCACATCTTTCGCGTGAAGGATCCTGCGCTTTGAATGGCCGCCTTCTTTTCCCAGGTCCAGTTCCCTGGCGCCGTTGGATCGCGGGATTTCACGCTCCGAAAAACGCATCCCCAAGTCGATCAACTCCGCGATGCGAGCGGGCCCTTCCTCAACAATGGTCCGAACAATCTCCTCGTTACAAAGCCCGGCTCCGGCCTCCAAGGTATCCCTCACATGCATCTCAAAGGAATCCTCTTTGGAGGTGACTGCGGCAATGCCGCCTTGGGCGTAATTGGTGTTGGATTCAGCTCGATGTTTCTTCGTGATGATTGCAACCTTGCCATGCGGCGCCACTTTTAAAGCGAAAGTTAACCCCGCGATTCCGCTGCCGAGTACAAGAAAATCAAATTGCTTTATTTGGTTCGGCATAGCATTCAACGGCCATTCGCGGCAAGGTAGCGCCTGCTCAAAGTCTTGCTGCCGCTTATGGATACAGTGTCGCCTTCGTCTCTTCAATCATAAGATACCAGATCATCCAGAGTTGCCGGCCGCAGTGGTTTACACGCCTGGGAAAGTGACGAGAATGGAGGTGCTTAAAAAAGCCCCGATCGCGGCCCTGGCGTATCCAACACCAAGGCGCAGCGCCGAAAGCCAAAGGACTCCGAGTTCAAAGGGGGTCGTGGAAGTCAGCCAAAGCTCCAGGGAAACCTTGGCGACGCATGCCGTTCCCCCCCGAAGTTAACGATCTTCCAGGCCAACCTGATTCCGGTAAAACGCGGCGCGGGTCCAACGTAGCGGTAGCGCCCGCACCAAGAACTATCCCTACGCCTTAGCAAAGAAATTTGGAGCAAACAGCGGAAAGCGCCGACCTCGATTTGGGGGTAGAGATGAGGGCAATCATGCCGGGTTCGTGAAGGGTATTCGGCGTGAGACGACATAAGGGTAACTGAACATCGCCCCTGTCTTCATGGCATCCTTTTTCGAAGCATTTCCAGATTCTCTCTTGCAGTCGGGTCGTTCGGGTTAATCCGGAGCGCCATTTCGAACTGGGCCAAAGCTTCGTTCATCCGGCCTTGCTTGAGGTAAACATTCCCGAGGCTTCCTTGCGCGCGATAGTCCTGAGGTTCAGTCCGGATGGCGTTCTTGAAAGCGATTTCAGCTCCGCTAATATTGTTATTCATCAAATGAACGACTCCCAGCGTGAAATGGGCTTCGTGATAGTTCGGATCGGCGGCCAGTGCCAGGTTGAAATGCTTCAAGGCTTCAACGACCTTCCTTTGGTTGAGCAATATCACGGCGCGCGTAAAGTGCCCTTTCGGATCGTTGGGGTTTTTGCTCAGCAAATACTGACTTCGCTCGTCATAGACGCGGTCGCTCTTTTCGGCAAAGGCACGAGCGAGCAGAGCACGATCGACGGCGTTTCGAGGGAGCAATTGCAGCCATAGCTCCGCCATTTCGTCCGTGGACTGAACTCCGTAAGCCACCGCCGTCGGCGGATGATTCGGGTTGTGAACATTGTTGGTTGAGTTGTCATAAGTGAATTCCATCATGATGGTTGAGCCTCTCGGCAACGACACCGAATCGGCGAAGCGGTAAGCCCCTTGCCACTCGAAGTCCCAGTTCTTGATATGAATCAACGGAAGCCGCGTGCCATCGGGCAGCGCGGCAAAACCCTTCACATCCCGAACCAGATAATGGGCATGGGGCAGTATGGCGATCGCCTGAACATCCACCGGCAACACAAACGAATCCTTCACCACGTAGTTACTTTCTCCAGCCGGAATATCAATGGTGTAAGAAGTCAACCCGGCTTTCATTGGCGTATTTGTCGGCGCTTGGTCGGTGAAATAAAAACCGACGGAGGCTTGAAGCATTTCTGACTTACCGGTCGGCTTCATGTGGAGCTGCAAGACGAGATAGCTGCCACGTTCGAGTGTCCAAGCCAGTCCCTCGGATGCCATCGCGGGACCCCGGCCAGGCTGGTAGCTTAGGAACTGACCCTCCGGCATCTGCGTTCCGTACGGAGCGCCCAACTGAGCCTCCTTGCCGTCGAGCCTCTGCGACTGTCCCGTCGGGTCCACAAACATGAACGCATGATGGACCACTCGAGGGTTATCCGGCCGAAGCTCGACAGCCCGCACGTAGCGCCTTTCGTTCGTGGGAATTGCCAACACAAAGTTCCGATAAGCATCTCGCCCATCGGCAGCAAGCTCAAATGGCTTTCCCATCGTCACCACCAAGTCCGGTTTTCCTAAAAACCAGCCATCGTGCCATTCGGGTTCAGGTGGAAGTTCGGAAGGATCTCCCTCGATCGCGCCTTCGGAAATCCATTGTTGGAGCATGCCTAATTCATCTTCGGTCAACCGGCGTTCATCCTCGAACCGGGGATTCATCAGCCCAGGCGGCCAGGGAGGCATGATCCGCTTCGCCGTCACCTCCGCGACCTGCTCCGCTCGTTTCTTAATGTCCGAATAACTCAAGAGGCTGAACGGGGCGACCTGCTTCGGTCGATGACACGGAGCGCAACGATTCCAGATGATTGGCGCAATATCCTTGGAAAATTCCAGAACTCCTGCTGGGCGGGGAGTGTATTCACGCGCCCCCTCCATCTGGGCTGAGTGACCTGCCAATAGGGAATCGCCGGTTTGCTTTCGTGTCTCTGCGGCTCGGCGTCCTCGAAGGACAACTGTGGCAGCCAGTGCCATCATAAAAAACACCACGATCATGCCCACGGCCGCAAATGGAACTCGACGGTGCCGCACCCCGCTCTGAATGGTCGGATTTCGCGGCGGCGAATCGGGCTTCACTCTTCTACGGCGCGGCTTCTTCACGCGAGGCTCCGGGGTTCTGTGCTAGCTGCCTTCGCCATCGTCATCTTCACGGGTTTTGTGCGGAACGAGCCTAGCCGACAAAATGACTTTTCCAAGGAATTCATTCTCAGCGACAGTTGCGGCCACGCCTGTCCTGTTGGAATGGGATCAATAAAGAGGGCTTCAACCTCCGAAATGGAATGGGGCGTGTGGGGACTCGGCGTAGTTTTACTATCGTATAAGTACGGTGCCCCTATCGTAGTTTCCACCTTTGCCTTTTCCTCGGGCTCCTGTTGTTAATCGGGACGGTTAAGCGTTGGGAGGCTCTCCA
>CAMAWP010000094.1 GCA_945861765.1 Akkermansia muciniphila | reverse complement strand
AATCAAACGGCAAGTCCCGCACAAAATGCAGTAGAAGGGGCTTATTCAAGCCCCCGGCCCGGAAGTCAACGCGTCAAAAGCACTCTCAAATCTTCGTGACATTGGGCGTCTCGCCGGCGAGTTGCTGTGGCGAAATTAGGAACACGCCGGCGAGACGCCAGCGCTCCCAGGTCAGGTTCATGGAGAGAACTGCTGCGATTGCATCGCAACTCGCATGACATTGGATCGTGATCTTCATGAAAGGATATGATTCTCACGGCGGAGGCGATGGAAGCGAACGAAATGGAATGATCAAAGTGCCAAGCCTGCGTCGAAAGCAAACACCTTGGTTCCGGATGGAACTGCCGACTTCCATTTCTGCGCGCTTATCTAACCAAACTCATACCAAATTCTTATACTTGGGCATCGACGCAAGCTTGGCCACGAGTTCCTTGATCTTTTGAGCCTGGCTTTTGTGGGCAATCAACGTGGCATCGTCCGTTTGAACGACAATTGAATCCCGCATCCCGACAAGCGCGATGGGCGTCCGGTGCTTCACGCGAGCGTCAAACACTATGTTCCGAGCGGCATCGACGTGAATGAAATCAGCCACGGCGCAATTGCCCTCCGCGTCCGGTGCGATGTGGCGCGCCAGGGCTGTCCACGAGCCCAGATCGTCCCAGACGAAGTCGCCAGCCGCCACCACCACATTTTGAGCGTGCTCGAGCAAAGCATAGTCAATCGAGACTTTTTTGATCTCTGGATATTCCTTCGCCAACACTTTATCGAGCTTCGTTGTTCCCGCTAACTTGAACCATCGCTGACAAGCCTCGGCCATCTGGGGCTGATGTTTCTGCAATCCTTCTGTGATCGTCACAAAGGACCAGATGAACATCCCCGCATTCCATCTGTAATCCCCCCCGCTCACATACTCAACGGCCTTTTCGTAATCCGGTTTCTCCACAAATTTCTCCGCCTTGAAGAACGTCGTCTTGTACGGCTTCAATCCGCGCGGCGCTGGTAGCGGCGCCCCAACGTGGATATATCCATAGCCCGTCGCTGGCTCTGTCGGCTTGATTCCAATCGTGACGATCGCCTGTCCACGCGCTGCCAGATCAAACGAATCGGATAAAACTTGTTGGAATTTCTTTTCCTCCGGAATTACATGATCGGCAGGTAAGACAGCCATCACTCCGGTCGTCGAGCGTTGACCGACAACAGCCGCTCCGAGTGTCACGGCGGCGCAAGTGTCTCGCCCTACCGGTTCGGCAATCACGTTTCCTTTGGGAAGTTTGGGCAACTGTTTGCGAACTTCAGGCGCTTGAAGGGAATTCGTGATAATCAGAATATTCTTCAGCGGCACAAGCGGGAGAACGCGATCCACCGCTTGCTGAAGAAACGAGCGGTTGCCGATCAGTTTGATAAGTTGCTTGGGAGTTTTCTCACGGCTGACCGGCCAAAAGCGCTCGCCTCGTCCTCCGGCCATGATGATTACGAACCGGTCGTTGATATCAGATTTTGTCTTCATGATTCCCGCACCCTATTTTTAACAGCTTTAACGAGCGACTCGACGAATTCCGTGACGCGCAGAACCAAGTTCGGATGTTTGCCATTCTGCGCAATCTGATTCACGATTGCGCTACCCACAACGATCGCATCCGCATTCGCGGCGACGAGTCGAGCCTGGCTGGGATTGGAGATTCCAAAGCCAACTGCTATTGGCAAATCCGTATGGACCCGAATTCTTGCAGTCATCTGAGCGATGTTCGCGGCCACTTTTTCCTGCATTCCAGTGACACCTTCCCGAGAGATGTAATAAATAAACCCGCTGGCGCGCTTCACGATCAACTCGATGCGCTCCTCCGGGGTGGTCGGGGCCACCAGATAAATAACGCACATCCCCGCGGCACGCATCAGCGATTCATAATTCTCGGATTCCTCGGGCGGCAGATCCAGAACCAGCAAGCCGTCCACACCCGACGCCGAGGCATCGTCAATGAACCGTTCCAAGCCATGCCTATGGAGCAAATTAAAATAGATGTAAAGGGCGATGGGGATTTGGGAGTCCTGTCGAATCGCCGCCACGGTTTGCAAGACCTTCGAAGGTGTCGTGCCGGACTCCAAACCGCGTTGCGCCGCGAGCTGATTCACCAAGCCATCCGCCAGCGGATCGCTGAAGGGCACGCCCAGCTCCAGAACATCGACACCTGCTTGATCAAAGGCGATCGCGAGTTGCCGCGTGGCTTCGAGATGTGGATCGCCGGCTCCAATATAAACAACAAAACCCTTGCTGCCTTCGGCTTTGAGACGGTCAAATCGTTGAACGATGCGATTCATGGTTGCGGAGTTTCAGGCTTCGATTGGCGGGTTGCAAGTTGAATAGGCGACGTGATGCGTGATGCGTGATGCGTGATCCGTGATGCGTGATTATGAAGGGTTTGTTTCTTTCTCACGCATCACGTCTCACGCATCACGTCCCCTCCCCTTCCACGCCAAACGAAGACCTTCCAGCGTCAGCAACGGCTTTACCACCGTGATTTCTGGGAGTTTTGAAGCCATGAGTTTTGCGTAGCCGCCGGTCGCGACGACCGGCAAGCGGGGACACTTGAGTGCTTGGCGCAGCTCGGCCAGCAATTCACGAATGAGACCACGATACCCATGCACCGCGCCGATCAGCATGGCCTCTTTGGTATTCTTGCCGATGACTGTCCGGATTTCGCGAATCTTGATTTTTGGGAGCAAAGCAGTCTTCTCGTGCAAGTAATCCGTCATGGCAGATAAACCGGGCGCGATAATGCCCCCGACGTAATTCCCAGACCTATCCACCACGTCAAACGTCACTGCGGTTCCAAAATCAACAACCACCGCGGGAGCGCCGAAGTGATGTTTGACCGCGATAGCGTTAGCGAGCCGATCGGCTCCGATCGTCGAGGGGTTGGGATAACTGATACCCACGCCGACAACCGTTCGCGCAGTCAGCTCCATGCACTCCAAGTTCCAGGCCGCCTTAACGAGCTGGCGAACGCGAGGGGTTGCGCCCGGCACCACGCTGCACACCATTGCTCCGTCCAAAGCCGCCTTCGCCACAAACTTCGTGACGAACATTTCGGCCCGGTTATTTGACCAGCTCTCGGTGGAGATGTTGCGTTGCTTCACGATGCGCCGGCTGTTGGCCAAGCCAAGGTGCGTGTGCGTGTTTCCTACATCCAACAGGAGAATCATGCTATTTTTTGACGGTCACATCGCCGCCAATAATTCGTTCGAGTCGTCCGTGTTGGGTGCGCAACAACAAAGCCCCATCGCTGTCCAACGACTCGGCACGGCCTTGCAGAACGCGATCCCCGATCCGGATCCCGATGTTGCGCCCGAGCGTGCTGCAAAGTTCCTCCCATTCATCACTGACCGCCTCGAAATGCCCGGTCGTGATGCGAGCGTAGTCAGCATCCAACTCACGCAACGCCGCCGCCGCCAATGATGCCCGATCGATGCTGTGGCCCTTTTCAATCTTGAGGGACGTGGCGAGTTTGCGCAGCTCGGAGGAAAAATCCGACGCGTTCAAATTCACATCCACTCCGATCCCGAGAATGATGTAATTCACGTGGTCGAGTTCGGCGCTCAATTCAGTCAAGAGGCCCGCGACTTTCCTTCCGTTAATCAAAATGTCATTGGGCCACTTAATTTCCGGCGAGAGTCCTGTCTCATCGCGAATCGCTCGCGCCAACGCTGTTGCTCCAGCAATCATGAGCTGAATCGCCTCTTGGGGCCGCAGATCAGGACGCAATAAAACAGAAAACCAAAGCCCCTTCCGGAGAGGAGAAACCCACTTGCGCCCCAAGCGGCCCCGGCCCTTGGACTGAGATTCCGCAAAGACCACCACGCCTTCCTTAACTCCGTCACGGGCGAGCTTCTCAATGACATCATTCGTGGATGTTGTTTCCTGGAAGACCCGGATGTCCCGCCCGATCACCTTGGTTTTTCCGAGTCGAGAAAGCAGATCGTCCGCATGCAGCACGTCGGGAACATTGCGGAGGCGATATCCCTCGTGCGGGCTTGCTTCGATCTCATAGCCGAGCGACCTCATCTCCTCGATCCGCGACCAGATGGCGGCGCGGCTGATCCCGAGGCGCTGGGACAGCTCTCCGCCCGAGACAGAGCCGTCCTCGGCGTTTCGCAAGGCAGACAAGATTTGAGCGTCGATCGTCACTTGAGTTCAAACGGTTGTCAGTCGAATCCGATGTCTTCAAAATCCAAACCGATATCCGCCGCAGGGGCAGAGTGGGTCAAAGCGCCGACAGAGATGTAATCCACTCCGGTTTCCGCCACGGCGCGGACCGTAGTCAAATTGACCCCGCCGCTGGCTTCAGTCTTGACTCGGCCTTTCACCCAGAAAACCGCCGTCTTTAGCTCATCCAAGGTCATATTGTCGAGCAGGATGATATCGGCTCCGGCTTCAAGAGCTTGCTGGACTTGGTCGAAGTTGTCGGCCTCGACCTCCACTTTGAGATGTGGATATTTCGCACGGGCACGGCTTACGGCAGCGCCAATCGCATGAGGCGGCTCACGTCGGAGCGTCACCAAGTGGTTGTCTTTTATCAAGACCATGTCGAACAAACCGATTCGATGGTTCTTTCCGCCGCCACAGGTCACGGCGTATTTCTCGAGCCGCCGCCAGCCCGGAGTTGTTTTGCGCGTGTCCAGAATCTGCGCCGCCGTGCCTTTCACAGCCTCAACAAACTTCGAGGTCAACGTGGCTATCCCAGAAAGCCGTTGCACGAAGTTCAAGGCGACGCGTTCGCCGGTGAGAATAGCCCGCGCTGGTCCCGAGATTGAAAACAGCTTTCCACCAGGGCCAACTTCTTGGCCATCACCCCAAACCCTTTCGATTCTGACCGCCGCCGATATTTCCATAAAAGCTGCCTCGGCAAACGCAATTCCAGCCAGCACCAAAGGCTGGTGAGCGACCATCACCGCTTTCGCGGTGGCGTTCTCCGAAACCGTCGCCAAGGTGGTGACATCACCAGAACCGATGTCTTCAGCCAAGGCTGCTAGGACAGCAGAACGAATTTCTTCACGGGACAAAGGGTCCATCGATGAATGATGAAGGAGGAGTCGCTTAGGATGAAGAAAAAAATCACTTCAAAACAAAATGCTCTATCCATCAGCAGAATCATTCTGCCGAAGTATTACCAGCAATTCTCAGTATGGCCGCAGATAACAGCAAGAACCGGCTGAAGCCGGGACTCCATAGGCACGTAGTCCCGCCTTTAGGCGGCAACGCGTCAAACAAATCCAACGCGTCTGGAAGTGTCGGTGCCCCACCGGCTGAAGCCGGGACTACCTACCTGGCGAACGCACGGGGTCCCGCCTTCAGGCGATCGGAAGCCAGAATGAGAACTGCTGAAGTATTACTGTCTTGGATGGGCAGTTATCGAATAGACCGGCTCCTTAAATCCCTTTACCAGCAGCCCGGTTGTGTTAAACATGTTCCGACGGCTTTAACTCATCATTTATGCCCATCCCAGTCATCACCGTGGCGCAAATGCGCGAATGGGAGAAAGCCACTTGGGCCGCCGGGCGGACCGAGGCCGACGTCATCCGTCGTGTCGGACACATCGTGGCATCGCGGTCCATGCAAATGACCCGGCCGGGCGATTTGATCGTGGTGTTGGCGGGCAAAGGCCACAATGGGGATGATGCCAGGCACACCAGCCAAAACCTGGCTGAACGGGAGGTTTCTCTCATCAATGTCAACAATCCCACGGCAAGCCTTGATGACTTCCGTGCGCAACTGTCGCTTCAGCCTGCTTTGATAATCGACGGTCTGTTCGGCATTGGCCTGAGTCGGCCGCTTGCGAAGAGTTGGATCAAACTAATCGAACAAATCAACGGCTCGAGAATTCCGATTCTTTCCATTGATGTTCCTTCCGGGCTAAACGCTGACACCGGCGAGGTTCGGGGAACCGCCATCCGAGCCTCGGTAACACTGACCTTGGGCGCTCCCAAACGAGGGCTGATGGTTTCGATTGCTTGGCCGTTTGTCGGCCGATTGGAGGTCGCTCCGGACATTGGTCTTGTTTCATTTTCGATGACGAGCCGAATGCAATGGACCTCTCGCGACGACTTTTCCAACTACCCTCCGGCTCGGCCTGCCGCCGGACACAAAGGAACATTCGGTCACCTGGCTATCTTTGGTGGAAGTCTTGGGTATCATGGCGCAGCGGTCCTGGCAACGCGAGGGGCCATCCGAGCGGTTCCAGGTCTCGTCACTCTTTTTACACCCGAAGAGGTTTACGTTCCGGTAGCCAGCCAACTTCAATCAGTGATGGTTCAGCCATGGCGTTCGGGAAAACAGTTCGCCGATTCCTTCAGCGCCGTTCTGATGGGTCCGGGATTCGCCGCGCCGCATCTGCCCGCCGATCTCAAAAGCGAGATGGGCTATCTATGGAAAGACCTGCCGATTCCGGTAATTGCCGACGCGAGCGGATTGGATTGGCTTCCGCCCGGTCCGACGCATGCCAAAGCCCTCCGCGTGATCACACCACATCCGGGGGAGGCGGCGCGCCTGTTGAACACAACCACCAAAGCCGTCCAAGAGGCTCGCCTCACTTCGCTGTGCGATCTGTCGCGTCGATACGGCAATTGCTGGGTGGTCCTAAAAGGGCATCAAACCCTCGTGGGCCGATCCACAGGCGATGTCTTCGTGAATTCCTCCGGCAACCCCAATCTGGCGCAAGGAGGCAGCGGCGATGTTCTGGCTGGTTATCTGGCAGGGCTCCTCACGCAACCCCAATTGCAAACCGACCCCATCAAAGCGCTCTGCTATGGCGTTTGGCAACATGGCGCCGCGGCCGATTTCCTCTCGTCCAAGCAAAGGAATTGGATTTTGGACGATTTGCTCGAAGCAGTGGGCAATCAGCCGGTTTGACGCGCAGCTTGCGTTGGGCGGCTTTGGAATAATCGGGCAAGCCAGTTGAGCCTTCTCCGCTGCCACCAGCTAAAATGACCTGAACCTCTTATTTTGCTTCCGTCCGAGAAGCCCCTGTGTTAGTCAGAGTATTATCATGCGAAGTTTCTGTTTATTCTGTTTGGTCGTCGGGATTGTTGGGGCAGCCAACTATCAAGCCCTCTCCGCAGAGTTTCGTCTTTCGGACGGCACGGTTGTTCGTGGCGAGGTAGCCTCATTTGATGACAATGGGCTGGTCGTCCGTCTGGATATCGGAGGATTCTCGCCCCGTGTGAATTGGAGCAAACTGACCCAAGAAACATTGAAAGATTTGGCGAAAAATCCGGAGGCCGCCAAGTTTGTCGATCCTTTCATCGAAACACCGCCCGAGCAGGAAAAGGAAAAAACGAAGAAGAAGGAGATTGTTATCAAACCAGTGCCTCGAACCGAGAGACCGGAAAAGGCGGACGTGATCGCAATCGTCACCGCGCCGGCAGGTCTCGCCATTTTGGCGATTCTATTCTTGGCAAATCTTTATGCGGGCTACGAAATCGCCCTCTTTCGCAATCGACCTGTCGTGTTAGTCTGCGGAGTTTCGGCCATATTTCCTGTTGTGGGCCCCTTGCTATTTCTGTCGATGCCGCCGCGTGACGAATACGCCGAAGGAGAATCGAGCGCCCAGGAGCCACACGAGACCGGACATGCTGCCGCCGCAGCAGCCCCAGGCGGATCATCCGGCGTTCGGGCAAGCGCGACCACCTCCGCAGTCAAAGCCAAGCCAGCCGGTAGCCTAGCTGTCGCCCCGATCGAGACAGGCGGTGCTTCGACTCCTGTGGCAGAACCGGCAATTTTCAAACGAGGAGATTTCACGTTCAACCGCCGATTTTTTGAAACCAAATTCCCTGGATTTTTTCGCGTTGTGCCCAGCGAAGCCGAGAAGGACCTTGTCATCGTGATTAAGGCGGCCAAAGCGGAGTATGTGGCAAAGCGGATTAGCCGGATCACGATGAATGAACTCCACGTCCAATTGCTCCGCGGTGGCACCGAAGCCGCGGTTTCTTTTACGGAGGTAATAGAGGTGCAGGTCCGCCACAAGGATGCAAAAGGGTGAAAACTCTCCGGCTTTTCTCGGAAACTCAATTGAGTTTGACACCTATTTCATTGTACCGACTGACCAGCCTGCTTCTCGATGTATGAAATACCGCACCATTTTACTTTTCGGCGCTCCCGGAGCGGGCAAAGGCACGCAAGGCAAAATCCTGGGAACCATTCCGCATTTCTACCATTGCGCTTGCGGCGATGTGTTTCGCAATCTGACCATTGACAACGAACTGGGCCGGACCTTTCTGGAATATTCCAGCCGCGGGGAACTTGTTCCGGATGAACCCACAGTTCGGCTTTGGCGGGAGAATATTGTCTCTCATAAACAAAGCGGTCGCTTTGATCCAACTCGTGACATCTTGTTACTGGACGGAATTCCGCGGAATCCCAATCAGGCGGAGATGCTCAACGACACGTTGGATGTCAAAGCGATTTTCTATTTTACCTGCCCGGACATGGAGAAGCTCGTTGAGCGCCTTCAGCGTCGGGCCCTCCGCGATAACCGGCTTGATGACGCGAATTTGGAAGTCATCAGGACTCGCCTGGCAACCTACGAAAGCGACACCAAGCCAGTCCTTGATTTTTATGGGCCGCAGTTGGTTCACACCATTGACGCAACCCAGTCTCCGGTGATTGTGTTGCAGGATATCCTGCGCATCATTTCGAAGTTTTGACTCAGGCCATGAGAGCAGCAATTTTCATTATGGCCCAGGGCACCTTCCGTTCGCCGTATGTAGTCCCGGCTTTAGCCGGTTTTCACGGGGCGACCGGCTAAAGCCGGGACTACATACCTCCCAAACTGAGAATTGCTGCCATGAGAGGGACCGCGGACGCTCCACCATTCATCACGTCGGCGAGGGAGCCGTTACGGATCGTTTTTTTTGGGACAGCGGAGTTAGCCTGCGCCAGCCTCGCTGCCTTGGCTCAGTCCAATGCTTTCCAAATTGCGGCTGTCGTCACTCAGCCTGACCGGCCCAAGGGCCGCGATCTGAAGTTGCAACCGACGCCAGTAAAGATCGAAGCCATGCGATGGGGACTGCCTGTGCTTCAACCCGAGCGAGCCCGAGAGCCGGGCTTTATTGAAGCCTTAGGCGAACTGCGCCTCGACTTGATCGCAGTGGCGGCTTACGGACAGATTCTTCCCACCAGCATTCTCAATCTGCCGACGTTCGGTTGCCTGAATGTCCACACTTCATTGCTCCCCAAATACCGCGGGGCAGCCCCGATTCAGTGGGCGATTCTAAATGACGAGCCTGAAACGGGCGTAACGATCATGAAGATGGACGCCGGAATGGATACAGGCGACATCTTGACATGGAAAAGCACCCCCATTCATCCGGCCGACAACGCTCAGACTTTGCACGATCGACTAGCAATTATGGGCGCGGAATTGCTCGTGGATACAATCCCTAATTTCGTTGCAGGCAACATTGCTCCCAGCAAGCAGCCTGACATAGGAATGAGTTACGCACGCAAAATCACGAAGGAGGACGGAAGACTGGATTGGAAAGCACCGGCCCGTGTTTTATGGAATCGGATCCGAGCTTTCACTCCGTGGCCAGGTGCGTTTACACTTCTGCCCGGCGCGGACAAGTCGCGGCTCTTGAAAATCTGGGAAGCAGAAATTGAAGTCCACGCCTTCGGTCAGCCAGGTCAAGTGATCCATACTGGCCCCGCCGGAATGACGGTTGCGTGCGGAGAGCAAGCCTTGCGCATCGTCACGTTGCAACGAGAAGGTGGGCGACGACTAGCAGCGCGGGACTTTCTGCCAGGTTCCGATGTGAGCGCCGGGATGATCTTAGGCTAAGGAGCTGGAAATGGATTAAGGTAGCAACCCCGCCTGATCTCTTGCCCGTGGACTTCGTTGCTCATTTTTTAAAGATTTATCTTCAAAGTCAGCTCGGTGGTCGTTTTCACTCGAAGCCATCCGCTATTTCGTCTCTACTACACGCGTTTCAAAAAACCTGTTTATGCAATTGTCAGTTGAACACATCGGACTGGCGGCCCGCGACCCGATCGCATTGAAGGATTGGTACGTGAACAACCTCGCCGCCAAAGTCATTTTTCAAGCCGACCAATCCCCGCCGGCGTTCTTCATCGAGCTTCCCGGAGGTTTGTGGATCGAGATTTACAAAGGCGATCTGGCTTCATCCGAGACCGCCATCAATAGGCTGGCAGGCTGGAGGCATCTGGCCTTGAGAGTGGACTCGATTGAGTTAGCGAGAGAAAGCCTCGTCGCGAAAGGCATTGAGTTCAACGAGCCTATCAAGCCTGCGGGCGGTGGCGGGCGGGTTCTTTTTTTTCAGGATGGGGAAGGCAATCTGTTGCACCTCGTCGAACGATCAGCCGACTCAAAACTGAAATAGCACTTTTCTCAATTGAGGCATGAAACAATTTCAGGCGGTAATTTTTGACATGGACGGCGTGATCGTGGACAGCGAGCCGGCGCACGAACGCGCATTCCGCGAGATTTTCCACGAGATAGGTTATGGAGAGACGCACGGAATGGACTTTACCGAGTATTACGGACGTTCGGACCGCGCGCTCTGGCTTGATTTCATCGAGAAACATCGGCCGATCCATACGTTGGATGAACTGGCCCAATGGAAACAACGCCGGTTTCTCGAAATGATTAAACAGGATCAGCCCATTTTTGAGAGCTTGCCCGAACTCGTGGAGAAGCTTTCACGACGTTACAAGCTGGCAGTGGCTTCAGGCTCATTTCATCCAGTGATCGACGAGGTTCTCGCGATCAAAAATCTCCGCGAGTTTTTTCCAGTTGTGGTGAGCGCTCAGGATGTCGTTCATGGCAAGCCGGCACCCGACATTTTCCTACGAGCGGCTGACCTGTTGCAGATCCGGCCAAACGCCTGCTGCGTGATCGAGGATTCAGCGGCCGGTGTCGAAGCCGCGCTGGCTGCAGGGATGAAGGTCATCGCCATCACCAACACGCTCGTGGCGGACAGACTAGCGCGAGCGACGCATGTGGTCGCGAATTACGAGGAGATCGAACGGCTGTTACTTTAGCCCGTAAATGGCTCTCCTTCAAAATCCGACTCTTGATTCACGGCACCTCAAGGGAGCGCCAGCACGCGATAGAATCGGAACTTGGAACTGCGCGAGTTTTCGTCGGTGAACCCAAAGGAATTAGTGACGAAAGCGCCTGAAAAGATATCCGCCCAACTGACTAAATTTGTGGATGCTTGAATGACAAATTTTTGTCCGGAACTGCCGTAGAGGCTGAGGCGAAAGTTGGCCAGACTAGGGGTGAGAGATGCGAGCGATTGGAACGACGGGGGTGAGTTCAAGGTCTTCAAGCTCACGCTAATCGCTCCGGTGAAACCGTTGAACCCATCCACCGCCAAAGCGTAGGTCCGATACGCGACGGCGTTGAAAGTAAGTGTGCTCGTGAAATTGGTCTGATCAAACACAATCCCCCGGCCCGGCACGGCGATGAGTGCATTCACGGCATCGCCCGTGTAGATGTCCAGCAAGGTGAAAAATTTATCGCCACGACTGATGACAGTGACAGGACCGGACACGGGGGCTTTCCACGAATACCAGATGGACCTGCCGCCAGGCTGGCCGTTATGTGACGGCTCACCAGTTTCCTTGGTCGCGTAGAGATTGGAAGCCTGGACGCTCGACAAGACTCCAGCCATTGAAATCCGAGCAGCGAAGTCATCGTTTAGCGGGCGAGGCGCATAAACCAACTTCCAGGTAAAGACGCCAGCGCCACCGAGCAAACCGTCCACCGCGATTTCATAGTCTTGCGCAGCGATCGCCTCGAAAGTAAGAGTGGTGACTCTATTCGTTGAATCAAAAGCAATGCTACGTCCGGTAACGTTGGTTAACGCAGAAACTGATATTCCGCGATAGACATCGAGCAGAGGGAAGAAATTCGTCGTTACAGCGGTGACGATGACGGTGCCAGATCTCGGCGCATTCCAGGAGTACCAAACCGACTTCCCACCCAGATTGGGAGCGGCATGCAACGGTTCGCCTGTTTCGAGAGTTGCCGCCGAGTTAACCGCTGTGAGGGTCATCGTTTCACCGGATATTTTCGCTCGGTTTGTAAACGTGTCATTCTCTGGCGGAGGCCGAAATGTCAGACTTAACGTGAAGTCTCCCGAGGTCCCGGAAACCGAATCAACTGCGATGGAGTAGCTGTCCCCCGCGACGGCGTCGAAGGCCGCTCGAGCGATGAAGCTGATGCTATCGAAATCAAAATCACGCGAGACCGAAGTCAAGGCAGTGGCCGAGAGCGATTTGTACACCTCGGCTAGTGGTAGAATGCCATCGCCCTGTGCAGTGACAGAGACAGTTCCGGACTTGGGTGCGACCCACGAATACCAAACCGATTTTCCACCTGGATTGCCGGTGTGCTTCGGTTCATTGGGTTCCGTTGTGGCGGCACGGTTCGATCCAGCAACGGTGGGAGCCGAAGCGGGCAGAAGAATTCGTTTGTCGAAAGTATCATTGGCAGGCCGCACGGTGATTTGGGTAGGAACTGAAGCAGAACTGGCACCTTGTGTGTCAACCGCTCGCGCGGCCAAACGATATTCGCCAGGAGCGGGATTCGTCCACACAACACTGTAGAAATTGGTAACTCCGGCTGCGAGGAGATTGGTCGTTGCTCCAAGAGTCAAACCGGCCAGAATGTTTGAGGTGACTCCGATCAATTGGTTTCCGTTGTAGAACTCGACCTGTTGAACTGCGCCATCGCGATCGCTCACTCGAGCCGTCAAAATCAGATTGGTTCCGGCCGTAAAAACAGCTCCCGACAACGGCGCGGTGAAACTGAGCAGCGGCGGGGCCGTCCGGACGAGAGGGCCGTAGAAAGCTCCGGCGATGGGTGCGGTATTGCTAATCGTGAGGACGTTATTCGCGCCATTGGTGATACCCGATAAGCCGGTCGGAATTCCCAGGAAGAGCACGTTGGGATTCGACAGATAAGGGATTGGCTGACCTGGGGCATAAGCCATCACATCATGATAGGTGACCCCACCCGCTACAAATCGGTGACCGTACGAGTATGGGAAGGCGCCAGGTTTCGGAAAGCCATCGGCGTCCTTGGCATTTTCGCGATCGTGCTGGCATCCGAGGTTGTGGCTGACTTCGTGAACGAAGATGAAGGAGCCAACGGCCGCGGCGCGCTTGACCACGCTAAAAGCCAGAGGCTGAAACAAGACGGATGGCTCTCCCATTGTGAATGCCAGCCCGGAGACACCTTCATCGGCGTGCTCTGTAATTAAGCAGACCAAATCCGCGCGGTTCGTCTCGCGGAGGGAATGCACATCATCCATGAAACCGTCGTCTTTGATCTGGAGTCGATTGAGATTCGTGGAGAGGCTCGTGGCCTCCGTGTAATTGATTTCGCCGCGATGGACGAGGCGAAGACGAACATTGGCTTCGCTGTTTTGATACACGGTGTTGGCCTCGGCGACAGCCAGATCAATCAGCGTATTCATCGAGGCGGTGTTGCCAGCTCCAAACCTTGCTTCCGCGGTATAAACAACCATAATATCGAGAAGAGTGACGAGATTCGTGGTCGAGCCCGACGCAGCAGGGAGAGTTAACGGAGCGATCGCCTTCTTCGAGAATGCGTTGAGCTGCTCCGTGCGGCCGATGTTCGAGGTGGCCGGAAGACCTTCAACGCCGCAGACGCCAGCGCGGGACGGATCAATCTCGGCAATGCTGTGCAATTGGTTGCTCCAATAGAGGATTCGATAAGAACCCTGGCGAGGGATAAATACGGTCGCGGCAATGGCGTCTTGTTCCGCGGCCAAAGTAAATCGACTCTCCGGCTCTCCCTCGACATAACCATAGCCAACCCACCGCCCGTCTCCCAAGGATTCGGTTCGGACAATGACTCCGATCGGCTGCACGTCGGGAAAAAGATTGAGAGCTATCTTTGAAGCAGTCCAATCGTGCCGAGCTTCCGGCCCGGTGAACAAACGGCTATTAAGGTGGGCGGTTCGAATTCGTTTTACAGCCGGATCGATCGGAGGCGGCGCAAGTGATTGAAGTCGCGGAACGTCGTCGAAAAGTGGGTCGGCCATCTGGCCCAATACCTGCGAGCTAAACCAGCATAAAGTCAATGCCGAGAAAAGAAAGGCTGTCAGCGGCTCTCCAAGAGCGGATCGAGGGCGAGTCGGTTCAGACGGGGATGGAACTTTCCGGGCGCGTAGCTGGAAGAATCTTGAACACAAGATCGATAATTTGCCTGAGTTACTTATTGCTTTTGACATGATGATAACGCGGATAGCTCTAAGCAGGTTTTTGGCCAATGGCTTACCTGGTATGGTTGAATTGCAGCAAGCTGGAAAATTGGTTTTGATGAACGGCTTGAGCATCACAGATGATGAAACAGGAAATGCCGCTTTGCAAATGAGCGCTTGGGCAAAACCGGTACTGAGACCGGATAGGGTTGCTTTTGTAACTGAATGGAACATGTGAGTTGCGTTCGCCGTCGAGAATACAGTCCATCTGTCGAGAAGAAGAATCATTCAAAATTCTTTGGCTTCCAGCTTTTTCTGCCGCTCGCGGTCTTCACCGCTCTGGCCAGCGATTTGTCGGCCACGACTCATGCGGAGCTAACAACGCTTCAAGATCCTGCGATTCTACAGGGCAAGCTTTTCAGGGAGGTTCCCGCCCGCCGAGCAACGTCGCTCATGGCATCCGCGTCAGACGCAAGCCGCGCCGAAAGCTTAAGCCATGATGCTGCGAAAGCTTTGCCCACGGGAAGGGCCTCGGCAGAGGAGAGCGCCAACACACGCCCGCAAATGATCCCAGGAGAAATTCTGGTCAAGTTCCGACCCAACGTGGCCCGGAGTAAGCAGGCCGCAATCTTGAAGTCTTTTGCATCACAGGTTAATTATTTTGAACGGCCGACTCTGACCCGCCCTGGACTGCTCAATTCACCGAGCTCCCCAGCGGCTCCTTCGATCCTCGACCAATTGGCGCGCATCAAAATAGATCCGAGCCTCGACCAAGAATCTGCCATCCTGCGGGTGCAAAAGAACCCCGATGTTTTATACGCCGAGCCGAATTTCCTCTATCACATTGCCCAGACTACTCCAACGCAGATTACTCCCGACGACTTCGATTTGTCAAAATCCTGGGCACTTCATAACACCGGCCAGTCCGGAGGGACGAACGGCGCCGATATCCACGCTTTCGAAGCTTGGAAGCTAGCTACCGGTGACAGGCGCGTCGTTGTGGCAGTCCTCGATACCGGCGTGGATTATTATCATCCAGATTTAGCGGAGAACATCTGGACCAACAGCCGTGAGATTCCAGGCAACGGAATCGACGACGATCACAACGGGTACGTCGATGACGTCCATGGATACGATTTTGTCAGCAATGACAGCGACCCCATGGACGACCACAGCCATGGGACACACGTGTCGGGGATTATCGGAGCCGTGGGAAACAACAAACTAGGCGCGAGCGGTGTTTGCTGGCAGGTGAGCATAATGGGGGTGAAGGCGTTCGATGAAACCGGTGACGCCGACGTGGCCCATGTGTTGGAGGCGATTCGCTATGCCATCGACAACGGCGCTCAAATCATCAACGCCAGTTGGGGAGGAGCCAATCGGAGCCGCGCTTTGGAGGACATCGTTGCCGAAGCAAACCAGGCTGGAGTTCTGTTCGTGGCTGCCGCCGGGAATGAACGGACCGACACCTTGTTTTATCCCGCCGCCTACACCAGTGTAATCGCTGTAGCCGCCACGGATTCCAAAGATCAACGGGCTCCATTCTCGAACTTCGGGTCGCATGTCGATGTCGCTGCGCCGGGCGAAAACATCTTTTCGACTCTTCCGAATAGCAACTTCGATTTCATCAGCGGAACCTCGATGGCGGCTCCCCACGTCGCCGGCCTTGCGGCGTTGATCAAATCCAAGCATCCCGCATTTAACAACCGAGAGATTGAAAACATTATTCGTAACACGACCGATCCGATCGCCACCGATAAATACATCGGCACGGGCCGGATTAATGCGTATCGCGCCCTGCTCGTTGATTCGCCATTGCCCGTGGCAAAACTCAATGTCCCTGGTGTCCTTAGCGGCAATGTCCAGATCACCGGATCAGCCCGGGGAAGTAACTTTGTCAGCTATGTTTTGGAATATGGCAAAGGAAACAACCCGACTAACTGGACGCGGTTTTATTCTTCGACCATCCCGGTGAATGATGGGAAGCTGCTCGACGATCTGGCGACCGCGGGTTTGGACGAGGGCATCTACACCATCAAGCTGATCGCCAACAACGCCGCCGGCCAGCCGGCCATAGACCGCTCGGTCGTCGAGGTGCGAAACGTGAGCATCAGTTTCCCGATGAATAACGACATCTTGCGCGCCGGAGAAACGATCGCGATTCATGGAACAGTCTTCGGGCCGGGTCGCACTTACACGGTTGAATATGGAATCGGCTGGCAACCTACAGTGTGGCTTAACAAGGGAATCACCCTCATCAACGACGGCAAAGCGGAGGCATTGAATTCGACTCTTGCGACGTGGGATACGCGAGTCGTCTCAACGAATGAGTTTTTTTCGCTAAAATTGACGGCGCGAGTTTCAGGCCAAATTATCGGCGAGCACATCGTCCACATGGTCTATTTGGATGGCCATTTGAAGGCGGGTTGGCCGCAGTACATTCCAATCGTCGGCGAGTTTCCTCCCGAAGATTGGCGAGATGTCCAAGTCGCGGATATTGATCATGACGGCTTTGACGAGCTGGTGCTGGTGGATCACGGCAACAACGATGGCAAGAAAGCCCGATTGCTCGTCTATAACCATGATGGCACCCTCCGATGGTCCAAAGAACTGGCAGTCGGCGCTCCATACGCAGATATTCCATTAGTCGGAGACTTGGATAACGACGGCCTCCTGGAGATCTTCGTCGATGTGGGTGACAAAGGTGAACTCTTCGCCTTCAAGAGCGATGGGACCGCTTTGACTGGCAATTGGCCAATTCGACTGGAAACAACCAATCTCGGAAAGGTCATGGCAGACTTGGACGGGGATGGTGTCAAAGAAATCGTGGCATACACTCAGAGCCCAATCGAAGGAGATGGGACGACTTCGCGGCGGCTTTTCGTGATTAATAGGGATGGAACTATTCTCAGGAAATGGGAGATCCCATCTTGCTCACGAACTCTCGACCTGCCGAAAATGTTTCCTGCCGTGGGCAACCTGGACGCGGATCGAGAACTGGAGATTGTGGTCGTATCCGGTTGCAACGAAATTGCCGCCTATAAACTAAGTAAGGAAACGGGCCCGCTCTGGACCGCGAAAACTGAAGGGACGCTCCTGGCTTCGCCGGTGATCGGCGACCTCGACCATGATGGCGCAAACGAGATCGTCATCGGCGCATATAAATCCCAACCGACGTCGCCGGGCGGATTATATGCCTTCAATAATCAGGGGCAATTGTTGCCAGGCTGGCCGGTGTTGCTGGAGGAATCCTTTTCTTCCGCCGCCGCGTTGGCGGATTTCGATCGAGACGGTGATTTAGAGATCAGCATTCCGAGCGCGGAATCTCAAAAGATCTATTTGCTCCACCACAACGGATTTGCCGCCCAAGGCTGGCCCGTCGGACCCATCACTTCTTCCTTCATCAAAACGAGCACCGTGATCGGTGATGTCAACAATGATGGCGAATTAGATGTGGTGATCTCCTCGCCCGGCTATTGGTTTCTGACGCTCACATCCGGCGATCTGTCCTCGGTGGGAGGAATAAAGGCTTGGAGTTTTGACGGCAGCGAAATCAATATGAACGGCAACGGTGGCATCTACCCGCTCCCCATGGAGTCGTCGGCCGGAAAATCGTTCCTCAAATCCGCTCCTATCACCCTGAGTGACATCGACCACGACGGCAAACTCGACATCATTGCTGCGTCCATTCAGGACCGAGCTTATGCCCCGCTTGGACAACCGTCGCCGCGGAAGAACAGAAGCAGCCTGTATGTTTGGGAGCTGGATGTTCCTTTCGAACCCGAGAAAATGCCATGGCCGACGTTTCAAGGCAGTTCCGAGCACACGGGCTTATACAAGCCTCCCCCGCACAAAAATCTACCTCCCGTGGTTTCAGATCTGCCAGACCAAACGATCCGCCCAGGAGCGAGCTTTTTTTCGGTTGAGTTGGATCAATACGTCGAAGATCCCGA
The DNA here is from genome assembly GCA_945861765.1 of Akkermansia muciniphila. Lineage (GTDB taxonomy): Bacteria > Verrucomicrobiota > Verrucomicrobiia > Limisphaerales > SIBE01 > SIBE01. Next base: position 1,976 of record CAMAWP010000094.1, on the reverse strand, counting down.
TCATCAATCCAAGGAAATCTCCTGGAGCGTCGTCGGGAACAGTCAATTCAAGATTTCAATCGATGCCGATCACATCGCCACGATTATGCCTCCGAGCGCAACTTGGACTGGCAAGGAGACCGTTCAGTTTGTCGCCACCGACCCCGGAGGGTTGCGGAGCAGCGATAGCGTCGTGCTGGAAGTGCGCGCAAATTATGATCCGCCCGTGGCCAGAGAGGACTTCGCGATCACGCTCGAGGACACGCCTATCGAAATTGACTCCGTTGCCAACGACACTGATCCGGATGGCGATCCCTTGACGATCTCGACCGTCAGCAAACCGCGCGTTGGCACTGTGAAAAGAACACCGCTGGGCAAATTGATTTACACGCCGGCGGCCGATTTTAATGGCAACGATAAATTCAGCTATATCATCAACGATGGCAAAGGCGGCGTTGCGATCGGTGTGGTGCGGGTGGAAATTGTGCCGGTAAACGACAACCCCGTGGCCGTCGCAGATCGCGTGATTACGTCCGAGGATACACCTGTGCGAATCGACGCGCTGGCTAACGATAGAGATCCGGATGGAGATACCATGAGCTTGGTTGAATTCACCCAGCCAGCCAACGGATCGGTCAGTGCGCATCCGGGCGGAGGTTTCCTCTACACGCCAAAGCCGGACTTTTTCGGACTGGATAGCTTCGACTACAAGATCCGCGATACACGCAACACGGAAGGGACAAACACCGTTACGGTCATGGTCAAGCCCGTCAATGATCCGCCGGTGGCCAAAGATCAAACGTTCTCCTTGAATCGGCGTTCTTATCTCACTCTTGATTTTCTGGCTCTTGATGCTGACGGCGACAAATTGACTTTTTCAGTCATCAAGAGCCCTGAACATGGAGTCCTCTTGGCATATCCGACGGTGGCCGAATATGGCCCGAACAAAGAATTCGTTGGAACGGACAGCTTTACCTACAAAGCGAATGACGGACAAATCGACAGCGAGGTTGTCACGGTATTCCTCGAAGTGCGCAACGGGAACAACCCTCCAACGGTTGATAGTCAAACTCTGGCCACAAAACGGGAACAACCTTTCAAGATTACGATGACAGCGAAAGATGCTGACGATGACACTCTCACCTTTCAAATCGTGGAACCTCCTTCAAAGGGATCGCTGATCGGCGAGGGAGCTATCGCGACTTACCAGCCCAAACCCGGTTTCATCGGGTTCGATGAATTTAGGTTCACAGCCGCGGACGGAAAGTCCAGGAGCGACGTAGGGACTGTTATCATTCAAGTGACCGACCTGAACAGCGCTCCCGTGGCCAAGGATTCATCCGTGACCACCAAGATGAATATAGCCACCAACGTGGTCCTCCAGGCCTTGGACGGCGAAGCAAATCCTTTAAACTATATCATTTTAACCGGCCCGAAGAATGGAAGACTTACCGGGATAGCCCCCAACCTGATTTACACACCCGATACCAATTACACCGGGTCGGATCGCTTCAATTTCCAGGTCAACGACGGGGAATTCGACAGTAGCGTCGCGATCGTGGCGATCGTGGTCAAGTTCCCGAACAATCCGCCCGAGCCGAAAGAACAATCGATCACCGTTCCGATGAACCAGCCTTTCTCGATAAGTCTAAACGTGGTGGATCCCGACGGCGATGCGATGCAATCCGCGATCTTGAAGGGACCGAAAAATGGCCGCTTGACCGGACGCGGCACTAACTTCATTTACACCCCCAAGCCAGGTTTCAGCGGAACTGACACCTTCACTTACAAAGCTTGGGATGGCCACATTTACGGCATCGTAGGCAAGGTGACTCTCAAGGTGACATCGGATGGCATTGAGCCTCGTCTCGCGATTCAATCGGTTGCGAGGCTAGCCAACGGCGAAACCCGCTTGATCTTGAGAACGCAACCAGGAAAACCGTTCAGTCTCCAAGTCTCAACAAATCTCGTGGATTGGGTTTCATTGCTTTCTAAAA
>CAMAWP010000093.1 GCA_945861765.1 Akkermansia muciniphila | reverse complement strand
AGGTCTTCTCGGATGGTGGTGCTAGGGATGAGATAGTCGTAGAATTTCCATTGCGCAATTTCCTCACGGGCGACGCCAAGCCGCCTGTCGATGACATCTGGAGAATCTTTACCACGCGTCTTAAGGCGCTCCTCGAGCGTCTTCATGGAGGGAGGTGTGATGAAGACAGTGACCAGCGCTTGCTTTAACCGAAGGTCCGTTTCTGCGCGGTCGCGAATAGCTGCCGCTCCTTGAACATCCACGCTGAGCAAGACGCTTTTTCCAAGGTCGAGCTTGCTGAGGACCTCTGATTTCAAAGTTCCGTAAAGATTTCCATGGACATTGGCGTGCTCCAAAAAATCGCCAGCTCCGACTCGCCGCCGAAAAGTTTCCACATCAAGAAAGTAGTAATCAACCCCATCCTGTTCTCCTTCTCGCGGGGGACGGGTGGTGCAGGTAATCACCCGAATGATGTTGGGATCGGTCGCCAGCAATTGCTCGCACAAGGTGGTCTTCCCGCCCCCGGAAGGCGCTGATATCAAAATCAATAAGGAGTTGCTCTGCTCGGCTGCCATGTGAAGGGTTACTCGACGTTTTGGACCTGTTCTCTGAATTTTTCCAACTCGGCTTTCAAGGTGACTACCTCATGTGAAATCAGGCTGTCTGTCGCCTTGGAACCAACGGTGTTCACCTCCCGATTGATCTCCTGCGCCAGAAAATCAAGAGTCCGACCGATCGGTTCGCTTGATTTCACACAAACGTCGAACTGTTGGAAGTGGCTTTGCAGCCGAGTCAGTTCCTCGGAAATGTCGGATCGGTCCGCAAAGTAAATTACTTCCTTGAGCAAACGCTCGTCATCGATGGCGGGCCGCTCCAATCCGGCGTTCTTGATTCGATCGCGCAATTGCTGCCGGTATCGCTTCAACATCTCGGGCGCGGCTCGTTGAACGCGCTCGACCGACTTCCGCATCACCGCCATCCGCTTCTGCAAATCCTTCGCCAGATGAGCGCCTTCCCGTTCCCGCATCGTGACCAAAGCGGTCAAAGCCTCGGTAAGAGCCCGCTCCACGGTCGGCCAAAACGCATCGGCGTCCGAGACCTGGGCCTGGGTTTCCAAAACCCCTGGAGCACGCACCAGCAGATCGAGAGTGACTCCGTCAGAAAGCTTGAGTTCGCGCGCTAGCTTGCCGATTTCTTTAGCGTAAGCCTTCGCCAACGGAATGTTTATTCGGACCGCACCACCAGAGTTGCCGTCTCCGGCATGCAAGGAAACCTTCACGATCAAGCGGCCACGGGCGATCTTTCGGTTGACCTCGTCACGGACCCTCGATTCCAGCATCTCCAATTCGCGAGGCAAATGAGCCATGATCTCGGCTTGCTTGCGGTTAACAGAACTCAGCTCAACTGTGATCTTAAAACCATCCTGCGCGGCGTCGCCGCGCCCGTAGCCAGTCATTGATTTCATTCGTGCGGGTGGAATATGGGCAGTGAGTCGGGAAATGTCGATTTGAACTTCGTTTTGTTCACGAGTCGCGGTTCATTCGACGCTGGCGATTTCACGAAGCGTCTGATGCGTGATGCGTGATGCGTGATGCGTGATGCGTGGCAATCAGAGCGCCACCTTGCTTGCCACCTGCGAAACATCTTTGTCGCCTCTGCCCGACAAATTAACAATGATGAGTTGGTCCGGCCGCATTTGAGGACCACGCTTCATGACCTCAGCGATGGCGTGCGACGATTCGAGAGCGGGAATAATACCTTCGAGCCGCGCCAATTTCATGAAAGCCTGCAAAGCCTCTTCATCAGTCGCGTATGAATACTCGACCCGCTTTTGGTCACGCAACCACGCATGCTCCGGCCCGACGGCGGCGTAGTCGAGGCCGGCTGAAACGCTGTGAGTCAACTGAATCTGCCCATTCTCATCCTGCAAGATGTAAGAGCGCGTCCCTTGAAGCACTCCGAGCGATCCCCCCTGAAACCGGGCGGCGTGCTTCCCCGGCTGAATCCCCTCGCCTCCAGCTTCCACGCCGACCATTTGCACCGTAGGATCGTCCAAAAAGGGGTAGAACAAACCAATCGCATTGGACCCGCCTCCCACACACGCAATGAGCAAATCAGGCAGCCGCTCCTCGTGCTCCAAAATTTGTCGCCGCGCTTCATCGCCAATGATGCGCTGAAAATTCCGAACCATGACAGGATACGGATGCGCTCCATAGGCGGTGCCAAGAATATAGTGGGTGTTGCGAACATTGGTGACCCAATCGCGCATCGCTTCATTCACCGCTTCTTTAAGAGTCTTCTGGCCGGCCGTCACAGACACGACTTCCGCGCCGAGCATCTTCATCCGATAAACATTCAACGCTTGCCGTTCGCAATCCACTTCGCCCATGTAAATGACACACTTGAGACCAAACATCGCGCTCACCGTGGCTGTGGCGACGCCATGCTGCCCAGCGCCGGTCTCCGCGATGATGCGGGTTTTGCCCATCCGCCTAGCCAGGAGAATTTGCCCCATCGCATTATTTATTTTGTGGGCACCAGTGTGCAGCAAATCCTCGCGCTTCAAATAAATCCGCGCACCTCCCAGCTCTCGGGTCAGACGCTCCGCCAAGTATAAAGGCGTGGGCCGACCGCAAAACTCCCGCAAGTAATACTGAAGCTCGCGCTGAAATTCCGGATCATGCTGTGAACGGAAATATTCATCCTCAAGCTCCTTCAAAGGATGCATCAGGGTCTCAGGCACATAACGTCCGCCGTACGGACCAAAATGACCCTGATTATCCGGAAGAGTGGCATGGACTAATGAACTCATGATTCAAAAAATAGCTACTTAAAGCGCGCGAGTCGAGTCCACCGAGGAATTCACCGCCTCAACGAACGCCCGGATCTTAGTGTGATCCTTCTGGCCCGGCGCTGATTCCACACCGCTCGAGACATCGACTCCATAAGGCCGAACCTCTCTCACTGCTTGGCCAACATTTTCCGGCGTCAATCCGCCAGCCAGGATAATTCTACGATGGATCGTGCCTGCTTCGCGGGCCAACTGCCAGTTGAAGAGAGCGCCTGTTCCACCAATCTTTCCCTCAACGTAGCTGTCGAGCAGCCACGCTTCGGATCGATAATCTGTCATTTGCCGCAGCGATTCTTTGTCTCGCACCCGAAAGGCCTTAATCGCTTTCAATCCAAACTGCCGGCAAAAACCCGGCGCCTCATCGCCGTGAAACTGCAACGTGTCCAGACCGCACTCGGCAATGGTCCGCCGGACCTGTTCGCTGGAAGCATTGACGAAGACGCCGACCTTGGCCACGAATGGAGGCAACTCCTGGATGATTGCGGCAGCGACCGCGATGGCAATGTATCGAGGGCTCGGTTCATAAAACATGAAGCCCAGCGCATCGGCCCCAGCGTCAACGGCTGCCTCTGCATCCTCAAGGATTGTTATCCCACAGATCTTCACCTTCACGCTCATCAGTTGAATACGTTTTCCTCCCGATCATTACGGGCGTTTTCGCTTTAGGCAACAGCGGAGCCGCCAGATTTCGCCTCTCGACCCGGCCCGCTCTGTCGTGGTAAGTTGCACGGCGTGACCGTAACGTCTGATCTCGCGAATCAATCGCAATGCAGTGTTGGCTTAAACAGGGCCGATTTGAACCCGAATCCTTTCAAGCAATTCGATCAATGGTTCCAGAGGGCCGTCGCAGCGAAATTGCCGGAGCCCGAGGCGATGACTTTGGCGACGGCCAACAAGGAAGGGATTCCGTCGGCGCGAATCGTCCTGCTCAAAAATTTCGATGAAAGCGGGTTTGTTTTCTTCACCAATTACGAAAGCCAAAAAGGACGGGAACTAATCGAGAATCCGAAGGCGGCCCTTGTTTTTTACTGGCCTTTGCTCGAGCAACAAATCCGTATCATTGGCTCAGTCAGCAAAGTATCGCGGGAAGAATCCGAGGGCTATTTCCGGAACCGTCCGTGGGCGAGCCGAATCGGAGCCTGGGCGTCTCATCAGAGTCAAATCATCATAAACCGAGAGGGTTTGGACCAACGGACGGAACATCTGATGATCCAATACAAAGACAAGGACGTTCCGCTCCCGGCGTATTGGGGTGGCTTTCGCGTCGTCCCGGAGCGAATCGAATTTTGGCAGAGTCGGCCGAGTCGGCTTCACGATCGTTTCCTCTACACGCGCCTCCCTGAGAATGGCTGGAAGATCGACCGACTCTCTCCATGAACCGACCCACCCCTACCCCTCCCAGAGAGAGAGGAGCTCTGTCCGGTCCCCTCCTGGGAGGGGTAGGGGTGGGTTCAGAGTCGCCCTGCGCGTGCGAAGTCCGGGGATTACTCTCCTTGAAACGCGGGCCGGACTTTGTGAGTTATCTTAGCTCAAGGCCTCCAGCAATCGCTTGCTCATTTGTGAGTCATTGAATCCGCCGTCGGCGGCGGACTTGAGAGAGGCTCCTTGGCCTTTTCTGTCCAGCTCACCAACCCCGCTCCAGCAGTGATCAGCAGCACTCCAATCCAGCGCGCCCGCGAGACTTCCTCATGCAAAAAGAATTTTGCTGCCAGAGTCATCGAGACGAATCCAAGGGCAGTCAACGGCCAGATGAAGCTGACATCGGCTTTGGACATCAGCATCAGCAACCCAATAAAAAAGAGCGCTTCGAAGAACACACCCCGAATGATATTGGCATTGGTGAGACCTCGGCCCACCAGCTTGAGAACAGCGGGAAGGCTGACTTTATCAAGCTCACCAATCTCTTTAAGCCCACGGCTCAAACAGACAACGCCGATCGTTTCTAAAACGATGGCAACCAGCAGAATCATCAGCAGTTTGGCCATATCATAAATCCTGATAACGGATCAGCCGAATACCACGCTCTTGGACAAGCTCGGCCACTTTTGAACTGAGCAACGCATCCAGTTCGTGCTTAAATTCATCGAGCGAAGGATGCGAGTAAAGCTCCGAATCGCCAGCCGGCAGCCGCTGCAAGAGCCCCAAAACGAAAGCCTCATCTACATTCGCATTCTGCAACAGACCAAACACCGTCCGTGTATGCCGGATACTTTGTTCGCGCAAGACCGGTTTTGCTCTCCGGCTTAAAATGAGGTAGATCAGCCAGTGACTTAGCCGATAGAGCCACCTGCCTTTGGCCAGCCGGGCATTGAGCGACAGAGGATCATACGTGAGTCGAAGCGCCTTGATGCCCCATGTCCTGGCATGTTGCATCAGGATGGCAAAGACGGTCGGATGCAAATGGAAGTGTAAGTGGCCGTTCACGTGGTCCAGCAGAAGACCCGTTTGATGAAACTTCCTGAATTGCGCTTCCATCTCCCGTGATAACTGAGGAGTCAGACTGCGCCGAAAGAAATAAGCCACGCCAGCCCGGACAGGACCATCTCTGAAGAAGCCTTCTTTCGTGACAAGATCGGGTATCTCCGTGTGACCCAGCGTGGAAAGTCCACAAGCCAAAGTGAGATGCAGACCGATCCCAAGCCGTGGATTTTGTCGAGCCAACTCCACTGCCTCGTCAGCGCCTTCGCCAGTTACCATCAGGCTCGCCGTGGTTAATATGCCCTCGCGATGAGCCCGAATCACGGCCTGATTGATCTCGTGCGACCGTCCGAAATCATCCGCATTAACGATCAACCGTCTCTCAACGCACCCCATAATTTGCGACCAAGGCGCCGGTCCACAAGCGATACCAGGTACGGAAAATCAAGAAAAGTTTGTGACCTTTGCTCAAGCGAACTGGAACCGAATCAAAGACATTGAAGCGGCATCGCTCAAGCTTTTCCAATAGGCGCCAATAAACCGAGCCCATCAATTCCGCCGATCCCATGGATCGCCGGTCCACGGCGGGGAGAGCTTCACGGGCTTGAGCATAAAAGCCGCGGGCGCGCAGAGCCACACTTTGGGCGAGATCGTAAAACCGTGGCGAATAGCGCAATTCCAGGATCTCTTCTGGCTTCACTTCGAACCGGCTGAGCTCAGAAAGCGGCAAATAAATCCGACCGCGCTCCGCATCACCGCGAACGTCGCGCAGGATATTGGTCAACTGAAGAGCCTTTCCAAGTTGAATGGCGTAATGGTGGCATCCGGGATCGCGATACCCAAAGATCTCGATGCTCAGGAGCCCAACGACCGAAGCAACGCGATAGCAGTATTGATCGAGATCCTCATAAGACGAATACCGTTTCGTATCTAAATCCATCTCAACACCGCTCAGCAATTCATCGAATAGAGGATACGGCAAACGATGTCGAGCGATGACAGGTTGCAACTCGCGGATGATCCCAATTTCCGGAACGTCTCCCTCGCAGGCAGCTCGCACGTCAGCACGCCAAGCCGCCAAGCGGATGCGACGTTCTTCCGCTGGCCGAGACTCGTCATCCGCGATGTCATCTACTTCCCGACAAAATGCGTAGAGCGCGGCCATGCCCTGGCGTTTTGGCTTTGGGAGAAGAATAAATGCAAGCGCCAGATTGGAAGCACTCTTGCGGGTGATCGACTCGCTGAGTTGCATTAGGCCGTCAGGCTACCTCAGGCGGTCCGCCAGACCGAGTCGGGGGCAACCCGCCGGTCTCGGAAAGAGTCGGGTTTCGGTTTCGGTGACCTCGTCGTTTGTAGCGGAATTTGTAGCGACGTCGGGCTTCATTTGCCTCCTCTTCAGTTTCTTCTTCCTGAGGCTCCTCTTCGATCGAGGTGGGACCGCGAAAGACTTTTTGACCACCGGATCGGCGCTTCCTTGGTTTGACATTGCGCAGGTATTTCGCCCAGAGCAACAACACCAAAAGCAAAGTTAACGCAGCGGCAATGATCCAAAAAAGGTCGGACATGAGAAGGCCGGGCATCTTCCCCAACGGCTGGCCCCGGACTTCCAAGTCAAGTTTGGCGAGCATAGAAAAATCCTGAGCTAAACCCGTCATCGAGAAGCATCCTTTCCATTGGAACTTATTGTTTCCTCATCAATAGCGGTATCGGAACCGATATTCAAGCGTTGCATCCGATAACGCAAAGCGTGTCGGCTGATCTTTAAGTGCTCCGCAGTTTTCGTCAGGCTGAAGTGGTTCTGCTCTAGAATAGTCGTGATCAATTCACGCTCGAAAGTCGCCATCGATTCGTCCAGCGACACGGGCCCAAGGACGGCCGTCGGCTGTCCCTTTCGGAGACGCGCTTCCAATCGAAAGTCAGGAAGGCTGGGCACTTGAATTTCTTCTGTCGTTTCCAAGATAATCGCCCGTTCAATCACGTTGCGCAATTCCCGCACATTGCCTGGCCAATGATGCGAGAGGAGCTGCGATTGCGCGCTCTTAGAAAGGGCTTTCACTTCCTTGTTCATCACAAGGCTGAAGTGCTTCAAAAAATGATCCGCCAACAGAAGGATGTCTTGGCCCCGCTCGCGCAGCGGAGACGGCTGGAACTGGACGACGTTGAGGCGATGGAACAAGTCCTCGCGAAAGTGGTTCTCGTGGATCGCTTCAATAATATCCCGGTTCGTCGCGGCGATCAGACGAACATCGACACGCAACTCGTGGTTGCCACCCACGCGCGTAAATGTGCCATCCTCCAAAAACCGGAGCAGCTTGGCCTGAAGAGGACGGCTCATATCGCCGATTTCATCGAGGAAGATCGTTCCGCCATCGGCTTCCTCGACACGCCCGTGCTTCTGCTTGAGCGCGCCAGTGAACGCACCTTTCTCGTGCCCGAACAACTCGCTTTCCAACAACATCTCGGGAATGGCAGCGCAATTGATCCGAACATAATTCGCCGCGGAGCGCCGACTCAAGCTGTGAAGTGCGCCCGCGATCAATTCTTTGCCCGTGCCACTTTCCCCCAGGATCAAAACGGTCGCGTTCGTCGGGGCAACGGTCTGAATGAGCTGCCGGAGGTCTTTGACCTGCGGTGACTCGCCAATCAATTGTTCGAGCCGGTAGGTTTCCCCCGCGCGAGCACGCAACGACGCATTCTCGGCCAGCAACCGGTGCCGTTCCGCGCAACGCCCCACCGCGTGAAGCAGTTCCTCTGGCGCAAAAGGTTTCGCCAGGTAATCGATCGCTCCGGCTTTGATCGCCTCGACGGCCAGCTTCGGTGTCGCGTAGGCGGTGATCATTAAAATTGGCAGGTTCGGCCAGCGGTTTCGGACATGCCCAAGAAATTCATAGCCGCTCATGCCGTTCAAGCGCGCATCGGTAATGATCATGAAAAACTGCTCCTGCTCCAAGAGCCGCAAAGCAGCCTCAGCCGAATCGGCAGCCCGAAACTGATAGCCCTCGTTCTGCATGACCGCTTCCAACGAGAGGCGCATGTTCTTCTCGTCATCAACGACGAGCAATGGTGGCAAAGTTCCTGTCATCTACGAATTCTCATTACGGTTCTCGCGGGCAAACTTATAGTGAAGCGGGTCCCTTTTCCAAGCTCAGATTCTACATCAACCGTTCCACCATAAATCTCTGTGTTATGTTTGACAATGGCGAGGCCCAACCCAGTTCCCCGCTCCTTCGTCGTAAAGTATGGCTCAAAAACCTTCGATAGCTTCTCGGCGGATATCCCCGGCCCATCGTCCTCAATGGTCACAACCACCGAATAATTGTCGCCGTGGCGCGTTCCCACGGAGATGTTCCCTTTCCCTCCCATCGCTTCCCGTGCGTTTTGCAGGATATTCACAAAGACCTCAGACAGATGGCCGCGCTGCATCATCAGAGAAGGCAAGGCCGGGGCATAATCTCGATGAATCTGAACCTCGTATTTGGCACCGACGGGGAACACTTTCTCCAACGCTCTGTCCAATTCCTCGGTCGCATCAATCCTCTCCACCTTGCCCTCGGTGAGCTGGGCATAACCCATCAATTCCGTGATGATCCGATCGGATCGATCAACCTCTTCGCGGATCATTTCGATCTGCTGCGTGATCGCTTTACCTTCCTTGACCGTCCGCTGGAGCGTAAAAGCCGCGTTGTTAATGATCCCAAGAGGATTCTTTAATTGATGCGCGATTTCCGCAGCCAGTCGTCCGGCTGCCTCCAATTGCTTCTGGCGCAGCGTATATTCGTGCGACTCGGAGTCCGCAAGCCGCTGTTTGTCAAACAAGACCTGCACGCCAAAGCAACAGACCGTCATCAGCAGCAGCAGAACTAGCCGGAGTAGGAAAGATTCCGAAGCGAGATCTTGCGGCCCTTCGTCGCTGGCTGCGCGCACTATTTCGTCCCACAGTGGATTTGCCCATTTAGTTGCGCTCAGATCCGCGACTCCAGCCAGGAAATAACAGAGGCTCACGATGAGATTCAGGCTGATCTGGCGCAAAGCCACCGAATTACTCACTGCATTGCGGACGATAAGACCGAGAAAAGCCCAGTAAAGAATGCTGTCAAAACCGCCCGTCACGACAGTCAACGCAGCCAGGAACAAGGCATCAATCCAGCCGATGTGAAAAACCACCCTTTGAACCCAAGCTACCGGCAGATGCCGCATCCCCAACAACATGCTCGCCACGCCGGTGTTGATCACAACATAGATAACGAAAAATCGGCGTATGATATCCCACTCCCCTTCGCGCGGCGCGGCATCGCCCAACTCATGAAGCCAGTTGGAGAAAAAAAGATAATAGAACAACATCCCGATGATCCCCGCTTTCACCAGGAGCCCCACGTCCCGTTCCATATAACGAAAGCGGTCTGTCTGATGAGCCAAATCGGGCGCTTGAACTGACAACAACCGAGGCAGTTGTCTCAGCGATTGCTTGCGAAAAATCATCATTGGCTCAACTCGGTAAAACGGCGCTGAACCTCCTACGACAGCATTTCCGATGCCCGGTCCGCGATCTTGTCCACCCCCCAAAGCCGTCCCAAGCCGTCGTACCCGCAGGAAAGCAATCCCTCCTCCGGTCCGATGAACTCCGCGCCACGCTCTTTGAGCACGGCCACGTTGTGCTGCGTGGCCAGGTGCGACCACATCTTCCCATTCATTGCCGGCCCGATCAAAAGCTTCGCCTTCGAGTTCAACGCCAGAGCGATGCAGGTCAATGCGTCGTCCGCCAAACCAGTCGCGAGCTTGGCCAGGTTGTTCGCCGTCGCGGGCGCGATGAGCAGCAAGTCTGCATCGTCCGCCAATCTAATGTGCGTTGGTTTCCAACCCTCCTCTTCCTCATATAAATCTGTCACGACCGGATGACGGGAAAGTGTCTTGAACGCCAGAGGAGTGATGAAGCGGAGCGCGTCCGCCGTCATGACGACATGGACATTGTATCCTCGTTTCGTGAGCAGGCTGGCCAGGTCTGCCGCTTTGTAAGCGGCAATTGATCCTGTGACGCCTAACACGATTGTTTTTGGCTCGCTCATTGCAATTTGTCCTGATCCCAAGGGAAGGCAGGTTCCAATCTGATCAATCTAAACATCGGAATATAGGGGTTGTTCAGCCACCAAAGCAACGCGCAAGTCGAGTGCTCCAGGCAATCGAATTTTGGACCTCGCGCTGTTCGTGGTATGTAGTCCCGGCTTTAGCCGGTTTTCATGTGGCGACCGGCTAACGCCGCGACTACATCCCTGTCAAATTGAGCATTGCTGTGTGCGCTCCCACAGCGTCGAAGAGGGACCGGTCACTGTCACCGGGGCAGGCGTGCTCGTCGTCACCGTCTGGCGTCAGAAAACCTCCATGACCGTCCATCTGGTCAACCTGACGAACGCCATGATGATGAAAGGGCCATTGCGTGAACTGACCCCGATAACCGAACAACGGGTTCGAGTAAAGTTGCCGAAGGGAAGGAAGGCGGAAAAAGTGCGCCTGTCGGTAGCCGATAAAACACCACAGCTCACGAGGCCAGAAGGTTACCTGAGTCTGATAGTCCCTTCCATTCTCGACCACGAAGTTGTGGCGATTGATTGGTAGCAACCGAAAGAAGGAGACTCGGAGCCAATGCAGCAGACATTGGTTCCAATCCAAATGTTGGAACCTCGTTACCTCGGCTGCTATAGGGTCGGTTGACTTCCGTGATTTCAGGGGGAATTTCGCGCCAGACAATCCGACCTCGTCTCAGTTCTTTACAATGTCGTAACAGTAGATCAACTCCTGATCACGGAGGTAGAGCTTGCCATTGCTGATGACAGGGTGCGTCCAGACCCGACCTCCCGAACTGCGAATCTTGCTCTGCGGATCGAGCTTGAAACGGCCGCGTTCCTGCCAGGCCTTTGGCGAAGCTTCGATCAATGCGATCGTTCCACTGCTTTCATCCTGGCAATAGAGCATCCCGTCGGCGTAGGCGATGGCACCCTTGCCAAATCCCCGATGGTTCCACACTTCCTCGCCGGTCTTAAAATTCTGACATGTCCATCCAGCATCGGCGTGGCCGTAAATATAGTCGCCCACGAGAACAACGCCGCCGTGGTGGTTCTTCATCACTTTGTTTTCATAGACATCTGTGACTTCGTTGCTCGGGCCGATCTTCACAAGCTTGCATCCCGCGCCGTATCCGGCTGTCACGTAAACATAGCCATCGCGATAGATGGGTGTTGGGACCACGGCAGTGCGCCCGGGGAAGGGCGATGTCCAGAGCAGTTTTCCATCTTTCGATGCCACACTCGCAATAACCTTCTCTGTTCGTTGAATGTACTGCCGAACACCATTCAGGTCTGCGGCGATAACGGAAGAGTAATGAGCAGGTTCTTTGAACTCTGCGGATTGCCAGAGCAGCTTGCCGGTCTTCTTCTCAAGAGCGGCCAGCGCTCCCTTCGACCCACCCGGGGTGCAAATCACCTGATCGCCATCCACAAGCACGGACTCGGCATAAGCCCAGTGCGGCACCCTGCCGCCGAGATCGCTCAGGCTTTGCTGCCAGATGATCTTGCCATCGCCGATGCTGGCGCAAACGAGGTTCCCATGGCTGCCCATCGCATAAACGCGGTCGCCATCCACGGTTGGAGTGCCTCGAGGACCATTGCCGTGGCCTTCGCTGAAAATGGGACCGATCTTTGCGAACCAGAGTTCCTTGCCAGTATTTGCGTCAAGCACGAGAAGACATTCATTGCCGTCGCGCACGCCCATCGTGAATAGCTTACCGCCAACAATCGCAGGGCCGGAGTAGCCTTCACCAGCGTTTTCGTAAAGCCAGATCCGTTTCGGACCTCCGGCGGGCCAGGACTTCTGCAAGCCGGTTTCTTTGGAGACACCCGTGCGATCCGGCCCGCGCCACTGAGGCCAATCGGAATTGGCCGAGCAAAGAGGTGGATGGGTAAAACACGCGAGAGTGAAGAGGAGAGCGACAGTTTTATGAGAGCAGTTCATATTTAGAATTCGTGACATGTTCAATTCGTCACCAGTATGACGCTGCTCGCGCGAATAAAGTTAAATAAAATTCAGCCACCCCCCTCTAGCGTCTTCCGCTCTTCGCTTGAACAGTTGTGGAAATTGCCGGACGAAGCGGCGCTTTCATGGCGTCGCCCAGGTAGAATCCCGGATGCGGAGGCTGGTTGTACCCGACATTTTGCCAGGCGATGGCCAGTCTATATTGCGGATCGTGCATCAAGGTATAGATGCGGTGAGTCGTCGCAATCGTGGTCGAGTAGATCCGAAGGCTCTTGTTGTCAGTCGTCCTGAAAACCAACTCTTCCCTCCAGTCCCCGAACAAATCCGCGCTCATCGCCGGAGTGGCCTTGGATCCGTTATTCGACGAACAACCATCCGCGGTGAAAAGGTTGGTCAGCGTGCTGTTCTCCCAGTCCCACTTTGAAATCTGATTGCGATCTAAGATTTCACGGAGCAAATCGCCATCCCACCAAATGGTAAAATTCGCCGCCCTCGGTGCAGGCCCGATGCTCTCCCCCTTGCAGTTGTGCAATCCTCCCGGCCCGCCCCACATCTCCTCGCCGGGATGACGCGGATCAATGTCAGCAGAAAGCCCCCGTCCGACATCCACACCCGGGCCAACGCTCCAGATGATTTGTCCGCTTCTCCCGTCGTAGAGCGCCGCGCCGGGAGTTTGAAATCTCACTGTATCACCTTCATTTTCATGGATACCGAACACCTCCAATCCCGGTCTCGAAGGGTCTAAGTCCCCCACGTGCAGGGCGTCACCGTGCCTCAAGCCTGTGGTGAAAAAACCTTTTCCATCCGGATCCACTACCATGGAATGGTAAATGATCTCATCTCTGCCATCGCCGTCCAGATCTGCGACACTGACGCTGTGGGCACCCATGCCAGCGTAGTCCTTGTGGGGCTTTCCGTCGCGGCCAGTCCCAGGGCTGTCGGTGTCAAAGACCCAGCGCGACGTGAGCTTGCCTTCCCGCCAATCCCACGCTGCCAGCACGGACCTCCCATAGTATCCCCTGCACATCACAACGCTCGGCAGTTTTCCGTCCAGGTAAGCGACGCAGCCGAGAAAGCGATCGACTCGGTTGCCGACGGTATCATTGCCGCCGTTGCCGCCGATCCCGCCCCAGCCGCCGAGATTTCCGCGCCCAGGAATGTAGTCGGCCGTGGCCAAGGCCGCGCCACTCCTCCCGTCAAAGATGGTGAAAAATTCGGGGCCATTCAAAACGCGGCCGAACGTGCGTGAACCCGGAGTTGTGTCACGCCAATCAGCCTTCGCGTCACCGATCACCACGCCCTTTCCATCCACTGTCCCATCCGCGGTCTTGCACGCGATCTCGGCAATGCCGTCGCCGTCCAGATCGTAAACCATAAACTGACAATAATGAGCACCTTCACGAATGTTCTTCCCGAGGTTGATGGTCCACAGGAGACTTCCGTCGATTTTGTAACCTTGGAGGATGGTTTCTCCGGTCAATCCGGTTGACGCCGTGTCACGGGGCCGCTGCTCCGATTTCAAGACGATCTCATAGTCGCCGTCACCGTCCAGATCGCCCACGGAAGCATCGTTCGGAGTATAGCCTTGAGGGATCGACAGCGGCAGCTCGAAGTACTGCCGCACAGGCGCGTTCGCTGCGATTTTGTTGAGGAAAGGCCTACTTTGCTCTCCTTCCTTCCCGTTCACGATCGGACGAACGAAGTAAGCGTTGTCCTTGGTCACATCCACACCAGCATCCTGGTAACAGGTGGAAATCGTCAGTGGAGCTTGGTTGAGTTTGGCAAGCTGAGCATCGCCAGTCGCTCGGTAAATGTTGAACGCGATGTTGTCCGGATCGGTTCCAAGCAGCCGCCAGCTCACAAATATTTTACCATCGCCCTGGTTCACGGCGGTCACTCCACGTCCAAGGTTTTCCATGCGTCGCTGCGCCACGGCGCTCGGCAGAAGGAAAAGTATCATTCCAGCCATGATCGCCCGTGGCACGCAAACTTGTGCGGAACGTAACAAGAACCACAGGACATCTGTCGGAGCTTCCCGGCGGCTTGGTTTGTCAATCACTGTCACAAATGGCATTTGGAAGCTCCAGCGTTGGTGTCTATTTCAGAACCCCAGGCCGCGCTCCGGACAATTTTACAGGATGGCTGATGGGCATTACTGCCACACCGATCACGTCCAATGATCCGGATGTTAACTCTGACCCGCAGGCCGACGGAGGCCAGTCTTTTTTGGGGCTTTTGCTTTCCGCGCCAGCTTTTTCGCTGGCTTTTTCGCTGGCTTCGCTCGGGCGAGAGGCTTGAGCGGCTTCGAAGTCTTGCCTGCGGGCAGGGTCCTCGTTTGGGCCACGGTTGACGGAGTGTCCAGTTCGATGCCAAAGACGTCGGCCAATTCGGTCTCGCCAATGGTCGCTCGATCGTCCGCGGAACCAGTTTGCTCAATGGCTTGAGCGGTGAACGCCTTGCTGATCAGCTCGGCAGGATCGACGCCACGCAGCAGGAAGAGAAGATCGGGCTTTTGATCCAAACGAGCGCCAACTCCGTAAAGCGAGGCGGCGACATGCTTGCACATGCCGGCCCAGTCGGGACAGGAACAACTCATCGAGATTTCCGACGGCTTTGGAAAGAGGCCATTCTCGGGGCGGGTGACCCTCTCCATGACGCCGGCCGAAAGCCGACCCTGAAGCAGCTCGATCAACGAATCGATCTTTCCGGCGCACTCAGTTTGGACTCGTGTCCAAGACGCTGGGTTGAGTGGCTTGATCTCGATCTCGATTTTGTAGAGTTCGGAGCCGCTCACCAAGGCGCTCACTTTGCCTTCGGTGATCTGCAAATCGACGACTGAGCCGTTGCGAACATAGGTGCGCCCGCGAGGAAGACGGTTGGAGTAATCGCTGTAGGATTCCAGGTTGTCGCACCAAGCCTTGCCCCAGAACGTGGTTGAGATGGCTCTTCCTTGGAGGTTAATTGGCGAAGCAGCACGACCGCCTTTGGTCATCTTCGCGATCTTTCGAGCGGCATTTGCGCGCCGCTGCGCAACCGGTACGTAAGGTCTCCATCCCCAGCTCATATTGAAATTCTGTTCACTGCGTTGACCGCTTATTCTTGTGTTGGAATAACTATTCCTCGACCACGGCTTTAATATCAAGTGAAACAAACTTCAACAATTCGGAATTGTTCATCTCGGTGAGAAGTCGTTCCGCTCCTTCGCCCAGGATATCCTCGGCCATCGAAGTCTTGCTGGCGATCAGATCGTGAATCCTCTCCTCGAGCGTGCCGCGGGAGATGAATTTATGGACCATGACGTTGCGCTTTTGTCCGATGCGAAAGGCGCGATCAGTGGCCTGGTTCTCGACCGCAGGATTCCACCAACGGTCAAAATGGATCACGTGCGAGGCAGCGGTGAGGTTCAAGCCTGTGCCGCCCGCTTTGAGTGATAGGACGAAAAACGACGGCCCGCCGTCTCGTTGAAACGCATCGACGAGCTCCCTTCTTTTCTTGACCGCGATCCCACCATGCAAGACCAGGCCGGATTGCCCGAAGATCTCCGAGAGATAACGAGCCAGCGGATCGGTGATCTCACGATATTGGGTGAAGACCAAAACCTTCTCCTGTCGGGAGGCAATTTCCTCGGCGAGTTCGCGGAGGCGTTGAAACTTGCCGCTCTCGGTGGGTTTGTAAACGCCGTCACCAAGCCACTGGGACGGGTGATTGCAGATCTGCTTAAAGCGCGTTAGGAAGGCGAGGATGATTCCGCGACGTTGAATGCCCTCTATCGCGGGGGAGTCCAGACTCTCCGTCAACTCCCTTACCGATTGCTGGTAGAGAGCTGCCTGCGGGCGGCTCAAGGAACAGAATGCATTGACCTCGGTCTTCTCGGGAAGATCGGCGATGATGCGCTTGTCGGTCTTCAGCCGACGCAATATGTATGGCCGCACCAGACGGCGCAGCGGCGCGAATTGATGATGCTCCAGTTGCGAGCGGCTCTTCACAAATGCCGCAAAGTCCTTGGCCCCGCCCAACAGTCCGGGACAAATGAAATCGCACAGAGACCAAAGATCAGACAGACGATTCTCGATAGGAGTTCCGCTCAAAGCAATCCGGCAGCGCCCGCGCAGTTCCTTGGCGGCCCGGGTTTGGCGCGCGGAAGGATTCTTGATGGCTTGCGCCTCATCAAGGATGACGAGGTTCCAATCGATCTGCTTGAGCCACGGCAGGCGCAACAACAGCGCGTAACTCGTAATCACCAAATCGTGCCTGGATAAAGAGGTCAGGTTTTCGCCGACGGCTGCAAGAGTTTCGGATGGTGTTTCCGACGGATGCGCAAAAAACACCGAGAGAGAAGGAGCAAATTTTTGAACTTCGGCTTTCCAGTTGGCAATCAGCGAAGCCGGCACGGCCAATAGACTGGTGCGAGACTGGTTGGCGCTAGGCGAACCTCCTGCCGCTGCCTGCTGACGCTTCAGCACCAGCAGCAATGCAATGACCTGAATGGTTTTCCCAAGGCCCATGTCGTCCGCAAGGCACGCGCCTAAGCCGAGCCGGTTCATGAACCAGAGCCAATGCACACCCTTGCGCTGGTAAGGTCTCAGTTCCGCGTGGAGTTCAGGCCCCGGATCGGAGTCGGAAGAGGTCCGAGGATCCTGGATTTCTTCGAGGACATCCTTAAGCCAGTCGCCGGCGACCACGCTGGACCATTCGGCACGCGTTGCGTCGCTGGCAGCATCCGTGGCACGGTTGGGATCAAAGCCGGAGAGCAATCGCAAGCCTTGGAGCAACGACACACCATCCGAGCCAGCCTCCGACTGGACTTTCTTCCAATGGCTCAAGACCTCCTGCAATTGTTCGCGGTCCACCTCGACCCACTTTCCTTTGAGCAATGCCAGTCCGTTGCTGGAACTCAGGATGGCCTGCCACTCTTCCTCTGACAGTGGTTGTCCATCGAGGGTCATGTTGATTTTGAAATCGAGCAAGTTATCCAGACCAAGCAAACCGCCTTGCCGCTCCCCGATGCGGATGCTGATTTGTGGACGCGGAGGGCGTCCGGCCTTCCACCAGTCAGGGATGCGCACGATCACACCGCTTTGTTCGAGCAGTGGAATTTCCTTGAGGAACCTATACGCTTGGGCCGGAGGCCAGGCTTGCGGATGAAAAATCGCGCGCGAATCCAACAATTCACGCGCCAGCTTGCTTTTTTCCGCCGCCCGTTGCACCGGAGAAAGCAGCGTCGTCAGCGCACCGTGATTCTGCGCGCCGGCATATTCCTGCAACGCGCGGCCCAACGGGATGTGTTGCGCTTTGCCCTGGTCGGAAACGCGATGCGTGTAGGTGGCAAGGAAGGCGAACGGGAGTTCGGGGTTCCGTTTGTTTTCCGCGAGATGGAACGTGACACGTCCGACGGCGTTCCAGACAGGATTCCTCGCCCTGAGATAAGCTTGAGCGCCGCCAGGAGTTCGCTGGATTTCACTCCGCACCCGCTCCTCCAGCTCATCCCAGAACCGCGCCAAAACACCCGCGCTCAAATACTCCAAACCTTTCATCGGCGGCGCGGCCTCGACCAGCCCGTCCAGTTCTTCTTCGGACGGCTTCGGAACGACAAGTTCGGCTGGAGCATCCAGACCAGGACTGTGGCAAAGACTCGTGAAAAATCTGCGCGCGAAATCACGCCAGAAAACAAGCGTGGGCGGCAAGGGACTATGCAGAAAATCCGCCGCCAACAGCTCCAAGCCAGTCGCGCCCGCCGCCGCAAATGCCTCGGTCAGGCCTGACTTCGCCGACTCGTTAAGCTTCGATTCAGCCTCTTCGGATGGCGCGAGAAAGAGATGCCCCGCCGGGGATAAAGCCAACTCGATTGACATTTTTTAAACAGATTCTGATTGAATGACGCCACTGCTCCAAGCCGCACCGGATGGCGCGAACAAAGCCTCGGAATCAAAACCGTGCGCTTGCAAGTTTCCCCGAACATGCTGACCCGAAAAGATCCCAAGTCTAGGTTTGCGGCAACTGGCGCAATCCTTTTGCCCGACTGCCAACGTGAATCCAGCAAGCGCGAAGCAGAAAAGCATGACACCGAGCCGCGGCAGCAACTTGCCGTTGATCAGAGAGTTCTGCTTTCTTGCGTTTCCATTCATCGTAAAGCCCGTCCGGGGCGAACGGCTTGTAGCACAGATTACAAGGGAAGCTAAACATTTTCCATCGGAACAACGCGCTCCGCAAAATGAGAACCGCTGTGAGGAACGGGACCCCAATTGACTTACCCGATTGCTTTGTTAGCTTTGGCCGAGAGTGATGCCTAAGCCGCCAATTGGGAAGTTCCGAAAACTACACGCCGAAGCCCAGGCATTCCTCGGTGAACAGGGAACTGAACTTCACGACGACAGGACTTTTTCGCACAGCCGGAAATTTCTGCATTTTTGGGTGCTGGTCGGCAAGAGCTTTGCCCGCAATCGCTGCCCGGTCCGCGCGGCGGCGCTGGCTTACACAACGCTCCTGGCGCTTGTTCCGGTATTGGCCGTGGTGGTGAGCGTCTCGACCGGGTTTCTGAAAAAGGAGGAAGGACAAAAACAAATACAACATTGGATTGATTTCACCATCGCAAAAATTGCCCCAGAACTCGACCTTGTCTCCACGGCGACGAATGATGCTCAAAAAGTTCAGATCGATTCCAAAGCTATCGCCCCCGAAACGAGCCGCGGCGCCCTTGCTGCAAATGAATCGAGGACTATCCACACCGATGCTGGCGCCGTTGCTCCGGCGCCCGGAGGGGAAAACGCAATAAGTGAGGACCCGAAAGCGAGTGGGCGACGGGAACTCGTTTCGAAGATCAATGGATTTATTCTTAACTTTCAAAGCGGCACTCTGGGGGTGACCGCCATCTTGGCATTGGTTTTTGTAGCGATTTCTCTTCTTTCGACGATTGAGGCAACATTGAACGATATGTGGGGAGTAACACGCGGCCGGGCATGGTTTTCTCGGAGTGTTCAATATTGGGCCGTGATTTCGTTGGGTCCCCTGTTTCTTGTGTTGGCCGCGGGATTTAGCTCTTGGAACCATTTTAAATATGTCCAGAGCCTCATCGAGAAGGTGCCGCTCCTGGGAGTGCTTGTTTTTTCGCATGTGGCACCTTTTATTATATTGAGCTTGGCGTGCGCCTTATTTTATCTGCTCATGCCCAACACGAAAGTGGATTGGCGGGCGGCGCTTATAGGCGGGACGGTCGCAGGAGCTCTACTTCACTTGAACAGCAATCTCAACTTCCTCTACGTCTCACGCGTCGTCACCTACAAACAAGTTTATGGAAGTCTGGCGATTATCCCGTTATTTCTGGTCGGACTTTATTTTTCGTGGATTGTTTTGCTGTTTGGGGCGCAGACCGCTTATGCGTTTCAGAACCGTCGGGCCTACATCCAGGAAAAACAGGCGGAGCGGATCAATCAGAAAGGCAGAGAATTCATCGCTTTACGGCTGATGACATTAATCGGCCATCGATTTCAAGCCGCCGAACGCCCTCCATCGAGTTCAGGGATAAGCGAGGAGATAGGCGTCCCCTTGCGGTTGGCAAGTCAGATCCTAAGCGTCCTCGTCGAAACAAAGTTGTTGATCGAGGTGGCTGGCACCGAGACGGGCTATGCCCCTGCCCGTCCTTTGGAAAGTATTTCCGCCCAGGATATCCTGCAAGCCGTGCGAGCTGGTCAAGGCCATGAGTTGGCAACTTGCGACGACTCGGCGCGAGCGCTGGTTCGCGGAGCATTTGAATCGATTCAACAAGCCGAACAACACGTTGCCGCCGGACTGTCTCTTCAATCTTTAGTCGAAGCATCCCGAGCGGCTCAAGCAGCGGGAAATCCAAGCGAAGCCTTGGCCTAGATGAAGGCCCGTCCTCTCCATGAACCTGACCTGGGAGCGCTGGCGTCTCGCCGGCGTGTTCCTAATTTCGCCACAGCAACTCGCCGGCGAGACGCCGGCGCTCCCAGGTTCATGGTCCCGATGCGGGTCCAATGTCGGAGGTGGAGGCTCTCCATGAACC